>JAKAUA010000009.1 GCA_021827875.1 bacterium | reverse complement strand
TTCCGATCTAAAATCTTTAGTTTTACTATTATTAGTAATTTTACGAAGTTTAGTATGCCAGGAGGCATGTAATTGGTACTCCCATTTCTGCCCATGAAAAAAAGTATAATATCCTTGATTTTTAAGTTGTACTTCTTTACTCATAATAGCATTGTGAAGCTTGACTAGACAGAGGTCCTTTGTTAATCCATGAAAAGAACCATGAAGTGAGTATTCGAGTGGCAGCATACCTGTTTGTTGTTCAAATGCAACAATATGCTTTGCTGTAGGAGATTGAGGAAAGCGCTGTACGGCGTCATTGTCGTTTTCAGATATTATTTTTCTGAATCCAGTTCTTATTTCTTGCATTAAATTGTCATTCTTAATGGTTAGACCATGAAAATTGTCGAGTTGCTCAAGATCACCACTTGCAAGTGCAGAGGTAACCATAGCATTTAATAGTTGAGGATTTTCTTCAATTAATGAGCAAATGCCTTGATATCGATATTCGGGAAGCATCCGAGTATAAACCCGTGAGTTAGCAAGTTTTTTTGCCAATTTTTCAACAAAGCTTTTATCTTTGCATAATTGGGTGTAAATCTCATTTGTTGATCTACCTGTATATGAACGTGATGTTATTGTCTCAATATTGTCAATAAAACAGCTAGCAATATATTGTTCTACCGATGGTATCTGAGAAAGGAGACGTTCAAATGCAAATTTATTATCACGTGCTTTCGTTTCCACCTGGACTTTCCAGAATGTTTTCTTATTATATTCCTTATAATATTGATAGCTATATTCTTCGTCAGATGCTTGTTTATAAATTTCAAGAATTTCTTCTTCTACCCACTCAGGGTTATCGTGTAAAAAAGTCTCAATATCTTGTTTTAGCACCTGATAGCTATCGCTTCCAACTACAAATCGTCCATCACGGGAAGCAAGGTTGTTGAGCAGCGCTAAATTATATTTCATTTCTGAGCCCAACACGCGTACTTTTTCATTGCTCAGGCATGCAAGTAATGTTGTAAGGCCCTTTGATTTAAACTTGGCATCATTGTTATTCTTTTCTTCTACTTTTTGTACGCTTTCTTGTAGTCCAGTGTCTTTATAGGCTGCTGCAAGATGAGTCGTGATACCTTTAGATTTTAGAGGTGAGTCAATCAGTTTTTGTTTGTATGTTTCTTTATAAGAAGGAGAAAGCACAAAAGATTTTTGTACATCAGAGCGAGAAAACAGAGCGCCATATGAGGATGCTGTAAAGATAAATAAGAACAATGAATACAATCTTTTCACTGTAAAAAACTCCATTTTTAACAACTCAGATAATTAATTCTATTATAAAATTTTTTATAAAAATTGCAAGAATGGGTCGGTGGGTAAATGGTAGGGTGGGGCATCAATTTGTTCTGGAAAATGAATCAAATAAAAACCATATAATATTGACATTTTTTCAAGGGAAGCCATACTAATAGCTGTACGTTACGCAGGTAACGCTACAAATCTTTTAGTAAAACTCTCATATTCATGAGAAAAATAGCTAAAAATAATAAGCAAACAATGAGTTCTTTATTACAAGGATACAACGATGGCAACGAGTAAATCCGGCGGTAGTACAAGTAATGGCCGGGATAGTATAAGCAAACGACTAGGCTGTAAAATCTTTGATGGTCATCGCGTTCAAGGCGGTGAAATTATCGTTCGTCAACGCGGCACTCGTATCCATGCTGGCAAGGGTGTTGGTCGTGGCAGCGATGATACTTTGTTTGCAGAAGGTGCGGGCGTTATTAAGTTCCATTGGGGACCAAAAGGCCGCCGTTACGTTTCTGTATTCGCAGCTCAATAAATAAGTATCGGTACTGATCTATTCCATACATTAATGATAAAAAGGTTTTTGGCAGATAGGTGAAGCTATAGAGCCCTTATTGCGCCAATGGGAGTATTTATGATTAATTTTCTGAAATATCAATGGATTGTCTTCTCTGCGTCAGTGGCTATGATTATTTGCGGCATAGGGTTTGGTTATTATAAATATGCCACTCAAGGTTCCGTTTTTAATTACAGCGTTGAATTTACCGGCGGAACTCAATGTATTTTGAAGTTTTCAAAACCGGTGAGCGTAGCTGATTTAAAAGAAATAATTGAAAAGGCTGGCTGGGAAGGTGCATCTATTCGCCAATTCTCAGACAATAATGACGAATTAATTGTCCGCGTTAAGCAGTTTTCAAATGATGCCAAAGGTTTATCAGAAAAGATTCGTGCAGAAGTACAAAAAAACTTAGGTAAAGATACTTCTGTTACTGTGCTACAAAGCGAAGGCGTTGGTGCTGCGGTTGGATCTGAATTGCGTTGGCAGTCGGTACGCGCAGTATTAATCACCTTCTTGCTCTTGCTTGTGTATATTGCGATACGTACTTTGTCGGTTGGTTTTGCGTTGGGCGCGGTCGTAGCGCTCATTCACGATGTAGTAGCAATGTTGCTTGTGTTAATGATTTTTAATCGTGAAATATCTCCGTATGTTATTGTTGCTATTTTGGCAGTATTGGGATACTCCATTAATGATACCATTGTAATTTTCTCGCAAATTAGAACTAATATGAGTAAAATGCGTGGTTCGTCTCTGCGTACTATTGTAAATACTACATTGAATCAAACATTACGTCGTACGATTTTAACCAGCTTGTCAACATTGTTGGCGGTTGGGGCTATGTTTGTATTGGGTGGGCAAGTATTGCGAGATACTTCATTGACCTTGATGGTAGGTATATTATTTGGTACCTATTCATCTATTTATATCGCAAGCCCTATTATGATGGCGCTTTCTAAAGAACAAAAATAATAATTTGTTTTTTCCTATTTTGACTTTAATCCGCCTTCGTCTATCCATGCCTACCGGCTTGGCAGACTACGGCGCACAGGTATAATGAGTAGATGCAAAAATTATTTGTATCTACTCTATTAAAAAAAATGTGCTTTATTTTTTCCGTTGACATCATTTTATAATGAATGCAACACTAACAATGACCATCGCTTTGTGGTCAAATATAAACATATTGACAGTAATGAAATGCATTTTCGCAAGAATTTAAATAAATAATATATGGTTGTGCTGCATGCCGCAGTATACAAACATATATGTCTGTATTTTAGTAACTAGAAATCGCATAGTTCTGTAAAGCGTATTCTAGATGTAACTATCCATTCTAAAGGATTTTTTCAATGATAATCTTCTATTCTTTCTCTTTTCAAAGGAGCTTTTAATGAGCGCTCAAGATCCACGAGTAGTTCAAGCGAAACCGTATGACCCTAAGGATGAGCATGATACTGAGTTGACCAGTCATCAGCGAGATCTTGATGAGACAACTATCCCTCACGATGAACATCGTGATAATGAGCAGGTAGCATCTCCGGCGCAAAAAGCCGAAGCGCCTCAGCAAACACAAGCTCCTGAGAGACAACAGCGTCGCAGTGGTCGTCATCCCTATGCACAAGGACGGTCAAATCAGCGTTATCGCGATCGTAATGCACAACAAAATCCCCAAAGCAGAGAAATGGGCGAAGTAGTCTCAGATGCTGACACTCAGCGTGAAGGCGGTGAACAAGCTCAACAAAGACCAATGGAACAACGCAAAATTGCGCTAGAAACACTTTCTTTGACTGAGCTCAATTTATATGCACGTCGCTTAGGTATTGTTGGTGCTGTATTAATGAGCAAAGATGAACTTATAAAAAGAATTAAAGTTGTTGAAGCGCATCCCGATCTTGAAATAGAGGTTGAAGGGGTATTAGAAAAATTACCGGATGGCTTTGGCTTCTTACGTTCATCAAAGTTTGATTATGTATCCGGACCTGATGATGTCTATGTATCTCCGTCGCAAATCAGACGCTTTAATTTAAGAACGGGCGATACGGTTACCGGTGTTATTCGCAAGCCAAAAGATGGCGAAAAATATTTTGCTTTATTAAAAATTACTAAAGTTAACTTTATTGATGCGTCTCAAAATGAAGATCGTCTTAACTTTGACCGCCTCTCGCCACAACATCCTTTGAAAAAGTTCAATCTTGAGTATGATCCTGCGGTAATCTCTACCCGTGTTATGGATCTATTTACCCCAATTGGTAAAGGGCAGCGTGGATTAATCGTTGCACAGCCAAAGGTCGGTAAAACGGTATTGCTCAAAGAAACTGCTCAGGCCATTATTGCAAATCATCCGGAAGTATACTTAATTGTGCTTCTTATTGACGAGCGTCCTGAAGAAGTTGCTGATATGAAGCGTACGGTAAAAGGCACTACCGCAGAAGTAATTAGCTCTACCTTTGATGAATCAGTTGATCGTCACGTACAAGTTGCTGAAATTGTGCTTGAAAAAGCAAAACGCTTGGTTGAAACAGGCAAGGACGTGGTTATTATCCTTGATTCTTTAACTCGTCTCGCACGTGCTTATAATACTATTGCACCGGCATCGGGCAAAGTATTAACCGGTGGCGTTGATGCAACTGCATTGCAAAGACCAAAACGATTCTTTGGTGCAGCGCGTAATACAGAAGAAGGTGGCTCGTTAACTATCCTAGCTTCTGCATTAATTGATACCGGTTCTCGTATGGATGAAGTAATTTACGAAGAATTCAAAGGTACCGGTAATATGGAAATGCATATGACACGCAAACTTGCAAATCGCCGTGTATACCCTGCATTTGACTTGCTTGTCTCCGGCACTCGCCGTGACGAATTGTTGCAGACAGAAGATGTCTTGAACAAAGTCTGGGTGATGCAAAAGTTCCTTGCTACCATGAATGCTATTGAAAGCATGGAATTCTTGATTGATAAGATGAAGAAACATAAAACAAACGAAGAGTTTCTTGAATCGATCAACAAGAAAACAGCCGGAACAACAAACGGCAATAGCTAGTTGACTAGTTGATAAGAATGTGAAAAAAGAGCTCAGATTTTTTATCTGAGCTCTTTTTTATTGACTTTAAGAGCAGACATTATAATATTGTACTATTAGAAATTTTTATCGAGGTTATTGCGATTATGAAAAGAACTGCTAATTTTCTTTTAGTTCTTTCCTTAATGGGAAGTTTTTCGTTTATTTATTCTGAAGAAAAATCTTTTTTATCGAGCTTGAAGAAGCCATTTATTATTGCTGGTGCGGCGGCAATAGGTATTGGTAGTTCTCTCTACTTGATTTATAAAAAGTGGCTTCCAGGAGTAATTGTAGAGAGAGAAAATAACATGAAGATGCTACGCACTTTGGCTCTACAGGCTCATCATTTGCAAGAGCGTCGCGATGCTATTGTGCTACCTCCGGAAGATGAGCAACAATATTGCGATTCTGAAATAATTGAAAGCACAAATAGTCATTATCAAGCGGCAGGATTTGTGCCGGCCGATGCATACAGAAGTACTGTGCTACTTGCACTGCTTGTACTTGCCAAAGAACGACACCATAATAAGCAAGTCATTGAAAACGAGTTTTATAAAAAGCGCCTAACAGATACAGATAGCGAACTTAATATTAGCCTCCTAGATATTAAGGATCTATGTGATGATATAAACTCTTTAATAAGCCAATCAAAAAAATGTTTAAAAAAGGTTGATGCTTGTTATTCTTTGTTAGGATGGAAAATCGTAATAGGCGCCATCAATAATACACATCGCAGTGAGGATGATAAAAGATATCAAGAAGAGCGTGATGCATTTATACGCGTCAGGTTGTCGCGCCATTATAATGAGATGGCTCAGATTAAGGCATATAGAAGCACCGATTACTACGGTGATCTTGATTTAGGCTCTGATGCCTCCCAAGAGACCATTAAGACAAAAGCAAAAAGACTTTTATCAAAATTACATCCTGATAAAGATGGCGATAAGAATGAATTCTGTAAAGTAAACAATGCATCTATGGTTTTATCCGATCCAATACAACGAAATATTTATGATGCAGTTGTGAAGGATCAAGCTGCCTTAGAATCAGTTGGCGCGAAGACAAGGAGAGTCAATATCAGAGGTTTATTGGAGCATTCCAAAGCATCATTATAATTACAGTATATTTTTGAAAAAATAATATTTAGAGGGCGCCAAAAACAGCGCCCTATTTTATTTCAGAATATCTAGCGTAAGATCAGAGAATTGTCCTTTTGCAGCCATATAATTGCCAACAAATGCAATCATTGCGCCATTATCAGTGCAATAAGTTGGTGATGGAGTAAAGAAGGCAACATTTAATTTTTGTGCCAACTGCGTGAGCTCTCTTTTTATATATTTATTGCAAGCAACACCACCGACAAAAGTGACTGCTTTAATTTCCGGGTGCAGTTTGAGTGCGAGGCTAATTTTATTTTTAAAAATCTCTGTAATAGCTACCAGCAGAGAACTGGCAACTTGCTGTTTAAAATAAAGATCATCTTCTTTTAAAAATTTTTTTACTTTCATATCATACGCCCCGCGAGCAACCAAGTCATACAACACGGCTGTTTTAAGACCGGAAAAACTAAAATCTGTCGTTTTGCTATTACCGCGCGTGTAATGGAAAAAATCTTCAAATGCTACTTCTGATGCCAACTTTTCTATAATCGGGCCGCCGGGGTATCCCAAATTTAATAATTTTGAAATTTTATCAAAAGCTTCGCCGGCAGCGTCATCAAGAGTTTCGCCGACTAGAGTATAGTCACCAAAACCATGTACAAGGTACATGCTGGTATGACCACCTGATGCAGTAATGCACAGATGAGGAAATGGTACCTGATTTTCGATGCAGGCGGAGAAGACATGTCCTTCTAAGTGATTAACGCCAATAATAGGAATGTTGCGTGCAAGAGCCAATGCTTTGGCAAAGCTGACTCCGACCAATAGAGAACCGGGCAGTCCCGGTTTGCTGGTGACAGCGACTGTTGTTATATCAGTTAATGTTATTTTTGCGCGATCGAGGACTTCTTGCACAATGCTATTTATTTTTTCCAGATGAGAGCGTGATGCAATTTCGGGAATTACACCGCCAAATTCTTTGTGCAATGCGATTTGTGAGAATAATGCATGAGCAATGATGCCCTTTTCTTGATGATAAATAGCCGCTGCAGTCTCATCACATGATGACTCGATGCCCAAGATGATATTCATAAAGCGATTAATTTTCCGGTGCAATAATAATAGTTTTTAAAGCAATATTTTGTTTGACTTGATGCTTAATAGAGCTGTGGAGTGAATTGTAATCGATAGATGACAAGAGTGCTTGCACTGTTTGATCATGCAAGAGGCTGTCTGAGCCAACGATCGAGAGAATATCTTCTTTAATATAAATCTTAGGAAACTCAAGCTCACTGCCGCCTTCTATTTTTTCAACAAAGTCGGGATTGTAGCAGACAATAATAGCATCATCAGGTATGTGTCCTGAATCAGATAAACGGGTTTGTTTTATGCGCCAGTATGATTTTTCATTTTTATCAATACCGTCAATAAGTTCAAGAATATAGAATTTATAGGGTTCATTGGGTACCGTCTTTAAATATTGGACCGTGTTGGTATCTGTCGTTTGCATGCTCATATTGGCGCAATCTACAACCAATAAGTAGAATATAGTGCGATGTTTTTTTTCTGAGAGAGAAAAAGAGATGCGTCTGCCTTCGCGGTCAACCTCGGTATTTATTTTCTTTCCGCCATAATAGATGCATATGTCTTCCATGCTTTCTATGGTCTTTGGAAACTGCACTGATCCTACGAGCAATTTTTGTTCAAAGTGTGCGGCAAGAGAGTTGGCCCAAAAAAATGAGCCGGCTAAGCAGAAAAGGATAGTTTGTTTTATCATGAGAAATTCCTTTTTACGCTAGGTTTTATTTTTAGCCACGTCGTACGCCTACGCTTATCCGGGATTTCGATCTCGGCAAGCTTCGGCGCACAGGCCGCCGAGAGGCTATGTCGGGCTGTTGTTAGAATAGCCTAAATTGTCTTATTTTTCAAAGATTGCTACATCTGAATTTTAGAACGACTCATTAAATCCTTTATTGCACGCACTCTTACTCTTTGTTACTCTTTTAAAAACTAAAATTTCTATTTTTAAAGATTTACATGAAAATCATAACACAAAACAAAAAAGCCTTTCATGACTATGAAATCCTGGACACCATCGAGGCGGGGATTGTACTTACCGGTGATGAGGTAAAATCAATCCGTGCGGGCCATGCTTCGCTCATTGGGGCATTTGCCAATATTCATAATGGCGAACTCTTTATTATTAATATGCAGATTACCCCGTATGAAAAAGCATATCGCCAGAACGAAGAGGCTGCACGTCGTAGTCGCAAGCTATTAGTGCATCGCAAAGAACTTTCTCGTTTGGTGGGCGAAGTTTCATCAAAAGGGGTGACACTTGTCCCTTTAAAGCTCTATTTAAATGATCGCAATCTGGTAAAAGTATCCGTTGGCCTGGCTAAGCATAAAAAAGCAGCGGGTAAGAAACAGGAATTAAAAGAGCGCGATATTAAGCGTGAAACATCACGTGAATTGCGCGGCAAGTATAAAATATAGGAGTTTATATGAGATATTTCTGTATAATAACCCTCTTGCTTTTATTAGGAAATGCTGCATGGGCAATGGAAGCATCAGTATCATTGCCTCAGGAGAAGATACGGTTGGAATGTATGATGATTGAAAACCCGACGCAAGTAATAATGGATTCGGCCATAAGTTTGAAGGTATTTACTATAGAAAAATCGGATATAATCTCGTTTCAGTATTCTGACTGTGAAGATGTGAAGACATTAAGAGGCATTTTAAAACAAGGCGTTGTTATTACAACGAGCACTACAAAACACTGTATATCACGTGTTGTATTGTCCAAATGAGCAATGAAAGGGAGTTTGCTCAATGGGTAATGAGGTAAGCAATCTGTTGACCAGGTTCAAACACATTTGAGAAAAAAATGGTAAAATAAAAGGCCTCCAAAACAAACCAATTTTAGGGAGGCCTTTTTAAATATGCAGCAATATAAACTGCACAAAAAATTCGTGTTA
>JAKAUA010000044.1 GCA_021827875.1 bacterium | reverse complement strand
GCTCTTCCGATCTTGTTGCAAAGATCATTCAACATGCTGCAGAGCAGATTGATCTGACTATGCCCGCAGTGTTGGCAGCACATTTAACGGTAAGTTCCGGTATTTTTTCCGGTTCAGAAAAGCGCGCCATTTACGGGACCGATCCATTGCTTCTCCCATCACAACTTGCCTTGCCTGCGTTTGATTATGTAGCGCTTGGTCATCTGCACCGTTACCAAAATTTAAATCCTAATGGCTATCCTGCCATAGTATATTCCGGTTCTATCGAACGTATTGATTTTGGTGAACGTAAAGAAGAAAAGGGATTTTGTGTGGTCTCTATCTCTGAAAAAGGCAAAGCTACTCATGAATTTATACAAGTGCCGACACGTCCTTTTATACAGATTGAGCTCACGCTCACCGCAGAAAAAAATCAGACCGAACAAGTAATCAACGAGATAAAAAAGTATGATATTACCGATGCGGTAATAAAAATTGTGTATCATGTACCATCAGAAACTAAAGACACCGTATCACTGCAAGAAGTGCAAAAAGCATGTACTACTGCGTGGTATATTGTGGGCATTATTCCGGTACGTGCTTATAGCGTACGAGAACGCCGGGCACTTATGTCGGTAAATATGGATTTAGAGACTATGGTGACCACTTATTTTGAAAATAAGCCCGAGCTAAAAGAACGTAAAGATATTTTGATCGAAAAGACGCTGTTGCTCAGCCAAGAGGCACAACAAGCAACAGACCCTATTGATTGTTAAAACGAATTACTGCAAATTTGTCATCAAGATCTGCTCGTAATGTTTGTATTTTTTCGCCCTGTTTTTGTTGATGCAATTGCATTCTAATCTCACCATACGTCTTATCGTCAAGTGGCTTAGGACGCCTCTCTTTTTTATCAACCAGACGAATTAAATCATAAGAATTGTCAGTCTTATCTATATAGAGCTGCCCTTTTGGCATATCAAAAATAAATCCTCTTTTTTCATCCATTTCTGAGCGATCTGTCCAATAAGGTGCATTCCAACGCGGCTTAACTTTATGATCTTTAAGCTGCTGCTTTAAATCGGTGGCAGATTGTGCCTGAGTGAGGGGAAGTTGGGCAATTTGAAGATTATAAGATTCTTCTAACATTTGGGGATTCTTATCGTAATGCTCCACAATTTCTTTATGAGGGACTATTATCTCGCTCATTTTCATACCCATGAGGTTATTAACTCCTGTCATGACTTCAAACTCTTTGCGTCCCTCTTCTGGGGAATAGCCGGCGTCTCTGAATACTTGGTTCATGGCATCCACTGACAAATTATTATCTTTTTGTAGATTTTTAAGAGCCTTATCTACTCCATCGCTATCCACTAATTTTGATGCGCACGCTTCTTGGTACATTCTACGCTCGTCAACTCGGGAATCCAATGGACGCATTCTTCCGTCAATGCCAGGACGCTTTATATCTGATAGGGTAATAACATCGGTGCTCTCAGGCCCAATCACTGTAGCCTCTATGCGATCAATTATTATCATTTCTGGAGCCATAAGGCTGCCGGAAACTAAGGCTAATAAGACTATGACTCTTTTCATTATATACTCCAAAAAATAGCAATAAATAAGGGAAGCCTACCCTTAAGATAGACTTCCCTGTTAGTATACCATAAATAATGGAGCACTCAATGCGCTAATTCCCTACCCTTGAGGGGCATAGCGTCACAAGCTCTATGTCCTTAAGCGACCTTTGCCTGATTCGCCGGTTTAGTTGCTTTAGGTTTTTGAGCTGCTGCTTCTTCTTGTTTTTGCTGCTGCATAAACTGCTGCATAATATCAACTTTATTTTGCTCATTTTGCTTCTTGTTTACATTTTCTGTGTTGATTTTAACATCATATTGCTGCATAAGCTTCTTATATTCATCTTTGATGCGCAAGATCAGCTTTTCACGCTCAATAACCGGTCTTAACATATCTTTAATTTCTTCAAATGGCTTATATTTTGGCTCTTCATGAGACGCTACAAAAATAACCCAATATCTCTTATCGCCACCTTGCACAATGTCATATGATGGGTAGGATTTCATAGTTAAAATCTTGGTACGTACTGCAGGGTCAATAGCTACGCTATGTGCGTTAACCAATTTAAAGTCTCTGAAGTTACCTTTCAACCCTGCTTCGTTTGCAGCTTGGCCAAAAGACTTGCCTTCAGCAGCCTTTACAGAATCTAAGAACTTTTGTGCTGCCTCTTGAGAATCAAAAGAAACACCCATTGCAGCGGTTCCACCATAGGAAACAAGCAATTCAGGGATTTCATTTTTGTTCTCATCATAATATTTGCGTACTTCAGCGTCAGAAGCAGTCGCGGGGAATTGTTGCACGAATGTTTGCATATTCAACATCTGCTTAACTTCTTTAATCATAGCTTCTAGCTCGGCCTGATATGTTGCAGACTGGTCAAGTTTATTATCAGCAATGTAACGCTCAGTAATTTTTTGATTGATGAGATTTTCAACAAAATTATTCTCAAAATCAGGAATCACCGCCATAAATTGTTTTACTTGAGGATTTTGCTCAAGAAATTTCTTGAGCTCTGCCTCTACCATAGGGCTGGTCAAAATTGCTTTGCCGCCCATAGTTGCCACTACATCACCGGTTAATTCAGCTTCTTCTTTTGGTACGCTGCCAGTGCTGGTGCGTGGGCATGATACACCTTCAGTCTTGCTTCCCGATAATTCATCAATAGTAGAACCTTGTTCTGTTTTATTGCCAAAAAGACGGTCAAGCAGCGCGCAGCCCGGCAGCAACATAAAACCGCACAATAACAAACTTATGGATAACAATGTTGTATTTTTCATACAATTCCTTTTTAAAAAGATGATACTCAAAATTTTTTTGTTAGATTAGCACAGAATAAAAGTAGCTACAAGACTAGCTTTTCGCGCTTAATACTTATCGAAAATTATTGCTTTGAGTTAATCAATCTATTAAAATTGGATAAATTTTTATCTCATTTCTTTTAAAAAGAGGTACTCAATGAAATTATTTACTATATCTTTGTGTATGTTTTCTTTTTTAATATCATCATCAATCTTCAGCGCAGAAAATAAAAAGACTTGGGTAGGATGGGCAAAAGATGGTGTCAATAGAGCTGTCATATCAGCAAAAAAAACAGCGGATCCTTTGCCATATGCTCTTGATACAAATAATGCAGCTTTTGTCGACGATATATCTACGATTGTAGGAAAAACATCGGTTGATCAATTCATGCATAATACAAAATTATCTAGCCATATAAAACTTGAAAATAAAGACGCCGCTTACCAAGACGCTGTTAATAGCTGTATCACTAGAGAATATAGAGCTAGTAACTGCATTATACGTGCTATTCTAGATAAAAATACGCCGGACGTGATTGCTTTATGTCAAGCCAACAAAGGCAATATCAATCGTATAGCACTTCAGCTTGCTAGAAAATATTTAGAAGAACAACAAGAAGACATTCGTTCTACTCTTGAAATACCGACATCAAAACCAACAGAAAATCCTTCAGAACTCCTTCCAGAAGATCTTGCATTAGAAGAAAAAATTAGTACAACTTCTCGAGCGGTGCTGTTGGCAATACGAAAAAATGATATCACTACTATAAAAGATAATATCGGAATTAATCATAGTTTTCTTGCTCCTGCTATAATGAGTGCAGCAAAAAATTATTTAAAACAAGTTGGTGCAATAATATCAGCAGTTATGCCTTCAACAATAGTATCTAAAGATATAACGCACGAAGATTCATCTGCCAATAATCCAACTCATACCACTGCGCAAGGAATAACACAGACAACTTCTACTATGCCACAAATCACTGTAACGGCTGCTGTTAAAACAACAACCCGCGCATCAATCATTGCAAGTTCGGTCACAAATGACCATGAATCAAAAGCTGAGCAGAGTTCAATATCACCAACTATAATAACAATGGCTCAATCATCAACTCAGCAACAGACAACTAGTACCGCACAAAGACCAAATGGTAAAAAAATTGGTCCCGTCACTAAACAACACGACATGCAACAACAGCAATAATTCTCTTCGGTTTCAATAATCTAATTTGTCGGGCGGCAGCACGCAACGTCGCCCCAGATGTCATTACATCGTCGACAAGTACAATAGTTTTGTCTTTAAAAAGATCTTTATCTTTTACCTTTAATACAAATGCTTCTTTCGCATTTTCAGCACGCTCATCATGCGTTAAACGCGCCTGAAAAACTGTCTTTTTGATACGTTTGAGTAACGATACCAGAGGCTTACCGCTACGCGCGGAGATAACTTCTGCTATTTCTTCTGTCTGATTGTAGCCACGCTTGGCATATCGCATCCAATGCAAAGGAATCGGTACTAAATAATCAAATTCAAGATGACGTATATCGGTCAATTGCCAGATTAATTCACCCAGTTGTGTTGCTGCCGTAATATTGCCATAATTTTTTGCTAATATCAGAATTTGTAATGGATCGCGATAGGCAGCAGATGCAAATACGGTCAGATCAACAGAATCGGTGATAGGAATAGTTTTAGAAACAACCGGTTTTATATTCGAAAAACAAGTGTCACAGAGTGGCTCGCGCTCAGACAAAAATGTTTTGCATGCGGCGCAAAATGGTGGAGCGACCACAGAAGTTACAAGCTTATACGCATGCGTAATTAAAAAAATGAATACATCATAAAGACGTAGCGCGTGGCGCAGCCAGCGCCTACAATATATAATCATGGAAGAAGTAAAGTAATAATCGCAAGGCAAATGCACTGTAAAGTGCTGCAGCCAGATCATCTAACAGAATGCCCCATGCACCCTTAATTTTTTCTAGTGATCGTATACCAAATGGTTTTGCGATATCAAAGAAGCGAAACAACACAAATCCAATCAACAGCGTCAGCCAATTAATGGGCACTGCGAAGAAAGTAAGCAGACAACCCAAGACCTCATCAAATACAATCTCTTTAGGATCATCGGATCGCTTCAAGTGCCGTAATGCCTTAGTGATGATAAGCCAACCTGCTATTAGCGCCAACGTCAACGTAGCGGCATACACAGATGATGAAATATGTAGCATATTGAATACATAAACAACTATCAGCGTTAACGCACTCGCACAGGTCCCCGGCGCGCGCATATAGCCTACCGGCCCTAATGTTGCCAGGGTAGTCCATATTGATTTCATATTTTGTAACCACGGATAAACATAATTCCTATGCCTATCACAATAAAAACATCTGCCAAATTAAATACCGGCCATGACCAAGAGTGCAATGATAGTACAATAAAATCAATCACGCCATGATAATAAAAACGGTCACATACATTGGATAATGCGCCGCACATAACCAATAATTCTGCAAAGATAGATCGTTTATCTTCATAGCGCTGCTTCATATAAATAATAAAAAAGATAAGAAACAGAATAATAACCAAATTTACTACAGCAAATAGTATGTCGCTTCCGGAGCCAAAGAGCCCCCATGAAATCCCCCGATTAAATGCTAGTTCGAATGAGAGAAAGTTATTAACTTTATACGGCACTACAAATGCTTTTAACGCAAACAGCTTGGAGCATCGATCTGCGATAGTTAACAACAGCAATAAAAGAAAATAAAAGAACCAATATTTTTTTATCATCGTATAATCGCACCATGTTTAATCAATTCTGCAGTTGCACGATTACCAATTTCTTCTGTCTCTTCTTTGCTCAACGTTTTTTCATGATCACTGACTACAAATCTAAAGGTAAGCGAGCGTTGGTCCTGCCATTCCGGTTTTTTAAACATATCACGCAATTCAACGTCAATAATACGCGGATCTGCTTTTTCAATCAACGTAGTGATCTGTTGTACGGTTAGACTGTCGCGTACCAACATACTAATGTCACGCTCTACCAGTGGATATTTTGATGGCGTAACAAATGGCTTACGCTCTTGTTGATACGCAAGCAAGAAATCTGCATCCAATTCAAATGCATATCCCTCACCATTAACCAGCGCGTGTAAGAATGATGCGCGTAGTTTTCCAAAGGTACCAATAGTTTTTTCCTGATGCTTAATGATGGCGGTATGATACGGCTCAAACCATGGGTATTCACTTGCACCAGCTTGCTCCCATGCAACTGGTATATGCAATGCATCAAAGAGTTGTGTTATTAGCGCCTTCGCATCATAAAAGTCCATTTTCTTTTGATCTAAGTTCACGATAATACCGGAAAGCAGCTTATGCTCTTGTGGCATATCATTCTTCAAGTGCCATGCTCTGCCCCACTCAAAAAAGCGCAACTGCTCACATTCAGTGCTGTTGTCATACACATTTTTGAGCAATCCAGGAATGAGTGTGGTGGCCAATAAGCGCCAATTTTCTGACACGCTCTCAACTACAGATATCGCATTCTGCGGTGTCCAACCAATCACGCGTAAAAAGCTTTCATCATGCAACGCATAATTATACACTTCATGCATCTGTGCTGCATCTGCCATATACTGCTTAATACGTCTAACACGATCTATCGATTGCATAGAAAAAGGCATCATAAAACGCTGTGGCAATTGCGTTGGCAGATTATCATAGCCATAAAAGCGGCTGATTTCTTCTACGATATCTTCCGGCAAGGTGATATCTTTGGTTGCGCGGAATGTTGGCACCGTAACTTTGTAGGTACCATCTTCATGCTGTACCTGAAAATCGAGCTTGTTCAATATCGCTTTAATAATATCAGCAGATAGGCTGACGCCAAGACAACTATCTATAAAGCTTTGGCTAACGGCAATAACCGGCGCAGCCGATACAGCACCCAAAGATTGTATTGCCCCTATAGGATTAATAGACAGTCCAACTTGTTTGGCAAGCGACAAAAAGCGTAAAATGCCATTAATAGTAGTACGAGAGTCCAAATTTTTTTCAAAACGTGCTGCAGCATCAGTACGTCTTTTAATATGAGCGGCTGTTTTACGAATCATAGCAGGATCAAAATTAGCTGACTCTAAAAAGAGAGATTCTGTGCTCAGTGTTATCGCAGAGCTGAGTCCACCCATTACACCGGCGACGGCCAATGCTTGTTTTTCATCGGCAACCACCATATCTTGTGGTGCTAGTGCGACAGTCTCGCCATCGAGCAACGTAATTTTTTCTTTATCTTTGGCCATACGTACGGTAATGGTAGAGCCGGAGACTTTTGCCGCATCAAAGGCATGCATTGGTTGTCCAATGTCGAGCATTACATAATTGGTAAGATCAACAACGGTATCTATAACTTTATGATCAATGCGCGCCAGGCGAGCTGCTAACATACATGAGGATGGTTGGTTTTTTACACCGGTACAATTGAGCCCGGCAAAACGACGACATAAAGCAGGGTCACTCACTCTAATGCTTAAACCTGACGGTTTAACATTAGGTGATAAATCGGAAGATTCAACTATTGGATAGTCTTCTAAAAATGAGTTTATTGGCTTAAGACTCTTATCAAGCAACGCCGCAACTTCACGCGCGATGCCACGGTGGCTCCACAAATCAGGGCGATGATTAATAGATTTGTTATCAATTTCTATAATCCAATCATGGGTAACAAAAGATTTTTTCCACGCTCCTGCTAATAGATTTTTTTCAATGGTAAAAGCAGGCAAAATATATTCTTTTTTTGCGCCCAAGTCAGTAGACTTTGCCCAAGAAAAGCCATTTTCATTTTTTTTCACTAAATAGATAAGCTCTTGTTTTACATCACTACGTGACGGCAAAGTAACTTCTTTGCCCCATTCTTGCGAATGCAAGATAGCAGTATCGGATGAAAGTAATGTAAGGGTAGCAAGGCTTAATTGATCTAGGGGGATGGTTACTTCATAGACATGTTCAATTTCAGCAGTTTTTTTATTAAATTCTGCCACCAATTTTTGTACGTCGATGCTTTTATAATCAGCGTTTATATGATCAAAAAGCCATACCAAAGAAAGCTTCATAAATAGAATATCCTAAGCGTAACCAAATATCTGTTTTTTGTAGAGATCTTACGGTAAAAGCATAAGGTAAAAAGAGAAATCATTCAAATAGGAATGCAATGGTAAAGAACTGATATATAAATTATAAATGCCGTATAGCGAAGGATCTCCCTGATCCCGTCTTAAGATAACGCTCAAACGCAATAGCCTTATCTTTTTCATCAAAAACTACATATGTTGTCAATTTCCAAGGCGCATATTTATTGGTATGAATAGACTTACCATAATTATGCTCCCTCAGCCTATCATCTATAGAGTGAGTTATTCCAACATACATACGGTCTTTATCGACAAGAGAATTCAATATATAAACGTAAAACATTATAGATATATTCGAATGATATGAATTAAAAGAAATGTTCAGGCTAGTCCGCCGTCGTGTCTCGCTATGCTCGCTTACTATGGCGTGACACCAGCCTTCGCTCTTATCTCTTTTTCTTTTTATAATCTTCCTTAGAAATGGGTGGCTTGCCCAGACGTAGCTCTTTACAAGAGCGAAGTCTGGTGGAGGCGATGGGAGTCGAACCCATGTCCGCCCTACGTTGAACAACAAGCGCTTCATGCTTAGCCTTTACAGATACTGCCACACAACCCTAAAGGCTGGGCAATGTGTGTCAGACAGTTTCGTGATACAAGCAGGCTACGCAACGATAAAATCTGGCCTGCAGGTTCTATCTGATTAATACGTGATAGTCAAACTGATAGACACGTCCGACTATCAAGATAACAAGGCGCTTACGCCATTGCTACTGAGCCGAAGCTCATTGTGCGTTCTGCACTTTTGTTTTGACCAATTGTTTAACGAGCACTTAGTCAACGCTCGGCATGCTCTTGCCATTCTCGGTAACACGTCGAAGCCAAATACGCCCCCACATACATTTCTTTCAAAGATCATAGAAGTAGTATATCAGATTTTAATAAAGATGACCAACAGATGTCTTGGTTCAATACATATGAGAAAAATTCAGGCCTCCGATAGCGAAGTATAGTATTGCTGAGGAGTGAGGTATTGTAAAGCCTGGTGAGGGCGGTAAGTATTATATTTTTTAACATATCGCT
>JAKAUA010000019.1 GCA_021827875.1 bacterium | reverse complement strand
CGTTTTAGCTAAAAACGTAAACGTTCCTGCGTTGGTTGTGTTCCTTAACAAGTGCGACATGGTTGATGACCCAGAAATGATCGACATGGTGGAAGAAGAAATCAGAGATCTATTGAAAAAATATGATTTCCCTGGTGACAAAATTCCAGTAATTCGTGGTGCTGCTGTTAAAGCTCTTAACGGTGACAAAGGCGATTTAGGCTACGAAGCTATGCAACGATTGATGGATGCAGTTGATACCTATATCCCAAATCCAACTCGTGAAATTGATAAACCGTTCTTGATGCCAGTTGAACAAGTATTCACAATTTCAGGCCGTGGTACTGTGGTTACCGGTAGAATTGAAACCGGTAAAGTAAAAGTTGGTGATGAAGTTGAAATTATCGGCTTCGGTGCTAATGCTAAAACTACCGTAACCGGTGTTGAAATGTTCAGAAAAATCTTGAACGATGCTCAAGCGGGTGATAACGTAGGCATTCTTCTTCGTGGTACTAAGAAAGAAGATGTTGAACGCGGTATGGTTATGGCAAAAACAGGTAGTATTACTCCTCATACCAAATTCAAATGTAAAGTTTACATTCTCACCACTCAAGAAGGTGGACGTTCAACTCCGTTCTTCAATGGATACCGTCCTCAATTCTACTTCAGAACAACAGATGTTACCGGTGTTGTATCACTTCCAGAAGGCCGTGAAATGGTTATGCCGGGTGATAACGTTGAATTGTCAGTGGAATTGATTGCTCCTGTTGCGATGGACAAAGACTTGCGCTTTGCTATTCGTGAAGGTGGCAGAACCGTTGGTTCCGGTGTTGTGACACAAATCGTTAAATAAGGTGAGCAAATGAAAAAACAAAAAATACGTTTGACATTACGCTCATATGATCATCAATTGCTTGATAAGGCAGTTAAGCAAATTGTTTCGACAGTAAAAAGAACAGGTTCCCAGTTAATGGGACCTGTTCCTATGCCAAACAGAAAGCGTTGCTTTACCGTGTTGCGTTCACCGCACATTGATAAAAAATCACGCGAACAATTTGAGTTAACAACTCATAGTCGTATTTTAGACATCGTTTCTCCTTCAGACCAGACCATGGATGCTTTAAGCAAATTGAGCCTCTCGTCTGGTGTTGACGTTGAAATTAAGTAGCGGAGGTTATTCAATGGTTGCAGGTGTATGGGGTAAAAAAATAGGGATGACACAAGTCTTCGCAGACAATAAAGTTGTTCCGGTTACCGTAATAGACGTTTCTTATTGGGTAGTTACTCAAGTTAAAAATGAAGAGCAAGACGGTTATGTAGCGGTTCAAGTTGGCCGCGTTAAAGATCGTTATGCTAAACAAGAGTTTTCTGCTGATTGGATCAAAAAACAAAATAAATACTTCAGCTTCATTCGTGAAGTGAAGATCAGAAAAGATCAAGAACAACAACAGTTTACAGTTGGACAAAAAGTGGATTTCCATACTTTGTTAAATACTGGTGATCATGTTGATGTTACTGGTATTACCAAAGGTGCTGGATTTGCGGGCGCTGTTCGCAGACACGGCTTTACCGGTGGACGTGCAAGCCACGGTTCCACATTGGGTAAACGCCCAGGTTCTCTAAGCTTTATGAGATCACAAGGTAGGGTTATTAAGGGTAAAAGATTGCCTGGACATATGGGTGTTGATACCTGTATGGTGAAAAACCTTGAAGTGGTCAAAATCTATCCTGAAGAGCATATTGTGTTGGTTAAGGGAGCTGTCCCTGGCAAATCTGGTTCATTAGTTTTTATTCGAAGAGCATAGGTACAAAATGAATACACAAAAAACACAAGCAGGATCAGATAAACTTCATGTTGTTTCATCACAAGAACTTGGTATTGGTTCAGTTGAGCAATCAGATTCCACTGTTGGTTTTTCAACATGGGTTCGCGCATTGCAACAGAATTGGCGCCAAGGTACTTTAGGGGTCAAAGGTCGTTCTGAAATCTCATTCTCAAACAAAAAGCCTTGGAAACAAAAGGGTACCGGCCGCGCGCGTGCAGGTTCTGCTCGTTCTCCCGTATGGCGCAGTGGTGGTGTGAGCCATGGGCCACAACCTCGCGTAAGAACATTGCAAGTTAATAAACAAGTTAAGAAAAACGTATTGGCTGGTTTAGCTTCCCATTATGCTAATGCTGGTAAAATTGTTTCTTTAGATTGGACCTTAAGCGAGCAACGACCAAGAACTGCTGAAGCAGTTAATGCACTTAAAGAAGCTGGATTGAAAAATGTTAGAATAAATCTTTTTCTTCCTGTGAGCGATGTATTGAGCTTTGCTTCATTTGCCAATATTCCTAATGTAAGAATATTGTTCTTTGACCAAGCAAATGCTTTTGATATGAGCAATTCAGATCACTGGGTATTCTTGAAAAAAGATTTTGATCACTTTAAAGATATGGTTTCACAATGGATTTAAATATTTATCAAATTATCTTAAAGCCGATTATTAATTCAGAAAAAGCTGCTTATATGAACAGAGATCTGAATAAATTGGTTTTAAGTGTTCATCCACAAGCGAATAAGGCATTAGTTGCAGAAGCGCTCGAAAAGATTTTTAACGTTAAAGTTAAAAAAGTAAATATTATTGTGCGCAAAGGAAAAAATCGCCAAGTTCAGAGACGTACCGTCACTGGGCCGCTTACTAAGAAAGCTATTGTTACTCTTGCAGAAGGGTATTCGCTTAATTTCCTAGATCAAGCTGGCACCCCAATGGCATCAGTTGAAGAGCGCAAAGAGGCATAAGGAATATAATGGCTATAAATAGAAGAAAACCACGTAGTGCTTCCTTACGATTTCAAACATTCCTTGATTCCAGCGATATTACTACCAATGTTCCTGCAAAAGGTTTGGTAATCGGTTTGAAAAAAGGTGGGGGAAGAAACGCATATGGTCGTATCACGGTTCGTCATCATGGCGGCGGTGCAGTACGTAAATATCGTATGATCGATTTTAAAAGAACTCAAAAAGATGTTAATGGTCGTATAGCAACCGTAGAATATGATCCTAATCGAAATGTTCGTATTGGATTGGTTGTATATGAAAATGGCGCTAAGACATATATGTTGCTTCCTGATGGAATCAATGTTGGTCACAAAGTGATCGCAAGCCAAAATGCTGAAGCAAAGGTAGGAAATAGCCTTCCATTACGCAATATTCCAGTTGGTTTCATGGTGCATAATATCGAAATAGCACCGGGTTCTGGCGGAAAACTTGCTCGTAGTGCAGGTACTTCTTCTCAATTTGTTTCTAAAACAGAAGATGGTTATGCGACATTGCGTATGCCATCTGGAGAAGTCCGTATGGTTCCTCTTGAATGTTGGGCAACAGTAGGTGTTTTAGGGAATGCCGACTATCGCAATATCACTTGGGGTAAAGCGGGACGTACCAGATATCGTGGTATTAGACCAACCGTTCGTGGTATGGCTATGAACCCTGTTGATCACCCACATGGTGGTGGTGAAGGTCGTTCTAAGTCAGGATCTCACCCGGTAAGCCCATGGGGTAAAGGTGCCAAAGGTACCAGAACACGTGTTCGTAAGAATCGTTTGATTCTGAAACGTCGTCGCCCATAGTGAAAATAATAGTTTAAGAATTTTTTTAGTAAGGTTCGATTATGGCTAGATCTGCCAATAAAGGCCCCTATGTACATCCTTCCCTGTTAGCGAAGGTAAAGAAAGTTAAAGAATCGGGTAAACGCGAAGCGATCAAAACTTGGTCGCGTGAAAGCATGGTAATCCCTGAATTTGTAGGGTTAACTATCGCGGTTCATAACGGTAAGAAGTTTATTTCGGTATTTGTTACTGAAAACATGGTAGGCCATTATTTGGGTGAATTTTCACCGACTCGTACATTTAAGCTTCATAGTGGTCAACGCCAAGCTGGTGAAGCTTCAAAATAATTGAGATAAACTCATAATTTTTCGGTGTACAGATATCTGTATATTTGATATTATGAAAAAGCATAAATTTAGTATTTGACGAGGTTTTTATAATGCAAATTACCGCAAAAGCACGATACGTACGTCTTTCCCCGTACAAAGTTCGCCCCCTGGCGGATGTAGTTCGCGGAAAAACAGCGCTTTATGCTATTAATTGGCTTGCTACCTGTGCCGTGAAAAAAGCTGTTCCTCTCAAGAAATTGATTGAATCAGCGGTAGCTAACGCTAAACACAACAACAATATAGAATTAGAATCATTGTTGGTTAAAGATATTCGTATTGATCAAGGGCCTATTGTACGCTACTTCAAACCAGGCGCAATGGGGCGTGCGAATATTCAGAGAAAACGTATGAGTCATATGAGTGTTATTTTAGAATCTCAGAAAGAGGTATAACTGTGGGACAAAAGGTTAATCCAATAGGATTTCGTTTAGGTGTCTACCGTGATTGGGATGCTCGCTGGTTTGCCAGAAAGTCTTACGGGCTAGAGCTATTAGAAGATATTTCCATAAGAAATTATTTAAATAAAGCTTTAGAAAATGCTGAGATAGCACGTGTTGAGATTGAAAAGTCTGTGGACAGTGTCCGCATTATTCTTCACTCAGGACGCCCTGGTGTTGTGATTGGAAAAAGGGGTCAAGAAATTGAAACCTTAAAAAACGATCTCTCATCATTGCTCAAAAAGAAAAACGTTGAAATTTCTGTACAAGAAGTTAAATCTCCAGAACTTAATGCGACATTAGTAGCTAAAAATATCGCTGATCAATTAGTAAAGCGTGCAAGCTTTAAGAAAGTTATGAAAAGAGCTGCGCTTTCAGCAATTAAGAGCGGTGCAAAAGGTATTAAAATCTGTTGCGCTGGTCGTTTGAATGGTGCTGAAATTGCTCGTGAAGAGTGGACGCGTGTAGGTTCTATTCCTTTGCATACATTACGATCAGATGTTGATTATGGGGTTGCAGAAGCTAAAACAACCTATGGCATTATCGGTGTTAAGGTTTGGATCTGCAAAGGCGAATATCAGCTTCCTTAAGTTTTTAAAGCAAAAGAAAGAATCTAATCATGTTGATGCCTAAAAAAACAAAATTTAGAAAAGTACAAAAAGGTACTATGAGAGGCCGCTCCAAGGGTGCACGTACTCTTGAGTTCGGTGAGTATGGATTGCAAGCGGTTGAACCGGTGCGATTAACAGCTCAACAAATAGAGGCTATACGGGTAACAGTAACAAGAAAATTGAAAAAAGTTGGTAAATTTTTCTTGCGCGTGTTCCCAGATAAGCCAGTTACCAAGAAGCCTGCCGAAACTCGTATGGGTAAAGGTAAAGGGAATCCTGAAGTATGGGTTTCTGTGGTAAAAAGAGAAAGAATTATTTGTGAACTCGCCGGTCTTACAGAAGTTGAAGCACGTGAAATTTTCAAAGCAGCTTCTTACAAACTACCTATGAAAACAAGGTTTGTTAAAAAAGAAGCAGCAGCTACTGCTCAACCACAATAAGATTGATGATCGAAAGAATAATTCATGAAACCAAATGATTTTAAAAAAGAATTGCAACAGTTATCTCCGCAGCAAATGGGAGAAGTTCTCGATGGGCTGCAAAGAGAGCTGTTTAAATTGAAGCTTAATGCTTCAACAATGCATCTTAAAGATTATTCCCTGTTTAAGAAAATAAAAAGAAATATTGCGCGAGTTTTAACCTGTATTAATGCAAAGTCTAAATAAGGTTTTTGACTTAATTGAATGAAAGTGACCGATGGCAACGAATGAACAAAAAACAAAACGTACATGGACTGGTGTGGTAACATCAGACAAGATGGACAAAACGGCGGTAGTCCAAGTTACCAGATCGTTTAAACATGCTGAATTTCACAAGTTTTTAAAAAGTACAAACAAGTTTAAAATACATGATGAAAACAATGAGGCAAAAGAAGGCGATGTTGTTGAATTCTACGAAGGCCGTCCGATGTCAAAAACCAAATACATGTATCTTGCCCGCGTGATTAAAAATCATTCAGCCAAATAAGGCACTTTGAGGTAAAATAATGGCTATTCAAAAACAATCTTATTTAGAAGTTGCAGACAATTCAGGTGCTAAAGAATTGCAATGTATTCATATTGAGGGAAGCACTCGTAAGCGCTATGCCCGCATTGGTGATACTATTGTTTGCGCAGTAAAAAAAGCTATTCCTGGTGGAATTGTCAAAAAAGGACAAGTAGTTAAAGCAGTAATTGTTCGCACTGTTAAAGAATTCAGACGTGAAGATGGCAGCTATATTAGATTCGGAGATAATGCTGCAGTAATCATTAAAGATGGTGAGCCAATTGCTACTCGTATTTTTGGTCCTATTGCACGTGAATTAAGGGCAAGAGGATATGGTAAAATTATATCTTTAGCTCCAGAAACGTTATAAGGGGATCTTCTTCATGGTAGCAAGAGTAAAAAAGAATGACACCGTTATGGTGATTTCAGGAAAAGATAAGGGAAAAAAGGGAATAGTCCTTGCAGTCGATTCTGAAAAAAATTTGGTAAAAGTAAAAGATGTTGCAGTGGTCACCAAGCATGTTAAAGCACGCCGTCAAGGTGAAACATCAGGCATCAAAAAAGAAGAAACTTTTATCTCGTTAAGTAAAGTTATGCCGATGTGCGATGGCGTTCCGACAAGAGTGAACAGTAAAGTTCTGGAGGACGGGAAAAAAGTGCGCATTAGCAATAAAAACCAAGCGCAATTTTAATAGTGCGTAAGTAAGGATATCGATGGAAAAAGCACGACTTCGCGAATTATACGTTCAAGAAATTCGTCCCCAGTTACAAAAAAAACTGGCTCTCAATAACATAATGGAAGTTCCTAAAATAGAAAAAATAGTTCTTAACGTAGGTGTTAAAGAAGCTATCGCTGATAGTAAAGCTATTCAAGGCGTTATCGAATCCTTGGCTAAGATTACCGGTCAAGCACCAGTAAGAAGATTGGCGCGTAAATCTATTGCAGGTTTCAAGTTGCGTGAAGGAATGGCTATTGGTGCGATGGTTACTCTTCGTGGCGATAGAATGTACACTATGCTTGATAGATTATTCAGCTTAGCATTGCCAAAAGTACGTGACTTCCAAGGGGTAAAGCTAGGATTTGATCGCCGTGGAAACTACAATTTGGGCATCAAAGATTGGACTATTTTCCCTGAAATGAGCTATGAAGCTGGTGAAAAAACTCATGGTTTGAATATCACTATTCAAACATCTGCTGGCAATGATGCTCATGGATTTGAATTGTTAAAAAGTTTTGGGATGCCATTTCGTAAATAAGGCAATTTGAGGTAAAAGATATGGCCAGAAAGGCGTTAATAGAAAAATCTAAGAAGACTCCGAAATTTGCAGTAAGAGTGCGAAATCGTTGTAAGTTATGTGGTCGTCCACGTGCTTACATGAGACTTTTTATGATGTGTCGTATGTGTTTTAGAAAAAATGCTTTGGCGGGATTACTTCCGGGCGTTAAGAAAACTAGTTGGTAATCTTGTGGAAGGACGATAATGTCGATTGATGCTATCGGTAATTTTTTGACTGTTATTAGAAACGGAATAATGGCTTCTAAGCCATCTGTTCTTACACCTTATTCTAAAATGCGTGCAGAAATTGCTCGTATTTTGAAAGAAGAAGGATTTATTCGTGATTTTGCTATTGTTAATGATGAATCATCAGTGCATAAATCACTTAAAGTTTTGTTAAAATATGTTGATGGTGAATCTGTGATTCATGAAATTGTTCGCATAAGCAAGCCATCACGTCGCCAGTACACCGCAATCACACAAATTAAACCAGTGATTGGCGGATTAGGCATTTCAATTCTTACCACGAGCCGTGGCCTTGTTTCAAATAAACAAGCAAAAGAATTGAAGGTCGGGGGCGAAGTACTTTGTACCGTTTGGTAAGGATAGAGCATGTCGAAGATTGGCAGAAAGCCTATAGATCTTAATGGTGTAACAGTAGATATTCAAAATCACGACATACACTATAAGGGTAAAAAAAATTCAGGTACCTATCGTTTGCCCGCTGTCCTTACAGCGAGCGTTGCAGATGGCAAATTGCAATTACACGTTAATGAATCAGCTTCTGTAAAGGAGTTGAAAAATGCAAATCGTGTATGGGGATTGAATAGAGCATTATTATCAAATGTTCTCAAGGGTGCTAACCAAGATTTTGAAAAACGTTTAGAAATTAACGGATTGGGCTTTAAAGCTGCTCTTTCGGGAAACAAGATTGTTTTCACTTTGGGTTACAGTCATAAAATTGATTTTGAATTGCCTAAAGAAGTGACTATGGAAGTTGATAAAACTGGTCAAAAGTTACTCTTTAAGTCTCCAAATAGAGAATTGCTCGGTCTTGTGTGCAGCGAAATACGAGCATTAAGACCACCGGAACCATATAAAGGTACTGGTATTAAATACAATACTGAAGTTATTGCTCGTAAAGCTGGTAAAACAAAAGCTGCATAATAGATGGGGTAGACCGTGAATAGTAAACAAACAAAAATGAGAGCTCAAAGAAGAGCTCTAAGAGTTAGAAGACGTATTAAAGAAGAAAGTACACTTCCTCGTGTATCTGTATTTAAAAGCTTGAATCATATTTATGCGCAGCTTATTGATGATGCTGCTCATAAAACATTGGCAAGTTGTTCCACATTAGAGCTTAAAGATCTAACCGGAAACAAAAAAGACGTTGCTCATGCTATTGGAATGGAATTGGCAAAACGAGCAAAGAAAGCAGGTATTACAGTGGCTGTATTTGATCGAGGCCAATTTCTGTATCATGGACGTGTTGCGTCTTTGGCAGAAGGCATTCGTGAAGGTGGATTACAAATTTAATTAAGCACGCGTAGGAAATACTAATGGCAGAACGCAGAAATGCTAGAGTCGCTAATAAAGACGCTAAAGCAACAAATTTCGTAGATTATGTTGTGAACGTAAATCGTGTAACTAAAGTTACCAAGGGTGGTAAAAGATTTTCTTTCTCAGCACTCGTTGTATGTGGTGACCAAGAAGGAAAAGTTGGTATTGCGTTAGGTAAGAGCCGTGAAGTTTCATTGGCAATTGCTAAAGCAACTAACAAAGCCCGTAAAAATATGATTATTGTTCCACTTCGTGGGACTTCAATACCTTATGATGTTACTGGAGCTCATGGAGCAAGTAAGGTAGTTATCCGTACTGCTTCAAAAGGTACCGGTGTTATCGCTGGTGGGGCTATGCGTTCTGTTATGGAAGCGCTCGGTATTAAAGATGTCCTTGCAAAATCAATAGGTGCTTCTAACCGACAAAACGTTGTAAAAGCAACATTAAATGCGTTTGCAAAATTGCGTTCAATTAATCAATTGGCGAAGTTAAGAGGCAAAACTATACAAGAGTTAACAGGAAAAACAAATGCAGCTCAATAATCTATCCTCCTCAGGAAAAAAGAGAAAAACTATTGGTCGTGGCGGTAGCAGAGGTGGTACTTCTGGTAAAGGTCACAAAGGACAAAAAGCTCGTTCTGGTGGTATGCCCCGCATAGCATTTGAAGGGGGACAAACTCCTCTTTTCCGTCGTCTTCCAAAACGCGGTTTCAATAACTATGAATTCAGAAAAGTATATGAAGTTGTTAGTTTGCAACAACTTAATGATGCATTCAATGATGGTGAAGAAGTAACCAAATTGTCATTGCATGAAAAAGGTTTAGTGAAATTCAAAAAAGCACAGCCGGCATTTCTTAAAGTGCTTGGTAATGGTTCTTTGAGC
>JAKAUA010000029.1 GCA_021827875.1 bacterium | reverse complement strand
TAAGACATAACAGAAATTTTTTCATAGAGATCCTTTAACAAAAATAGTAAAAGATGACATATATAATGCTAACTGCTTGAGTAATTTGATTGCAATTAATGAGAGGAGTTTTCTTTATTACATGGATATAGGATCATTTAGAGAATTTAATTTTGTTGAAAGAGAATTATGAATTCTGCATAATTTTAAAAAACATTGCGATAATTAACGAAGTCGTAATGTATGCGATTTATTTATTAAAGGAAACTTAAATGAAGAAAAATATTATTTTTTTGAGTCTGTTATGTTGCGTGATATCTTTACGCGCGATGGATACTACTGAATCTTCGCATGTAGTATCAAAAACATTTGATGAATCATCAGATGAAGAATTATTACAAAATAAAACTGCAAGTAGCAAAAGCAATGAAAAGCCAGTGATTGTAAGGCTAAATTGTGATTTATCAATCACTCCAAAAAAACGTAAGAAGCATAGCAATGCAACTAAGATAGCGGAACTTGAAAAAAGACTTGCTTTGTTGGAAAAGTTAGTTGGTATCAAAAATTAACGCTAGGCATAAACTACGATTAATCTATTTATAAAGATTGTAGTATTTTAGCTTCGCTAAAGTAGTGCTTAACGCCTTTAATGAGTTGGTATTCTTCTGGACCTTTGCCAAGAAGAGCAATAATCGAGTTCTGTTGCGATAATTGATACGCTTTTTTGATCGCTTGTTCGCGATCTAATTCTATAACAATTTTCGTTCTCAAAGATTCATCAATGCCATGCAAAATATCTTGCACAATCGCGGCAGGGTCCTCGGTGCGTGGATTGTCAGATGTTAAGATGATGCAATCGGCATAACGAGCAGCAATGCTACCCATTATTGGTCGTTTATCGCGGGCACGTTCGCCACCGGCGCCAAATATAACAATTAAGTGCGGAGTAATTTTTTTAAAACATGAAAAAAGCTGCTCAAAAGATGAGGGATTGTGCGCATAATCTATTACTCCCCAAGCACCATTTGGTAAATGATAGCGTTGCATACGCCCCGGTACGCTGCCAAAAGAGAGCAGCGCATTGGTTATAATTTGTTCATCAATCTTGAGTGACAATGCCATTGAGGCCGCTGCAGCAATGTTATAACCGTTAAACGTGCCCAATAAAGTTGGCGCTTGTAATGCAAGATTATGATTATCGTAATGTAAATTTATCTGCAGGTGTGGCGTCTCTTGTGTGATAGCTAGTTTATAGTTACTGCCGTGCTCTTGGCCAAAGGAGGCTAGCTTTGGATATTTTTCTAACAGACGTGCACACCATATATCATCATGATTAATCATGATGGGAATATTTGGCTTTGCATGATCCAGAATAGCTGCCTTGGCGTGAAAATATTGCTCTAGCGTAGGGTAGAATTCGCCATGTTCTTGAGAAAAATTAGTAAAAATAATGCCGTCAAAGAATATGCCCGCTACACGATACATAGACAATGCTTGTGCAGCGACTTCCATAATCACATAGCGTACCTTATGTTCTACGCATAACTTTAAAAATTGGTGCAAATAATCAGGTTGTGCTGTTGTTAAAGGCGATGCAAAGATGGTATCGCCAATTTTATTGTAGATGGTACTAAGTAACGCGGTTGTATGGCCGCCCTGTCGCAGAATATGTTCAAGCAAAAAGCCGGTAGTAGTTTTGCCCTTGGTGCCGGTAATGCCAATAATATGCAGATGATCAGCGGGATAGTCTGCTGCTTGCGCGCTTAAAATGGCAAGTGCGTGGCGTGTGTTCTGCACCCGCATGAGCGTAATATTTTTTTTTGTGATTTCTTGTTGCAGAGCAAAGGGTAGTTGTATTGATTGGTCAATTATCAGTTTAGTAGCGCCTTTTTGTATCGCAAGAGGAATAAATTGGGCGCCATCTTCTTTATAACCTTTAATCGCAACAAATGTTGACCCTTGCACTACAAAATCCGTATGGCACGTAACAGGGAAATGCGTTGGCATCACCGGAGTATTCTTCATGTAGATGGGTCATTATTTTTTTCAAAGTGCGCAAGACCCTGAACTATTTTTGGTAACAAATACAAAATGCCAAATAAGTTGATTATAAGCATTCCTGCATTGGTATAATCTACAATAGTAAATATAAGATTTACATCAATGAGCGCACCGGTAAAAACACATAAACAATACATAATGGTAAGTGGTTGTATAAATTTACCACGTGAGATACTGATCCATGCTTCTTTGATAATGTACGAATAAGACACCAAGGCACCAATACCAAAGGCAATAGATAAAAAACTCACTATCCAGCCTGCGAGCCAACCAAAGACAGTTGAGAAGGACGCAATAATAAGCGTTGTGCTGGTCATGCCATTATCCCATACACCACTGGCAACAATACACAATGCTAAAATAAAGCAAACAAGCGTACTAATAAAGGTGCTCAGCATGGCAATAATACCATCTTTTTCAGGTTCTTTGCTGCCGGTTGCACTAAAAAGAATTGCTGCAGTACCAAGACCTGTTTCGCTTGCTAGAATTGATCGAGAAATGCCAAAACGCATTGCCTGTTGTACACTAAAGCCCAACATGCCACCCATGGCAGCTAATGGAGAAAATGCGGCAGACATCATTAATTTAAGTGCCGGAATCAATGATGATGCATGATATAACAAGATGATTGATGTAGAAGCGAAGAATACAATAATTTTGATCGGTACGATGCTGTCAGAAATTTTAACAATACGCGCAGCGCCCCCAAAGGTAACATAGAGAATAAATAACAATAGTACGGTTGCAGTAACCCAAGGATTAATTTGCCAATTATCCACACTAATGCGAATAGAATTCGATTGAATAGCGCTTCCTACAAACATAAATATAAGACAGAGCGCGGTATATATCGGTGCTAAAAAAGCCCCGCCGGCAATTGATTGCAGATAAAGCATGGGCCCACCGATAGTGCTGCTTTTTTTCTTTGAACCAAATAATACACTTAAATGTACTTCAGCAAAGCGTACCGGCATAAGAATAAAGCCGATGATAAGCATCCAGATTGCTGCGCCCGGTCCGCCGGCATACAATGCTGTTGCAACACCGGCTAAAAGGCCATTTCCTAAGTTAGTACTTAAGGTATTGATGAATGCTTGCAGCGGTGTCATATCCGCTTTTATTCCCGGTGCTGCTTGTTTTGGGGGAAAAAAAATTAATTTCCATGCATAAGCAAAATAATGCAGTTGTATTCCTTTTAACGCAATAGTGCAGATAATCCCTGTACTGATAACATATAAAATGAGAGGCCATCCCATGAGAGCGTAGAGAAGTATTTGTAGATTGTGAAAAAGTAACATAATAACCTTTCTTTTTTTAATTATATTTTCATCATACAAGGCAGCTATTATTTCTTTTCAAAGCGAGTAAGGCCTTGAGAAATTTTTGGTAACAGATAAAAAATACCAAATAAGTTGATAAGGAGCATTCCAGCATTGGTATAATCAGCAATTGTAAAAACAAGATCCACATTAATAAGAGCACCAGCAAAAACACACAAGCAATATATGATGGTAAATGGTTGTATAAATTTACCGCGCGAAATACTGATCCATGTTTCTTTGGTAATATAGGCATAGGCTACTAACACGCCGACGCCAAAAGCAATGGACATAAAGCTCACTATCCAGCCGGCAAGCCAACCAAAGACTGTTGAATATGATGCTATGGTGAGTGCAGTGCTGGTCATGCCATTGTTCCATACACCACTGGCAACAATACACAATGCTAAGATAAAGCATACGAGCGTACTAATAAAGGTGCTGAGCATAGCAATGATACCATCTTTTTCGGGCTCTTTGCTTCCTGTTGCGCTGAAAAGAATTGCCGCAGTACCAAGACCTGATTCTGTTGCCAAAATTGAGCGCGAGATACCAAAACGCATTGCTTGTTGTACGCTAAAGCCCAACATGCCACCCATGGCAGCCAATGGAGAAAATGCGGCAGATGTCATTAATTTGAGTGCCGGAAGTAACGATGATGCATGATACAATAATATAATTGTTGTAGAGACAAAGAATACAACAACTTTGATCGGTACGATGCGATCAGAAATTTTAACAATGCGTGCAGCGCCACCAAAGGTAACGTAGAGAATAAAGAGTAATAGGACTGTTGCAGTAATCCAGGGATTTATTTGCCAATTTTGCATACTAATGCGAATGGAGTTTGATTGAATGCCGCTGCCAACAATCATAAAGAGAAGACAGAGTAGTGCATATATTGGTGCTAACAGTGCGCCGCCGACAACTGATTGTAAATAGAGCATTGGGCCACCAATAGTACTGCTACTCTTTTTTTCTGCACTGAAGAGTACGCTTAAATATACTTCTGCAAAACGCACCGGCATGAGAATAAAGCCTATGATAAGCATCCAAATCGCCGCACCGGGACCACCGGCATACAATGCGGTTGCGACGCCGGCCAAGCTACCATTTCCTAAGTTAGTGCTTAACGTATTAATGAATGCTTGTAGCGGCGTCATGTCTGCTTTTACGCCAGCCGTTTGTTTTGGCGGGAAAAGAATTAATTTCCACGCATAGGCAAAATAACGTAACTGTATTCCTTTTAATACTATGCTGCATATAACTCCTATGCTGATAACATAGAGAATGAGTGGCCATCCCATGATGGTATTGAGAAGTGTTTGTATACTATTTAAAAGCAACATAGTAACCTTTCTTATTTTTTTATTATATTTTCATTGCTCGGGGGTAATGCTGCCCAGTATACTTAATTTTCAACAATATTAATACAATGAGGTGTCATGAAATATGCTGCTTTTGATATTGGCGATGTCTGGACAGGAGTAGCTCTTTCTGATCCCATGGGCATTATTGCCAAGCCATATCAAACCTATCAAACCAAAAATCTTTTTTCTGCCTTGCCTGCGTTATTTGAAAAAGAAAAAGTCGAATCCGTTGTTATAGGATATCCAAAAACGATGCGCGGTACTGAAAGTGAACAAACAAAAAAAATTATTCAAATTAAAGAGCGACTTGAAAAAGAATTTACGAATATTCAGTGGATTTTGTGGGATGAGCGTTTGAGCAGTAAGCGCGCTGCATCGCTAAAGCAGGCGCGCACCAAAGAAGAGAAACAGCAGTCACATGCCATTGCCGCAGCCTTTATTCTTGAAAGCTATTTAAATTATTGTTTTTTACAAAAAAACAGTTAAAAAAAACAAAAAAAACACTCATTGACAAATTATGGGTAAATTGCTTACCTTTGTTTTTAAAAGGTAGTGTGGTGAAGTAAAGTTGCTTTTGGATGCGGAAAAATTTATTCATGGCGGCTATCAAACTCTAAAAAAGGGGTCATATGAAGTGTAAAAAATGTGGGGGCCTCATGGTCCTACAATCATTTTTTGATCATTTTCTTAATTTTGATGGGTGGAAATGTTTGAATTGTGGTAAAATTATTCTTAAGAAAGATAAAACAATAGAGTTTGATTCTTTCAGTATATTTTACCAACAGCAGAAATGCAGAAAATAACCATACACAAAGATGACGAATCCAACTTATTTAGTGATACAGAACACCTATGATACCGTTGAAATAGGGCTTTATAGCGCTGGTCGCCGTATTGATAGAGTCTGCGAAGATAAAATGAGCGCGGGCAAAATGACGGTGCCGCTGGTAAGCGCATTGTTAGAAAGAAATAACTGCTCTTTTTCTCAGCTTACTTTTATCGCTGCCAATCAAGGTCCTGCGCCCTTTACTACACTGCGTATTATTATCGCGACGGTAAATGGATTTGCTTTTGCGACATCATTACCTCTTGTCGGGCTTGACGGCTTGCGAGCATTATTAGAACAGCACCAAGATGATAACCATCCAATAATTATCGCATTGTTGGATGCTTTTAATAAAGATGTCTATGTAGGAATTGCGCAGAATGGCCAGATTATCTATACCGGCTGCCAATCTATAGAGGAATTTTTACCATACATTAAACAAACATATTCTGAACATAAAATACGCTTTGTGGGTGTAGGCTCTGTCATGTATGTGGAACAGATTAATGCGGTATTGCATAACAGAGCGACGATTATCAAAGAAAATCAGCTCTGCTCACTCGACTTTCTTGCGCAACAAGCGTACAAAAAATGGATGACGCAGCAAGATGTTTCATCACAACTTTTTCCCTTATACCTTAAGCAGCAGCAATATAAAAATCAGCTTGGACAGATGAAAAAGATTTAAAATCTTATTCTTTAGCGCCACGACTTCTTAATAACAATTCTATATCAGTGCGTTTTTGTACGATGGCTTGTTGCAATGGAGAGCCGGTATCCGGCGATGGCATAAAGCCAATAGATGCGCCATTATCAAGGAGAGCTTGTACAAGCTCTTTATTGTTATTCGTGATTGCAGCAATTAATGGTGTACTTTTGTTTTTAATATCATCAAAATTTGCAGCACATTCTTTTAAGAGTGGCATAAAATCAGCTTTTTTATTTCCCATTACTACCGCCCACAATAATTCTGTTGCTTGTTTGCTATTAATCGGAACACCATTAGCAATCATGTGTCCCAAGCGGTCAGGGCTATTGTTAGAAACAGTGTACGAGAGAGCACTTTTTACTATTTTATTTTGTAAATCAGGATACTCGGCTTCTTTTATTTTTGCCCATCCAAGTAAAGAAGGAATGGCAGTGTCAAGAAGATCGGTTGCTGCAATAAAAAGAATAGGGGGAGATTTGGCTAAAAATAGTTGTTGATGTGCAAGAAAGATATCAAAAAGCATCGATTGTTCAGCGAGGCTTGTGTAATTCAAAGCGAGAGCCAAAATAAGTTGCACTTTGCTTGTATAGCCTAGTAATGATTTTTTATCTGATATGATGGCATCAGTCAATTGTGCAACTTTGTCGATAGTGTTGCCTTTTAGAATATCTGCAATATCTTGCACATTATTGGCAGCAATCAAAGGGGCAATATAGGTTCTTAATGCTTCATTGCTTTTCGTAACAACGGTTTTTGTCGATTCAACCGGTTCTTGTGCATGTGTAGTTGGCGGTGGCGGCAAGAGGGGAATAATATCAGCAGATGACTTTGAGGCATTATCACTAGAAGATAATTCAGGGGCATTAGCATCAGCTGCATTTTTTACATTATCTGTTGCGTCAGTATCTATATTAGTTTGATGAGTTTGTACGATTTCTTTTTTGGTGCTATGAACCATGGATATGGCACCACCAACGACAACAAGTGAGCCGAGTATTACCGCAATATCAGTATACCTGGACCGGTGAGGCTGTTTAGACATAGATCTCCTTTATTCTGCTAAACATTCGATTATGAATAAGGATAACGGTTTTGTGAGATGAAAAGCAAAGAATATTTCTAGCGGTAGAATGACCTGATAATACCCGCAAAAACAGCTCCTGCTTGTACTGATCGCAAGATTGTCGGGGTTAATGCACAGAAAGTAAAATAAGCAGTGCGAAGTTGTTCTTTTTCCGATTGCACCAGATCCCCTTCCGGGCCAATCATAAGGACAAAAGAAGATTGTTTTGTGCCGGATGTTTCGGCAAAGAACTTAGCTAATAACTCTCCTTCAGGGTCGGCATAGAGCTTAGTGGCAGGATTTGGGCAATTTCTCAGAGCTTCATCTAATGCGCAAGGCTCATGCAATAAAGGATACGTATAATTTTTTGATTGCTCTGCGGCGGCTATTATAATTTTTTGTAATCGTTCATATTCAGGAGTGCCATTCCAGGAACGTTGTATTTTTTCTGTTTTGATTAATTGTATAGAAGTGACCCCTATTTCTGTTAAAGAATAAACAAGTTCTTCAAGTGCATCTCGTTTGAGTAAGGGGAGTAAAAAGGTAATAATTGGTAAAATAGTTGTATTGGTATGTAGCTCATTTACACGAACAGTACAATTTTTTTTAGTAATAGTCTGTAGAGTGCAAAATGCATGATGAGCACGATCAAACAAGATGATTGATTCTTGTGGCGCCAAGCGCAAAACATGGGTAATGCGATGAACAAGAAGATCATCAGTAATAGTAATATCTTGTCGTTTATTGGCTACAAGTTCTGATAGATTGGGGCAAAGCAGGGCAAATTCATGCTTGTTGCGGTGCATTGTTTTCATTTTCTTCTGTTTGGCGGAATCTGCGATTAAAAACTCTTTTAAGAGCAGTAATGGTACGTGTATATCGTTCTTTTACATAATTATAGCTACGAAGAAAAAAGTACAATATGGGATCTGCGATGCGGCGTAATGCCATTTCAAGGCGTGAAGGAACGTGTGTTTGAATAGTTTGATCCAATCCTGTCTCAACCATAGCATTTTCCATGGCATCAAAATCGAATTCAGGAGCTTCTTGTGCTATCAGGTTGGTATATAAAAAGAAACTTATTACTATAAAGAGCAGTTGTTTTATGTTTAACATTGCGATGTCCTTTTTGGAAATTTGTAGCGTATTAATGTGCATTATTATAGCGTAACAACGAGCATAAAAAAAGCCGAAATATTATTTCGGCTTTTGTATTATTGCATTACAGAGAATTTGTTTTTAAGCAGCCGAACCATTGTAATTAGGTTTTATATCGCCCAGATCTGCTCCGTCATTATCATCGCCATTCTCGAGTAAGGCAGCTAGTTCCTGCTGTTCGCGACGTTGTTGCTGACGTCGATTACTTCGTTCTCTAAGAACATCTACAAGCATGAGAACATCATCATCCGATTCTAATCCCTCAATAAGCGCTTCGCCACCATTTTCTGATACTTGATATAATGTTTGATCTATATACTGATACATTTCTAATGCTACATTAGCACGTTCTTGTTCTGTTCTATTTGGTCTTGCATTGTATTGTCTGAACATTCTGAAAACATATACAGTACGCGCAATTATATCGTCTATCGAGTGTTCTAAGATATCATGCATTTCTGCTGCATTTTCTTGTATCATCAATGCAGGTTGATCTTGTCTAGGTAGATATGCTTCTTCTATATTTAGGGGAACAGGTAAGGCTCCGACTCGTATAAAAACATTGCGTGGCACATTGATTATTTGTGCGTTTTGTTGGACATTATGCTGATTGAGAACTAGTGCATTATCACGATCTGCGCGTGTATGAGCACGAAGTATCATATGATGTTGTCGCGCTACAGCATTTGCATCATTTTGTTGTGTAGCAATGCGCTCTTGTCTTGTAATACCTCGCAAATCGGGCGCTTGAGGTGCCTGTGAGTCACGAATATTAGTATTTCTTTGTGTTTGATTAGCATTTCGCGCATTAATTCTTCTACCTCTACCGGCAAATGAGGTTCCAAGAGATAAGAGCAGAAGTATAATGGCGATTTTTGAAGAATGATTCATGAAACATCCATTTTTAAAGAATTATAAAGTTTAATTTTTATAGTTCATAATTAGGAAAATTAAGATCATTGTTTTGTGTGAGTTGTCGTGTTAGTGTCTTGTTTTTTCTTGCATATCTTCTTTGGATCTTGAGATTGAATATTGCTGCTTTTTTTATTTTTATACATAATACTTTTTTAGTAAGCGTATGTTTTAATTCATCTTTGCATGGCTTAAGGCCTGGAAATCTTGCATCTATCTGAGCAATCGAAAGATTTTGTATAGATTGTTCTTCAGCAATCAATGCTGCTAGTTCTGCATTGGCGTCTTGGCCGGCAGTAGTTACTGTCGATGCTTCAGTGCTTTGGGTAGCTGTGGAAGGCTGGGCTACTGCAGCTCGATTTAAATAGGAAAAGTCTGTCTCGGCCTTGGTCGTGCAAAAGAACTCTGTTCATTCTTCTTTGATAGCATTTCTCCGGCGAACGACATTGTTGGAATAGCTATTAACATAAATAGTGTTACAAAAATAAATTGCATAATCTTTATCTTAGAGCTTATCCGAAAATTCCCACAAGCTTAAAATTATGAATTGAAGAAGCGAATTGGCAAAAGCCGAGAAACGCTTCTTTAGTTTTGGTCCAACAAAACTTGATACCGCGATTCCACTGTT
>JAKAUA010000055.1 GCA_021827875.1 bacterium | reverse complement strand
ACCAAAAAAACAGCTGAAAATGTTGATTCAGTGGGTTGAAACTAGAAATTGAATATGTTCTTATCTAGGACAGCCCCAAACATAAAGAACATATAAATATACTTAAAGAAAAAATAGGAAAAATATGCAGTATACCAATCTATTGAAAATGGCTCTTTTATCATTCATTTCAATGTATATTTTGATGTATGCAATGGCCGATAAAATTTCTAATATTTATCCAAATTTAAATCAGTTTTATATGGCTGTAATAATGACTATGCCTATGATTCTTATCGAGCTATTTTTAATGAGATCAATGTACCCAAATAAAAGGCTTAATAACATTATTGCTCTAAGCAGTCTTATATTATTTGGAATCTTTTTTTTCTTCGAAAGAAAACAAACAGCAATTTATGATAAAGAATTTCTTAAATCAATGATTCCTCACCATGCTGCTGCTCTTTTAATGTGTAGAGAATCTCATCTTAAGGATCCTGAAATTATACAGCTTTGCAAGAATATTAGCGCAAGTCAGCAATCTGAAATTCATTTTATGAAATCCAAGCTGTCTGCAATGAAATAATCGATTCAACTGTTTTTGATCAGTTTTCACAAAAGATTACAATGCCGATAATGACAATGATTGTGAGGATCTATGAATATACAAAAATTATATACCTATAGAATTGATTATGTCTTGTACATTATATGCATTGTCATTCTTAATGGGATAGCACTCTATTATTCTCAAACTTATCTGTATCTGGTTCCCATTGCACTTGTATGGATTCAAATGGTTTGGGGTGCTCTGCGTGATTTAAAAAAGGGACAAATTGGTACCGATTTTTTCTTAGTTTTTGCTACTATTGCTGCAGTTATTGGCAAACAAGAACGTGCAATAATGTTTGTTTTGCTCATTATACTCATTGCGCACTACATAGAACTTATTATTGAACAACGCACTCATAATGCTATTGAGAGCCTTCTTCAGCTTATTCCATCACAAGCTACGGTAATCGAACACAATCAAGAAAAGAATATTCCATTACATGCAGTGGTCTCCGGTATGCATGTTTTAGTAAAAACAGGAGGACGTGTCCCGGCAGATGGTTTTATCGTACAAGGACATGCGGCAATAAATGAATCTATGTTAACAGGAGAAAGTATGCCAAAAGAAAAACAAAAGAATGATACCGTTTTTGCCGGTACTTTTGTTGAAAGTGGCAGCATTATCTTTCAGGTAGAACGTGTTCAAGAAGAGACGCTCTTTAATAAAATGACTACCCTATTTATCCAAGCAGAAGAAAAAAAAGCACACATTACTACGGTGACTGATAAAATAGCTTTGGTTTTTGTTCCGCTTATCCTTCTGTTAATTGTAATAATCTGGTTGATAACAGGAAATTTAGAATTAGTTATTACACTCCTCATCTTTGGATCACCACTTGAACTTTCATTAGTGACACCGCTTACTGTGCTTTCTGGAAGTGTTGCCGCATTCAGACATGGTATATTGGTGCGTGGAGGAAGAGCATTAGAACAGCTTTCTCGTGCAAATGTTATAATTTTTGATAAAACAGGAACCCTCACACTGGGAGAGCCCGTTATTGTTGATATTCAAACTTTTAGTAACACCTATAGCAAAAATGATATTCTCAAAATTGCAGCAATAGCAGAAATGCGATCAGATCACGTCGTTGCAAAATCTATTCTAAAAAAAGCACGCGAACTGAATATAGAAGTTCCACAACCGGAAGAATATGTATCGTTAGTAGGGCACGGTGTTGAAGTTGTGTATGAAGGGAAAAAATACTTTCTGGGAAACGAACATTTTGTACAAGCCCCTGAACATGGTAATAGTCAGATACCCAATCAAAAATCCAGTAGCGGACAACCATATAGCAATTTTTATTTAGCAAGTAGTGGACATGTAATTGGTAAAATTAGTGTTATGGATGTTCCAAGAAGTGACGCAAAGGAAACCATAGAAGCATTAAAAAACTCAGGGCTGAATGACATTATTCTTTTAAGCGGTGATAGCCAAGAGATAACAGAAAACATCGCACGGCAACTTGGTATTAGCCGCGCTTATGGTCAAGCATTTCCTGAAGATAAATTACAACTTCTTGATCAATTACAAAAAAAAGGAAATATCGTGGTAATGGTAGGAGATGGTATCAACGATGTCGCTGCACTTAAGCAAGCAAACGTAGGCATTGCCATGGGAGCGATGGGAATGGAACCTGCGATTGAAGCAGCAGATATTGTTCTTATGACCAACGAACTAAAAAACATTTATTTTGTGAGAAAACTTTCACAGCAAATTTTTAAAGTGATAAAACAAAATCTTATTATTGGATTTCTTATTTTACACGCCTTGGGTCTTACGTTAACATTTATGGATCTGGTAGAACCGATTCAAGCTGCTTTCTTTCACGCTATTTCAGATGTGCTAATTCTATTAAATGCCAGCCGACTCATAGGATTCAAATTAAAATGAGTTATACTTGTTTTTTTTATAAACATTCTGATAAGTTATAGCGCAAACAGATTTTTTCTTATAAAAAAGGAGTATCTATGCTTTCAAAAAGAGAATGGATCGCATTTGCAGCAGGTGCAGAAGCTTTTCACACATTAAGCCATATTATACTAGCATTTTCTACTTTGCCGATTACCATCATGTCTATCACTGTTACGCAGCAACTTAATACTTTTGCGATCATTGTAAACGCGGTAATCACGGTAGCATTATTCTGGTGGCTATCCAAAACCAAATAAACTATCTTATCACTATCAAAATCTTGATGTTAAAGAATATCTTTTTTGTTGGCAATTTTTTTTCGATTTGAATACGGAAGAACTTCTTTGTGTACAAAACGCACCTGAGAAAAATGTATGTGGAAGAAATAAAGAAGATTGTTTAAATAATAAGAATTGCATGTGTTATTGCACGGCAAAAGGTGCACAGCGCGATAAGGCATCAGAAGACAAACCCTATCTAGATTGAAAATGATCGTTATGGCCATTATTGTTATTGTAATCAACGAGATTTAGATAAAGTAATTGATGATCACAAAGAAGAAGAATCTCTTGAAAAATCTCCAGTAATGACTCTTATAAATAAGACTTTCTATTGTTATGAATGTAAGAGCGCAGAGATATTTTTTTTGTGCTCACCCATATAGCGTGCTCTGATACTTGCTTCTACTTTTGATTTAGAATCTGAATGTGCAATAACACTCCACTTGCCATTTTTGAATTCTAATATTGGCCAACCTTTTGTTTTTGTCTTTTTACCAACTTTATATGGCATATAAGCTCCTTTTAACAATTATAAATAGCAACACAAGCGCACATTTATGACAGTAATATAACAAATTGAAAATCAAGAAAAAAAGCTATTTGTATCAAAATGATGAACAAATTATATTTTGTTAATCATTACCTCTTATTTTTCTAAAGTTCCGATCATCCATAATAATCCCGTAACTTGTTTATTCAAGGCAAGATCTATTTTCAGATTTGTTTTTGCAATAAATGCATCAATACTAAAATCAGGAGTGAGAGTGATAGTGATTATAAAGCCTGCAACTTCTCCTAATGCATGCTCTTGTATGGCTTTTATATTTCCAATAAAACTAATCTCATCAGGCACGTCTCCCGGGAAATAGCCACAAAAATCTCCGCTAAATTTCAGGGATGATTCTGCTTGAGGGTTTTGTGCAGCTCTTTCTTCGTTAACTGCGACTGCATCAAAATCTTCTAAGACATAGATCAGACCTACAATATTGGCACTTATGTTTTTCTGATTTCTATACTGTTCTTTGTGAAAGGCATAATCAATAGCAAAAAAATCTAATCTACAACCACTCGAATGTCCGGCAGTTACAATTGCCTCTAAATGATCAACATGTGCCCACTCTGTTATTAATTTTGTTTCAATGTTCTCGTAGCGCGGCCCTTTCCAATAAGGAAATCCAGTAATACCAACACCATTTTGTACTACTGTTCTAATGCTGGATCCATCTACAAAAAAAGTGTTCTTATTAATTGTTTTTGGCTCTCCCGCCTGCATTGCATCGTTAATTTTCTGCATAAGTACTGCTGTATCAGCTCTACCAAACATCGTATACCAATGTCTTCCATGCGAACCTTCGTCTGTATGGGCGATAGGAACTTGATTTTTAGGAATTTCATTTTTTTTGAAAAAAGAAAACACAAATTCTCCTTGTATGGGTAAAATTTATTTATTGTTATAGACTGGCGACAGCCAGGCGTAGCTTGCCGAGTCTGAAGACCCGGATAAGCGAAGACTGGTGCGCCTGGTAGGAGTCGAACCTACAACCAACGGATTCGAAGTCCGGTACTCTATCCAATTGAGCTACAGGCGCATCTATAGTAATTCTATATTTTGTTCTTTAACTATTTCAATTTTATGAATCCTGTTGCGTCCTGTCCGACGTAGCTTGCCGAGCCGGAAGGCCCGGATAAGCGAAGTTGGAAGCTACAGGCGCATATACGAGATATTGTAAGTTGTATCAAAAAATGACTATTTTATCTATTGTTTTTAATAAAGTACGCTAAGAATTCTCGATTGCCATCAGTACCGGTAATAGGTGATTCTACCAATCCTTGCAACAGATACCCATGCAATGTGATGCCATTGACTACTTGTTGTACTACATGAGCACGTACTGCATCATCCCGTACAATACCACCCTTGCCTACTTCGTGCTTTTGCGCTTCAAATTGTGGCTTAACCAATACAATCAATTTTCCGCCATCTTTAAGAAGATTGTCTATAGCATCCATAACTTTAAGTACCGAGATAAACGAAAGATCAAGCGTTACCATATCTACTTTTTGTCCTAAATCATGCAAATCACGTAGATTGGTACGCTCCATAACAATAACGCGCGAATCGGCACGAATTTTTTCGTGTGCTTGGCCATAACCAACATCAACACCATAAATTTTGGCTGCGCCATGCTGTAAAAGACAATCAGCAAAGCCACCGGTTGAAAGGCCGGAATCCAATACGCTCAAACCGGTGACATCTATCTGAAATTCTTGCAGCGCCTTTTCTAGCTTAAATCCGGCACGACTTACATACTTGGGTTCTTGAATATCATATTCAATTTTTGCGTCATCAGCGGTTGCATTGCCTGGCTTGGTTATGACGGCGCCATTAACTTTTACTTTGCCCTGCATAATCCAGCTTTGAATTTGCTGACGGCTATAGGCGGGTAATAATTCTTGTAATAATTGATCTAATCGTTTTTTTGGCATAGTAATATTTTTCAAATAAAAAGTGCATAAGAGGTATTTTATTAAGCCTCTTATGCACAGTATATCGTATTCTGCTCTTTTTATGCAGTTTTTTGGTTTACCTTTTCACGCTGTGCTAATAATTGCTGTACTGATGAAGACACCGGATATCTATAATCACGCGATAAGCTGTGCTCTTCTGCCAATACTTTATCAAGGGATAATGCAACAAAGATATGGTCCGTACTGCGCATAATATTATCTGTCGTTACTGCAGTGAAAAATTTCTCGCTAGCACCTTTTGCAACTGCCGCACGTAAATCTGCAAGAGTACGCACTTTTTGACCATTTACTTCTTTCAAAGTTGATCCCGGCAATACGGTACGTGTGCGATAAATTTGCGAATTAGGGAAGATATGGGTAACAATCAACACCGGCTCGCCTTGGAACTGTGCTTCTGCATATTGCGCTAGTCCCGGAGCAACACCCATGAGGGCATGAATATGATTTAATGTTAATGGCATTACTACCATACCGGCAATTACCTCGTAATCGATTGTTTCATAACCCGGGTAAATCATATGAATTGGTGGTTGCTCTGTTTGATTAAAGGCAACAGTAAATTCTTTACGCTCACCTTTGCGATAAATTAATAGATGCACATCCTGACCAATAGAAAGGCGTGCTACATAATCAACTAACGATATTTTATCTTCGGACCACGGCACATTCATATCACCAAAAATATCAATTTTATGGCCATTAATTGCGTAAAGCATATCGCCACGTTTTACACCGGCTTTGTAGAGTGGGCTCCCTTTAACGACCTCACCTACGTAACAGCCTCCGGGTGCCGGATTACCCAAAAATTCGGTCAATGCTTCTGAGCCATTAATTTTGCAGATACCCAAATGCGGATTACGCAATATTTTATTCTCAGTATTACGCATATCATTAGCAATTATTTTGTAATCATTAATTGGCCTGCTGTAGCCGGTATTCTCCGCATCTATTCTTTTTGCCGTATTAATACCGATTACCTCTCCACGAATATTTACCAGAGGACCACCTGAATTGCCCGGATTGATTGCCGCGCTGATCTGAATCATCCCCTGCTCACCACCACTGACTACACCGGTGGTGCTTTTGAGCGATTGTTGCCCCAATGGATAACCTACTGCCATCACTTCATCTGCACGGCGCACCGTGTCAGAATCACCCAATGGTAAGTAAGGTACAGATCCTAGTGTGCTTTTTATGAGTGCGAGCCCTTCAGGACGCACCCGAAGTAATGCCATATCGCGCTCACTCATACTAATAAGATCAACATCTATAATGCGTTTACCTAATGAAGGAATTTGAATCCAAATCGCTTTTGCTTGATTAACTACATGAGCATTAGTAAGAATTTCTCCCGTGTCATTAATAAAAAAGCCGGTGCCACAACTTGCACTTGGATTGGAGATTTTGTAGGGCTGCAGAATATCTTGTTCTGCAATTTGCGCAAAAATTTGTACCACCGTATCTTTGACTTTGTCTTGCACCGGACGCCATACTTCACTTTTTGTTACTAAGCGTTCGGTAACCTGAGCTGATACTTGAGGTGAAGATTGAGGTACAGCAATATTAGTTGAGAGTTCAAGATCACGTACTTGTAAATATTCTATTTTCTTTTGTAAGCGCTGCTGTTCTTGATATAGCATGTATATGCCATAGCCACCACACATACCAACTAAGACCACAACAAATGATAAGCGCCATAACTTTGATTCATACATTTCTATCATTGTACTCTCACCTTTATTTTTAATAGTTTTGTATTTTTTTCGAGTCAATTGCTGTCTAGTCTATACCAACTTGAGTAAAAGTCATCGTCTTGCTTAGCCTGTTACTGCCCCAGTTTAAATGAAGCAAGTTTGATAAAAAATCAATAATGAGTATCATAATAGATAGATTTACTCACTGAATTAACCCTTTTTTTGGTTTTATTAAGGAAATATTCCATGACAACTCCGACCAATTCTTCTGCTGCAACATTAGAAAAATTAGTAGCGTTGTGCAAACGACGTGGCTTTGTATATCAATCAGCTGAAATTTATGGCGGATTAAATGGGGTGTATGATTTTGGTCATCTTGGCTATCTTTTAAAAGAAAATATTAAACAATCTTGGAAACAAGCAATTACCACAACCGAACCTAATATTGTTTTTCTCGATGGTTCGTTGCTGGGTGCTGCCGATGTATGGAAGGCTTCCGGACACGTTGAACATTTTAGTGACCCTATGGTTGACTGTATGAATTGCAAACATCGTTATCGTACTGATGATGTTGATCTTGAACGCGCCTGTCCTCATTGCGGCAAAAAAGCATGGACCGCTGCTCGTCAATTTAACATGATGTTCCAAACCAACTTGGGTGCAGCGGCAGATCAAGCGTCTGTGGCTTATTTGAGACCGGAAACAGCCCAATCTATTTTTATTAATTTCAAAAATGTATTGTCTACATATCGCGTTAAAGTACCATTCGGTATCGCACAAATTGGTAAAGCATTCCGTAATGAAATTACACCAAAACAGTTCCTGTTTCGCATGCGTGAGTTTGAACAAATGGAGTTAGAATGGTTCTGTAAACCGGAGAATTCTGCTTACTATTTTGAACGCTGGTCACAAGCGCGTAAAGATTTCTTCAGTTCAATTGGTATCAATCCTGAAAGAATTCGTCTCCGTCCCCATGAAAAAAATGAATTATCTCACTATTCCGTTGCCTGTAATGATGTTGAATACCGTTTCCCCTTCGGCTGGAAAGAGCTCGAAGGTATCGCACATCGCGGCAACTATGATTTGTCACAACATAGCAAATTCTCCGGCAAAGATTTGGGCGTCTATGATGAAGAAACTAAACAAACATATTTACCTGATGTTGTTGAATCATCAGTAGGCGTGGACCGCCTCTTCTTAACATTGCTCTTTGATGCTTATTATGAAGATGTGGTTGATAATGAAACACGTGTTGTGTTGCGCTTCTCTCCTAAAATTGCCCCTATCAAAGCTGCAATCATGCCTTTAACTAAAAAACAGACAGAAGCAGCTGAAAAAATCTATGCTGATCTACGTAGAAAAGGTTATCAGATTCAATTTGATGAATCCGGCTCTATTGGTAAACGCTATCGTCGTCAAGACGAAATTGGGACCCCTGTATGCTTTACCTATGATTTTGACAGCGAAAACGACCATAAGGTTACTGCACGTAATCGTGATACCCTCACTCAAGAACGTATAGCTATTGATCAACTTGAGCAGTACTTAGATGCCATGTTGAAAAATCGATAGTCGTCATGATTCTATCTTACTCATTGTACAATGAATTGCCCGACTATTGCCTTTGCCGCCATCAAAGGCTAGACAGTCATGATAATCTTATGTTTAGCTATGATACATATCGCATTCTTTAAAGAAGGTATTGTATGAGTAGTAAAAGTCTGGCACATTTTTCTCCCGGACGTATCATATTATTTTCGGTATTCATTACAATTATGATCGGCACTTTGCTGCTTGCGTCCCCTATTGCACGCACCGTACCAATACCGCTCCTGGATCTTATCTTTACTGCTACATCGGCAACCTGCGTTACCGGATTATTTACCATTAATTTGAGTGCATTTACTATCTTTGGCAAATCAGTATTGCTTGCCTTAATACAAATTGGTGGACTTGGCCTTATCACCCTTACGGTTTTTGTACTTTCTCTTTTTATGGAATTGGGCTTTGGTACGCAGTTGCTCGCAGGCCACGTCATGGAAATAGAGACGTGGAAAAATGTAAGAAAAATAATTATCTTCATTATAAGTATTACCCTTATTACCGAACTTATCGGTGCCATTATTACTTTTTTCTGCATACGCTCTTATTATTCAATTGACCAAGCACTCTTTTTATCTTTATTCCATTCGGTATCATCATTTTGTAATGCCGGTGTATCTCTCTTTGATCATGCTCAACATCCTCATATGATTTGTGCCAATTATCCCCTGCTTCTTATCACGACATTATTAATGTTCTGTGGAAGCCTAGGCTTTATAACCTGGATAGAAATTATCAGCTACGTAAAAAGTGTATTAAACAAAAAAAGATTTGCTTTTTCTCTGATAAGTAAAATTGCACTCTATGGCTCTGCGTCTTTGACCATTGTTGCAACTCTTCTTTTTCTTATTTTAGAAAGTGGTAATGCATTCTCGCACATGAGCTTTATCGGCAAAATACTCAACTCTCTTTTTAATGCGGTATCATTGCGGAGCACCGGATTGCTCTCAATTCCAATAACAGCATTACAGGTTCCTTCTTTACTCTTTATGAGCGTCATGGCATTTATTGGTGCTGCAGCAGGTTCCACGGGAAGTGGTATTAAATTGCCCTCCTTTTATATTATGTGCTCGGTAATAAAATCAGCCATTAGTGGTTACGCAGCAGTAAATATAAAGGGTAGAAGAATTGCCAAAGATCAGGTGCTCAAAGCGATAACGATTGTTACTCTGAGTGTTGCCTGGATTATTGTGGCATTATTTTTTCTTTTAATTACACAAACGAATGTTGATTTTATGGATCTTGCCTTTGAAACTATTTCTGCGTTCACTAACTTGGGATTAAGTCTAGGGGTAACGTCGCTCCTGACGATAAGTAGCAAAATTTTTATTATGCTCAGCATGATTGCCGGAAGAATCGGCTCCTTAACACTGATCTTAGCGTTTAGAAAAACAAATATACAGGCACAAGCCGCAGATAAAATTAATTACCCTGAAGAACGGGTAATGTTAAGTTAATCCGACTTCGCTAATCCAGGCCTCACGGCTTGGCTAGCACGACGGACTAGAAAGGATTTTAAATTATGAAAGTATGCGTTAT
>JAKAUA010000024.1 GCA_021827875.1 bacterium | reverse complement strand
TACCCTCTTTATCGTCAACGTTATGAAGATGAGGTAGTTGCTGCGTTAATAAAAAAATCAGAAGATGGTGAAAAAGTGACGTATGCTGATTTTGGATCACGTCTTATGTTCCAAACAATGGTCATTTTAGCAAAGTTTTTGGAAAAAAAAGGTGATGCTAAGATTGATATCCATTTAATTGACCGTGCCTATGAATGCTTTTCAACATGCTGCGATTATTTACGCATACCGCGTAAGCTTTATGGGAATGTTAATATTGATGTTTCGCATTGTGTACCGGTATTGATTAAAGAAAAATTATCGCCAAGAGTGAAAGCAGATCAATCGCCAGCGGTACTTGAAAGCTATATGATAACAGAATCATGTGGCAATGAGATGATAAAGTGGTTAAGAAAAAATTATCCACAAGCAGCTGTCAATCTTTGGTTACATCATAGCGATAGTGATTATTTTACTTATGTAGTTACGCGGTCGAACATATTGGCTCTTCCTGATGTTATTAGTGCTTCTGATATAAATGATGAACTCAGTGTAAAAACAGGAAGTATAGCTAAATATGCATCACTTTGTATAAATACTCTTATGAGAAAAAAAGATTTTGAGAATATACGCTTGGGGTTACCAGCAGCTAACGTTAAATGGATATGTTGCCAGATTTGAAATAGATTATGAGCATAAAGAGATAGATGAGAAAATTGAAGACATCACAAAGAAATAAATTTTTTAGTAATTACGAGCTTAAAAATAAAAATCCCCTGGTAAAAACTAGGGGATTTTTGACTATTATTACGCCACTTTTGTTTTAGCTGCTTCCAAAATCTTAATATTGCCCTTATTGGTGGTAAGCACAATGTTGGCTTCGCCACTACCCAAGATACCATCAACATGCGTTCTCAATTGTTTCCACGCAGCATTATCAAGTTTGGTGGTGCGTTGCTTTAACGTAATAAGATGTTCTGAAGTTACTACGCCTTTGGTAGCATTTGCCTTAACATTGGCATTTACTTCGTGCGGTAATTTAACCGCAACTAATCCCGATTTTGTTTCAAGGTTTATCTTACTAGTTGCCGGCACACAGGCATTTTGTACGTCAATATTACCACTTTGAGTGAATGCAATCACGCTATTGTGAGCATCGTGGATAGCGATATTGCCTTTATGGCAGGTAGCTTTGGTATTGCCTCGTGACTCATTAATAGTTATAGACCCTTGAGCATTGCTGGTTGCAATTACGGTATTGCATGCTTTGTCTATCGCAATGTTACCCTTGTCAGTAGTGGCGCAAATACGGCCATTGACACCGCTGATTTTTATGTCGCCCATTTGGCTTACCAAATTTACATGACATTGTTCCGGGACAACTATGGTGTAATCAAGAGATACTTTTTTTTCTGATGGTACGCTGGTGAGTACCACCAATCCATCGGTGGTGATATCAGTTTTTAAATCTATGGCAGAAAGAAGCTCCAGTTTGGGTGCTTTTTTTGTTGCAGTTAATGCTACTTTATTTTTTTTCCATGTTTTAACTTCTATATTACCGATGGTATCTTTAACCGTGATAATAGGATTTGCTTTAACCTCAAACTCTTGTTGTATAATTTCTGTCTCTGCCTTTTTTGGCGTAAAAGGGATATAATCACCAAAAGCGGCATGCAATTGGGTTGAACTTACTAAAAACATCGTGTTAAAAAGAGAAAGTGAAAGAATGCGTTTCATACTACTACCTCACCCGATTAGGATTGTTTCATGACTACAAAAAAGCTTACAAAAAATTTGGCATCAGTTCAAAGATCTTTATCACAGATGTTTGACGCGGTACCACTCATATCTGCAATTGTGCAGCAGATCAGTAATCACGCAGGTAGAGTTCTGTTGGTTGGCGGCGCAGTGCGTGATTTGTTGCTCGGTGATTCTATTAAAGATCTTGATTTTGAGGTATATCATCTTTCTTTGGATGATCTTGAAAAACTATTGGCATCTTTTGGTCCGGTTAGTCTAGTAGGAAAATCATTTGGCGTACTACGATTGCATGGCTTAGACGCAGATTGGTCGGTGCCGCGTACTGATAGTGCAGGCCGAAAACCACAGGTAACCATTAATGCGAATATGAGCATGCATGATGCATTTTCCCGCAGGGATCTGACCATGAATGCTATGGGGATTGATTTAGTCACTGGTGAACTGATTGATCCATTCAATGGATTGCATGATCTGGAAAATGGCGTACTACGTGCACCATCATTAGAACTGTTTGGAGAAGATCCCTTACGTTTCTATCGGGTGATGCAATTTATTGGGCGATTTGATGCCTATCCTGATGATCAGCTTAATGCATTATGTAAGAATATGGATGTTTCACAGGTATCCATTGAACGTGTCGACGCTGAATTTGAGAAATTGTTATTGCGTTCAAAGCGTCCATCATTGGGTATTCGCTGGCTGGCACAGATTGGTCGCATAACAGATATATTGCCTGAGCTTGCAGCAACTATTGGCGTGGCGCAAGAGCCGTCATGGCACCCGGAAGGTGATGTGTTTGAGCACAGTATGCAGAGTCTTGATGCTGCAGCGGTATTATCATACAAAGATGAGCAAGAAAAGCTTATTATTCTCTATGCAGCGCTTTGCCATGATTTGGGCAAGGTAACCACAAGCAAAATAATTGATGGCAAAATTCATTCATATGGGCATGAAATTGCTGGGATCGAGCCAACCAAACGATTGCTCAAGCGCATAACTACTAAAAAGATAATTATAGATACCGTACCGGTCTTGGTCAGATATCATATGCAACCATTTTTGTTTGAAAAAGCTGGTAATGCAGCATACAAGCGATTAGCACTCAAATTGGCGCCGCGCGCAAATGTGCAGATGTTATGTCAGTTGGCATTGGCTGACAAGCGTGGGCGTGGTTTGCAGCATACGCCATTGCAGATAGATTTCCCTGCTTTGCGCGATTTTTTGCACAAAGCAGAGCAATTACAGATTTTATACAAGCCCGAAGAGCCATTGTTGCAGGGCAAAGATATTATTGATGCAGTAGCGCCGGGGCCAAAGATGGGCGTGCTATTGCAAGAAGCCTACAAGATACAGATTGCAGAGAATATTAGAGATAAAGAACAACTCAAAAAACGTGTACTAGGGCATAAAAAAAAGGGATGAAGTTTCATCCCTTTTTTTATATTTCAGAAAGATTATTATGCAGCTGCAGCTATAGTAGCCGGAGCATCTTCCAATGTTTTTTCCCACAGTAATATGTTTCTGCGTACTTCTTTAAAGTTATTTTTATCACACAGAACACCATGAATACCGTGGACCTTGGCTGCCTCAACGTTTTCCGGACGGTCATCAACGAATGCGGTTTCTGCAGGGTCAAGATTATATTTTTCAACAATCGCAGAGTAAATAGCAGGATCCGGTTTCATTAATCCGACATCGCCGGAAATTACTACACCATCAAATAAATCTAAGAATTTAGAGAACCTTTTTTGTAGCGCCGGAAAAGATGCAGCATCCCAGTTAGAGAGAATAAATACTTTGTGACCTTGCTTTTTGCATCGTTTTACAAATTTTTTACCATCACGTATTAATTGTTTGGTATGTATATAGTGCTCAGGGTCACCAAAAATAAATTCATTCATGCCCCTGATAACATTTTTTTCACGTTTGGTTAGTACCGTATTTTCATCAATTGCGCTATTAACTTGGTTAAGAATTTGAGCAGGAGTTTTTGCTCCGGTCAACCAATCACAGAATAATTGTGGTAACAGATTACCCTGAGTATCATATGCTACCGGGGTATCTTCATGGCGAGGTTCGATAGTATTTAAGAAATCCATAAATAACGGAGATGGATTTTTACCGTAAGCCATAAGATTTAAAAGACCAATTTCTTTTGCAGCATGAAATGATCGGGTATCAAAGAGAACGCCATCACCATCAAAAATAATGTTGGCGGCATGGGCAAATGGGGTAAGCAACAAGATGGATAATAGGCTTATGCCAATCGATTTTTTAATACATTTTAAGAGAGAAGTTGTAAGACGTTTCATACTTTTATTCCTTTCTTTTAAGAGGGGCTAATTTACATCTATTTTTTTGGTAATAAATGTAGGGCTTCTAGCTCTTATTTAGTGTGACAGTTATGCAATAAATGTCAAAAGGTGGGAAAGCGGGGAAGCCCGCTTTTTTTTTGCACCTGCGCGGTGCGTGCGGCAAGAAGAGGTTTTGCCACCTCTCTTGCATCTCGGGCACTTAAGGCTTGCGGCCTTAAGAATCCGCTCTTCCCATCGCGAAGTCGGCCACACGCAATTTCTAACGAAATTTCTTCGGGCCTCGCCGCGACTACCGGAATTTTTATTTGATTGATTCTAATTGGTGTTATTTGTTTGCCTCGTGAATTAAGCCATTTTTATTGATCTTTTTTATAAATATATTACACTAATAGTATTATAAAAACTTTAACTTAAAACGTTTTTATGTTGAATAATGGAGATTTTCATGAATTTTAAATCAATAATGGTAACAATCACATTACTGATCACCGCAACAGCTGCTTATGGTAGCGAAAAACAGACCAAAGCATTGTGTCTCAATAGTCTATATAACAAATTAACGCAACCAAAAACTGATGTTGATTGCTTTTTTAAGAAAGAACGCAAAGCACATCTTGGTGGCTTAGTTTCATGGGAATATGATGTGTTAAAAGATGACGTACAACTTCATAAGATCCCCTATGAAAACCGTCGAGTAGATGAGCAGTCAGACTCATTTCATAAACTCATTGAAAGCGATGGCGTATCAAAAGAATCAATCGAGAAAAAACTCAATCCCACGAGAATTAAACGAGCTCTCAACTTAATTTCATCGACAATTAAATCAGATTTAGGATTTGACCCTAAATCGAATGAAGGAGTTCCTCCGGTCTCTTTTAATCGAACAACACTATTGGCACAGTTTGGCGCAGCTGGGCGCCTTCATGCATATGATTCGATTGCCAGCATGCTTTCCGTTCTCTTGTTTTCCTCTGTAACTAAATATGCAAAAATAGATACGAGTTCTCTGTCATCAACATCACAATTTCCAGCAACAGAAACTTCTTCATGGAAATTTCAAGCATCCTCCATTCTTCTTACTCCATTAGCAGAAGAGGGAATATTTACTGATATCATTCCATCTGCATTATCAAGAACAGGAGAAAAATATCTTGGAAGTACAGGAGGAAAATGGCTCGGAAGAATTGTATCTCCTCTCTTATTTGGCTTAATGCATCATCATTCTGATCCATTACGATGGGCAGTGCAAGCTATAGCAGCAGCGCAGATGTCTTATTTGCATGCTTCATATTTTCAAAATAATCCTGGAAATTTATTGGTACCAATGCTTGCTCATGCAATGAGTAATGCTCGTGCTCTTTATTTATTATCGAGAAAATCTAAATAATCTCAAAGAAGTTAAAAATCTTTTTTGCCCTTGCGAGGGGGGGGCACTTGTGACCTTTAAAGAGTTCTTTTATACTAATATATATTTATAAAAAACGTTTTTTACTTTAAGATTTTATGTATCAACAAGAACTCCTTGACCATTATCATCATTCTCCGTATCGCGGCACCCTTGATGCCCCTGACTTTGCTAGCGAGGTATATTCTCCTGCCTGTGGGGACAAAATTGCTTTTGCCGGCCGTATGCATGCCAATTGCTTAAGTGAGGTTAAGTTTACTGGGACGGGCTGTGTCATAAGTCAGGCAGCCGCATCATTATTGGCGCAAAAGGCGCTGCAAGCGACAAAAGAAGATGTTCTTGCATTTGATACACAAAGCATGATTGCCTTAGTAGGCATCACGCTAGGACCAACACGCCTCAAGTGCGCATTGCTGCCACTCGAAGCATTGCAGCAGGCTTTGAAAACATACAAATACTAGTCGCAGGAATACGCATGCTAAACCGATCTGAATTATTAGCGCAGCTAGAGCAATGTTCGTCAGCACTTTTTGTAGATCATTCATCTGAGTATGCTATAGCGCGGGCGGTATGGGAGCAGATCAGTGCAGACCCTCTCTTTATTCACAAGGTAAAATCTGCAGCGCCATCACTGAGTTTGCCAAGCTGGCAAGACAATTTAGATGAGGCTATTCCAGTTCAAGCCGGCTCAGCAGCCTATCATATTTTTTCAGTTGATGGTTCACAAATTTATCCTGATAAACATCAAGGGACCAATTGCTTTTTGATTAATGTGGGCATTGTTGAATTACTCTATGGCAGCCAAGAGCGCAAGCCCTTTATTCATACCAGCCATCCGTATCTTTTTTTTGAAGATGGGGATGAAGAGCTGTTTCCTGTCTCAATCGATTTAGTTAATTGCAGGCGCCAAGAATATGAGCTTCGTGCAGCTTTAGATGCGGCCAAAGCATTATCGATCGCGCCATTATCGGTCCCCTCATTATTGTTGTTTGATGGATCACTCATATTTTGGCATCTTGATTCGTACGATGTATCGTTAAAGCAAACGTTTTTGTCATGTTATTTACTGTTGTTGCACCAATTATATGAGCAGCAGATACTTATGGCCAGTTATATTAGCCTGCCTAAGGGTAAAGAATTAGTAAATTTAGCGCGCTTTGCGCTGACAGAAGGCATGGTTGCCGGTTATGATGCAAACACTTCTCTTGATCATGTCGTTGATAGTAGCATAGCCTATGGTTTTTTAACGCCTTACACCCGATCAATCGTTTTTAAAAATAATGCATCTATTAGCAAATATTATCCTGATTTTCTCCGTCCTCACTTTTTTTATCTGCACTTGGGTGACGAAATTGGACGCGTAGAAATCCCCGCATGGATTGCTGCTTCTGAAGAAAAAATAAATCTTGTTGCACAGATTATTTTGGATCAATCAATAAAAGGGCGTGGTTATCCGGTAGCCTTGGCCGAAGCACATGAGCAGGCAGTTATCAAAGGGCCTGATAGAGATTTTTTCTATCACCTCATCTATAAATTAGGCTTTGAGCATAAAAAACGCTTTAATCTATCGCAAAAAAGTCTCAAAAAGCGCGGAATTGGCATTTGATCAATATTATTTTATACTAAGCTCCTTAAATATGATCTGTAGATAGTAAGTAAGTCGATTCATGTAAGGAGTAATTTTTTATGAAGATTCGTTATTCACCTATTTTGCTTTCAGTCGCATTGTTATTCTCTTCGACGGCACATGCCATGAGCATGCCTCATATACCAATAAAGCTAGACGATATTAAAAATAATCCTGCGATCAGTGGACTAGCCACAGTTTCGGTTCTTTTGGCCGGCGGTGTGCTTTATCTATTAAGACAAGTATCTACGATTAAAAAAGAATTTGCCGCCAAGTTTTCAGTTGATCCAAATTCAAGATTTATGACATTCAATGCAAATGAAAAATATATTAATGATAGAGTCTCAAAACTTGCAACTGTTATTGGAATTGATGAGTTGAGTGGCGGAGCCAGTAATCTTGTAACGCGTATTGAAGGGCATGACGTAGCTCTAAATACTGACCATGGAGGGATAGTAAGCAGGCTGAAAGCAGTAGAAGAAAAACAACAATCAACAGGAGCAAACACTAATTTGGGATCGAGCGTTATTGTTAGAGAGTCCAATCTTGCTTATATAGATGAGGCCATTAAAAAACAAGTGAGTGCTTTAAGAGACGCTTTTGTAACTAAAGATGACTTTGAAGATCAATTGGGTCGCTATCAAGAAGTGTTTGTTACAAAACCAATGCTCGCTGCATATATCACGAAAAAAGATTTTGAAGAATCCAGAAAAGCATTGATCGCTGGCATTAATTATAATACAACATTATCTGATCAGCTTTATAGGTTGATTGATGCTACAGGAACTAATGAGGAATATTCATCAGCAAAAACGATGTTTAAAGAATGGAAAGAAAAGAATAAAGCACCGCAATTATAATTCTTTGCATTTAAACAAAAAAAGAGGCTCACAAAAATGAGCCCCTTTTTTTGTTCTTATCCTAAGAACTTTTTGAAAAAACTGGTAATTGCGCCGTCGCTACCCGGTTTTGTTCCGATTAATTCAGAATATTCTGTTAATGCTTTTTTAGCTTCGGAAGACAAGCGTGTAGGTATATCGCACTTAGTGGTTACGACTAAATTGCCACGTGTATTACCACGTACTTTGAAGAATCCTTTGCCGGGTATTACAATTTTCTCACCAACTGGACAGCCTTTAGGGATTTTTAATGTTTCTTTGGTGGCGTCGATATTTTCTATCTCAATTTGGCTACCAAGCACTAATTGTGGATAGGTGAGCATGACGGAGCAGGTAAGATCATCGCCATCGCGCTTAAATTGTTTGTCCGCTTTGACGTGAATCTTAAATATCATATCACCGGTAGCACCACCAAATATGCCGGCATCACCGCGACCGGTTGCTTTGATTTCAATCTCGTCATAGACACCTTTTGGGATATTTAAGGTGAATTTTTCGTACAACTGTTTGCGGCACTGACCTTTACAATCAGGACATGGTGATGGAATAGTAAAGCCTTCACCACCGCATACATTACATGGTTGGGTGTACATGAAGAAGCCTTGGCGGAAGTTTACCTGTCCACTGCCGTTACATTGAGTACAGACAACCGGAGAAGTGCCTTTTGCAGCACCCTTACCTTTACAGGTTTCGCACGTGACAAAGTGGTTATATGCTACTTCTACTTGCGTTCCTAGATAAGCGTCTTTAAGACTAATCTGCAGCTCTTTATATAAATCATGACCGCGCTTTGGCTCGGGACCTGTTTTTTTGCGTGTGCGTCGTCCTTGACCGCCACCAAAAAGATCACCAAACATATCACCGAATTGCTCGAAAATATCGTCCATGTTCATGCCGCCCTGGCCGCCGCCGGCACCAAATCCGCCATTCATACCGGCATGGCCAAATTGGTCATACTGTTGTCTTTTTTTAGCATCAGAAAGTGCTTCGTACGCTTCGGCAGCTTCTTTAAACTTATCTTCAGCTTCTTTGTTGTTTGGATTACGATCGGGGTGATATTTCATGGCAAGGGCACGATATGCTTTTTTAATTTCATCAGCAGATGCAGTGCGGGCTACGCCAAGGACCTCGTAAAAATCTCGTTTTTGGCTCATAGATACCATCCATTAAATAATGCGTTAGCCTCCGGCCGAACGCGTAATTTGTTTATATATTTTTATTATACTTTGTTAAAAGTATGTAAGATAACGGAGTAATTATATCAAAAAGCAGAAATTTTTAAAGTACACCTGAACGGCAGGCGTCTGGCTAAGAGTCTTTAATCGACTATTTCAGAGCTATTGCATTGCGATTTCAGATGCTCAATAATAATATTTCGATGGCCTCCCAGCCGATAAGCCTCATCAATGATATCGCAGCTTATCTTAGCGCCTTCACCAACAAGAGCTTTCACCATCTCAGCATTGTCAAAAATTGCAGCACGCACAAAAACGTCTCTGAAGCATTCGTCTGAAGTAGCTCCTCGAGCGATAAGTAGTTTTACAACCTCAACATGATTTCCGTCTGCGGCCATAAGTAATGCTGTCATACCGTACTTAGTTTTAGTGCTCACATAAGCGCCTGCATCTAAAAGAATTTTGACAACGTCAGAATAGCCTTTTTCTGCAGCCCTCATAAGAGCAGTTCTATCTTGATCATCTTTAGCTTCAAGATCTACGCCCGGAGCAATCAACGTTGCAATATTTTTATGATCGCCATTTTTAGCAGCATTTATAATGTTCTCCTCACGGCTTCCCTTAGCAGCTAAGTTGTCGATTCTCGTCGCAGCCAGGAAGTCTTCCATAGTGGGACCTGAAGCCTCTCTATATTCTATGCCACCTTTCTTATAAGGCCTTTGTAGGTTATCTAGTAAGCCGCGCGCAAAGTCGATGCCAACGTGTAGCAGCAATCCTACAAACATTAATAATTTAATATTTTTTATAGATTTCATTATAAGACCTTCTATTTAACTGAATTATAAAGAGATATTCGGAGAGTTAAAACTATAAAGACTTTTTATTTATAAGTATAGCCCATCTATTAAAAATTACAATCAGGATTTTTATAAGGCTATATAATGTACCTTAAAACCCCATTATATTCAAATAATGAGCTTCATTGCTTGCAAATCTCTATAAATTTCATACTTCACAAGCCTGAGCTTTTTACTCCCAATGCCGTAAGTGTTCTTC
>JAKAUA010000005.1 GCA_021827875.1 bacterium | reverse complement strand
TCCGATCTATGCAGCCTCAACTGGAGAAATAAAAACATGGCAAATATAGACAGACAAGATACATACAACAAAGTAATCGCCCTTGTAGCACAAAAATTAAATGTTGATAAAGCTGCGGTAGAACGTGCGCATTCATTCCAAGAACTTGGCGCCGATTCACTTGATATGGTAGAAATCGTGATGCAGCTTGAAGAAGATTTTGGCATAGAAATTAATGATGCCGATGCAGAAAAACTTACTTCAGTTGACCAAGTAGTTGATTATATCTACGCATTGCGCAGCAAGTGAACCATCTAAAAAGGTCTTTAATCTAAAAATCTTGCGAAGTCCGGCATAGCCTTTAGGCGAAGCGGGGCGCAGCAAAAAATAAAATATTCATTAAAAGAGCGATATCATAATTATGTGATATCGCTCTGCCTATTTAATCTTCTTCCATTATTTTCTTTTTTTTCGCTTCTTTAGTAAGAGATTCATCTGGGGAGGGGCCTCTTTTTTTGCCTGCCCGGGCATTTTTTACTTGTAGTAATAACCGTTCAACATTTGGGTTAATTCGTACATTAGATTCCTTATTGATGTCTAGCAGCATGTCTATGGTAATGCCGGATAATATCTCTAAGGTCTCTCTGTCTACATGCATACCATTGAGCGCTGCTGTCGAAATCAGTAATTCAGCTAGATTCATATAATCAGGCACAGCTGGTATATGCCAAATACGTGCTGTTTTATCATCAGATGTAGTAACGACATGTGCACCATCAGGACTCCAAGCTATTGAGTTAACATAACGTGTATGTCCTGCTAATGTGTATTCTGCTTGTCCGGTAGCCGCATTCAGAATGTATGCTATTGTGCCAGTAACTGCAGCAGCAAGATATTTGCTATCAGGACTCCATGATATTTCGTGTATTTTAACTGCTGGAATGGTTATGATAACTTCTTGTTTTCCGGTGATAGTATTCCAAATGTATATTTCGCCATTAAAAGATGTTGTAGCAATATGTTCACTATCGGGACTAAACGAGGCTGTTAAAATTCGGTTGTTGTCAATTGATAACATATATTCTTGTTGTCCGGTAGAACTGTTCCAAATACGTGCGGTGCCATCGCCTGATGTGGTAATAATATGGTTACCATCAAGACTCCAGGCAGTTGCATAGACGTGATATGCATGGCCCGCTAGTATATATTTTTTCTGTCCTGTAGATGCATCCCAAATGATGGCAGTATTGTCGTCAGAGCCGGTAACAAGGTATTTGCTATTGGGACTCCAAAGCAAAGATGTTATTGGTCCTTCATGGCCCATTAATCGGTATTTAATTTGCCAGGTAGATGTGTCCCAAATTTGAGCTATACCATCAGTTGATGTAGTACTAATATACTGGCCATCAGGACTCCAAGCTACCGAAATAATGTTGCTTGTATAAGGCAATATGCGCACCGTTTTGCCGGTAGAGACATCCCAAATATCCGCTTGATGATTTAGTTGTGTAGTGGCAATGTATTTACTGTTGAAACTCCATGAAGCGGAATAAATAGATTTCTTAGATGTTAATGTATGTTCTGTGTGTCCGGTAGAGGCATTCCAGATATCTGCTACATCTTCAGCAAGGGCAAGAATTTTTTTTCCGTTGGGACTCCATGAGGCTGATATATATGGTTCAGTATCCAGCAATATCATAGATTGTGTGATAGATATCGGATATATACTTGTTGGTGGGCACATTGTTTTAGTGAATGACATGAGTTTATCTTGATGCGTAGGATTAACGAAATAAGTAGCTAAGTTTTTTATTTTTTTCTTAGAAAGCATGATTGTTTGTAGTTTTTCTATACCAAGAAAGTCAGCTGCGCGTATTATATCGTAAAGTTTTTCTGCGGATGTTTGTTCAAGCTTTTTTATGAGTTCTGTGTTATTTAATGACAATAGTGATAGAAGCAATTTGAATGTATCAGGATTTATAGATGATATAGGTAATTCTAATCTTTGTTTAGTAAAACGTTCATACTCTATTTTAAAATATTCTGATTTTTCTTTTAATAACTGCAGATCGGATGAATCCAAATATATCTGCTTGATGGTTTTTCCATTGTCGTTAACAAAATATAATTCTTCTGAAATGGCGGTATTGCACAACAATGCTAATATTATAAAAATGAGCAGTCGATTTTTATTCATATTCGCTCCATTTATTAAAACATTTAAAATGCTACACCGCCCTTAACCCACAGTGCCCATTGAGAGATTGCGATTTGATTTGGGTCGGTGATTCTACGTGGATTCAAGCTTTCAAATTCTGCCTGTCCACCAAAGCCAACAAATGGTATAGCAATGTGACAGATTCTTTTTTTGCTATATTCCCATGAGTGACTTAAGTTCCAAAAAAGCTTATTAGTAAAGGCTGTAGGATTTGCCGCTGAATGTATATTAAGATCACTCGTATTTACAAATACAGGAGAGTCTGCATCGGCGACTGCTGCTTGGTCAGTAAAATAGTTGCCATTTAATGTTGCATTACTTTGGGTGACTGCGCTTGGTATATCCAATGCCAAGGCTGCATTTTGAATACCTTTGAGGCCATAGCGATTAGCCGGTAATCCGCGGCACAGCTCTATTTTTTCTCTGCTGCGTACCCATGCGCCATAACCTATATCAAGATCAACCCAGCGGCTGCTGTACCCGAGCATAAATGCTAAATCTAATTGAAGGTCATTATGCACTTTACAAGGCAGGGTAGTAACATTTACTGCAGGGAATATCGCGCCGGTAGAAGTGCCAAATTCATCAAATTCTTTTACTAAAATATATCTGCTGCCAAAATTGTTATGATTGGTGCAGGGGACACGTATATGTGATTTAAAATCGAATGAGCGTGTTTGAGTTGCCTCAAATAGATGCGTAAGATTTATATCCAGATAAACTGCCAAATTTTGTGTATAATCTTTTTCCCATACGGTCCAGTGGCCAGTAAAGCCGAGACCAAATTCCCAGTGGTGCCCATTGCCAACCATCGGTTCAAAAAGAAAGCGCGCATGAGAGCGATTGCCCGTTGGCACACTGCAACGCACGTTAAAACCGACATGAGAAAGATCGTCAGCAATAAAATTATATCCTATTGCCAGCTGAGGTTCCGCAACACCACTTCTGTGCTGTGCGCATGCGATGCGGCTGAAGTTGAGTCCTTCAGTTATTTGTCCGTAAATAACGTTATTTGATTCAATAGATTGGGTGAATGATGTTGAGGGTGCAGGAATCGCATTGCCATCCATATATAATGCAGGGAATTCTGTTGCTTCGCCGTTGTTGTTAATGGTTTCGCGCAGAGGATAGTGTGTAGTACAGTGGACAAATGGAACATGAATTCTAAAATACCATTGTTTGTAGCCGGCATACCAATTCAATTCTACCAGGCTATTTTTAATACGCGGATACATTGCTACATCACTGATAAAGCTGGGAGACAAGCCAAAATAGTCAGCCAAAAAATCATCAGGCGTACGATTGGTATTCATACTACCCGAAATAGTAACAAACTGCTGATTAAAAAAATATTCTGCAATACGATTAGGGCGGTACGATTGACTGTATTCAGCTAATGCATAAAAGGCATTATAAAAACCATCCATATCACCACGATTAATAAATTGACGCCAACCAACCAATTCGCGTGCCGCATTTACACTTTGTGAACGTGGCTCCAAGAATGAGTTCGCATAAAAAAGGGGTGATGCACATATGCTGCTTATCGCAGCGCATGCAGTTAAAGATGCTATATATTTTTTTATCATGATTTTCCCCCTAATTTTTGCTCGAATTATACCATGAGCTTACTATCCTATGCATTGCTAAAGCAACAATTATTCGGTAATGTGCTCAGTCACACCGCTCAAATCCACTTTGCATGCAAAGCCTAGAAAGATAATCCTGTTTTCATCCATATACCGGCTTGAGACAATGCATGATTTTTCTGTTTTTTAGTACCGGAAAAAGCAAATTCTGCAAAGGTACCAAAGCCGACATATGGGCTCCAATAGCCGCATGACTCTGGCCAGGTGTAGCTGCCGTGGATAAAAAATTTATGGCTCAGTGCTTGTTGTTTCTCTCTATCCCAATCAAGATCATTGTCAGATAATAATATCGGTGGTAATGATATACGCTGTTGATTTGCTGCAGTTGCGGTTAGACCCGGAGCGAGCACTATATAATCAGTAGTATCGGCAATAACATTTGAAGTAACGCCAAATTGTGGATTATCCACGTTAGGATTTTGTGTTTGATTATTGCCGGGTAATGATGAAAAAGCGGTGCCAATTGGCGTATTGGTGCCGGCATGTATAGTTGCGCTACTCTCTGTTGCAGATAATGGTATCACCGCATTTGCGCCTATAGTTGCATTACTGGCGCCAAATCCATAGGTATAGGCATCTCCTTTGAGTGCCCAATCACTGCTGCCAAGCATAGTGCCTTTGCATGATTTAATTTTATCTTTGGTGCGTATCCAAAAATCATACCCAACATCTATTGCAATGCTATTATGCTGCGTAGCATAGGTAAACATGGCAGTAACTTCGGCCTGAATGTCATGGCTCACTTGTACCTCGGTACTAGTTAAGTTGGCTACCGATGTGTATACATTTTGAAATTGCGCTGATGGTTGAATACTTGCCGCCGTTGGGCCGCTGCTGACATCGGAGCCGGTGCCAAATAAAAAAGGACCAACAGGACCGGTAACTTTTTCTGCAAGCATATATCTACTTGATGCGCCATTTTTTAAATCAAGCGTGCGGTATTCTCCCGCCTTAAACATGTGATTAACAATCGCATCGCACGAGAAGATGAGGGCGTGGTAACCATCGCAGCCTTCCCACAAGCCATAGCGTGAGGTAAAGTAGGCGCCTAGCTCCCAGTGGTGTCCATTACCAACAACCGGTTCAAAAACAAAATCATTTTTTATGTGTGAGCCGGTGGGTGCGACTATTACTGCGCCAAAGCCAAGATGGCCGCGTTCGCGCAATAGCGGGGTCCATCCGAAGGTAAGATATAAATCACTGAGTTTGGTGGTGTTAATAGTTTGATTTACCGGCAGCGCAAATCTACCTTTTACTAAAGGTTCGAATACAACGCTGTCAGTAGCATCAAGCATTGGCACTTGTTCGTGGCCAATAAAATGTTGAAAATTAGGAAGCAATGAAGAACGCGGCACTTCTACCGGTGCAAAATAGCCAGCTGCATAAGAATTAACACCGGGATTAATGATGCATTCAGTACATTGTAATGCAGTACGCGAATGTACAATCGGTAGACGTAACCATAAAAATAGATTGGAACAAATACAGTCAAAATCTAAATAAAAGTCGATATCAAAAATGAAAGAGCTAAATTTAGGTTTTAAAGATACAGTGCTCTGATAATCAGTTGGTAATCCAAAATAATCAGCAAGCCAATCTTTTGCCTTGCGGCCTCCGACTTGGCTGCCCGAAATGCCAATGGTTATCTCATCACACCTACTAATAGAATCTTCGCCAAAGAGTTCTGTGGCAATCGCATGATTAAAAATTGAATGGTTATATTGCGGGATAACGGCAAATGCACCATAACGCCCTTTGTTTTCCGGTAAAAATGTTTGATTTGTCCAGCCGACCATAAAGCGTGGTAGGTCAAGAGACTGTGAGCGTGTGATGATGGGAGCTGCGATAGTCTGTTGCACAAAGAACGTGCATAGCATATAAGCGACAAGCTTTTTTATCTTCATCATGATAATTTCCTTTCTTTTTTGAAAAGCTTATCATGATGCGCTGGTGATGTACAATGAGCTTTTTAATGAGAAGGGGGCGCCTGCTGTTGAAAAGCAAGGACCCCATTTATTTTAAAAATAGAGTGGTGTATAGGTATATGTTGGTGTGATGGGAATAATTGGCGGTGTATAGGGATTTATCCAAAAAGTTATAGTAGGGAATAGTGGCCGTGATAGTGTGCTCGATGGTATAGTAACCTCACTAAATAAAAGGGCGTTTCCTACGCCAATCAACAATAATCCTAGTACAGCAATCATGCGTTTACGCGATGTATTTCGCTGTTTATTTTCGAGAGCGGATTGTTCTTGATTGGTAATAGAGCCTAAGCCAGCAGCAGCTTCCATCATAGTTGTCATCGACATTATAATGCTCAAAGTAATCATCATCATAATATATCGTATTTTTGTCATTAGTTTCCTTTCATATGATTATATAGTTTTATTCATAACTATTCTTTAAAAATGCTCATGGAAGAGTATATATAATTCATGACTCTTGTAAAAATATGACGGTAACCGCAGAATTTGGGTAATAAAGAGCTAAGTTTAGCTTTAAATTACTAAAAAGCTAGGCTTAGTTGCAGTGCGGTAGTAAAAATGACTAATTACTCTTTGTTATCAGATAAACTGAGTTCATAATCATAAAGTAGTTCTTTTATGCGAACTGAGTCATGATATAAAGCAAAGCATTTATTGCAGTATTGTTGCATGGCATGATTTTTGAAAAACATAGCTATGATGAAACTTGCAAAAAAGCCACCAAGGTTGGCCAGTCCGGTCATCGCACACAAGCTGCTCTTGGTATAGGATTTGTTGGCATAATAATACCCTCCCATGGCCATAGCCACAGGCATTACAAATATTAAACCAGTACCAAATGTAAAAAAAGCGCGTAGGCTATATTTTGTGATTGGTGAATTTTCATAAATCCTGCCAACTTGTGTAAGATGCGCTTCTTCTCGTCTTGTTCTAATTATTTGTTCAGCAAGATCAAAATATTTAATCATCTGTTTTTCAGTAATACTTTTTTCAGATAATAGTGATGTCACTCTTTGCAAATCACTAGTGCGAATGGCCTCGGACAATTGATCCGCATGAACAGTGTATATACAAGTTAACAACAAAAATAATGATAGTTTTTTTAGCATTAGTATGCCCTTAAACGAAGAAAATGTTGTGTTATAAATTACTAGTATTTGATAAATCGATTTCATAATCATAGAGCAACTCTTTGATACGAACTGCATTGTTGTATAAGGCAACTTGGTTTTGACGGTATTGTGCAATATCATTTTTACTACTAAAAATGCATGCTATAAAGCTCACCATGGAACTCGCAAATCCACTTAATACTCCCACCGTATATGGTAATGCTTTGTTATATAAGTTCCGTTTTTCGTAGTAATCTATAGCAGGAATAAGCGGTAATACGCTTAGGAATAATGTGGGTGCCGCACACAAGAACAACTTAGTGTTCTTCGAGTAGTGAAAATCACCTCCTCTGTGAGCGCGCATTTGTTCTTTTCTTGTTTTAATTACTTGTTTGGCTATATCGATATATTTGTCTAGTTGTTTATCGTTAATTTTACTAGATAGTAAAGATGTTGTTTGTTGAAGATCACTGCTATGAATAGCATCAGATAATTGATCTGAGTGAATAAAGCCTATAAAGCAAAAGAGTATGGAAAAGAGAAATAACTTTAACATATGGATACATTCGGTATAAACTTATTTATTTTTTGTATATCATGTTTTTCATTTGTTAGTATTATCATTCTGGTTCTTCTGCAATATTACTTGCACAGTAGTGTAGGCAGCAAAACGAAGGACTTCACCTGCAGCTTTCCAACCCCAATGCCATTCCTCTGCCTTTGCTTGCTTTTGCATATTCAATTGTTCTGTTGCTATTTTTAATTGAGCCGCAGATTGTTCAGCTGCTTTTTGTGCTTGTTCAAGAGAAAACTTCATTTGTTTATTGGTGTTATCCTGATTTTTTTTCAATTGCCAAATAGTAACCCCTAGTCCTACTATACCTATTGTGATCGGTAATGTTATAGGCAATGTCTTGATTATATCACGACGAGATGGACAGTAGGTCTCGTATATTTGTTGGTACCACGATGGCCCTGTTGCCATTACAGCATCAATGTCGGCTTGTGTTATGGTGTATCCGCCATCTTGATCAAGTGCTGCAATTTCTTCATCACTTTTTCCTAGTTGCTTAGCAAGTTTTTTTTCTAGACGGCGTCTTGTTTGGGCCTCATTAACGACCTTTTTATACAAATCAAGAGCAATCTTGCGTAATCCCTTACCCTCAGTCTTTTTAGCAATCATTTTGATGTGCGAGTCAGTCAGGGTTTGATTTTGAATTTCTTTTTGGAACAGATGATTGATTAAATCCATGCGCAAATCAAAAGATGGCATTGGTATTTCTATGATGCCCAGTTCACCGAATCTACTATTTAATATTTCCGGAATATCACTTTTATTATTGGTGGTGCCGACAATAATAATATCATTTCGCTCATTACACGTATCCATTTCTGCCGCTACCGTTGTGGCAGCATCATTATTAAAATTGTGCTCTTGTCCATAGTTTTTGGTTATATGAGTGAGTTCATCAAGAACAATTACACAAGGTTGGTTTTGTGCGCGTATGGACTTCATCTTTTTTACGATGTGGCCGCTGGCAGAACTTTGATATTTCTCTGTGTATTTTGATACACGAAGTAATGCACAATGCCATGTAGTATCACTGGTACTGGCAGCTTGAGCCATGGCCTGTGCAAGCATTGTTTTACCTATCCCGTAATCTCCGTGAAAGAGGTAATTTCTATGTTCTATAGTTTTATTTTTCTCTCGAAAATTTCTCATAGTATCGATAGTATTTTGTATTGTGGCTGGGGCATGATCATAAGAGATTTGTGCCTCTGCGGGGTCAAGTGGTGTAGCCCATGTAAAAGGTTTTGTAGGCTGTGCTTCATGCATGATGTATTCAATTGGTGCAAGAGGTACGCCATTGTTTGTGGTAAGGTAGCCATCCATGCTCATATTTTGTGCTGTATGTGCTAATAAAACTATGTATAACAGTGTTGTGATGTGTGATTTCATACGAAGTCCTTTGGTTGTAAAAATGTAGTTATGCTTATTTGATTTAGTTTTTAGTTGTATGTTTCTATTTCATTGATAATCCTCTGCCGCCAATGATGCGTTTACCGGTTGCTCTCGTTTTAGCTATTTAATGTTGAGATCAGATCAATTGCTTTTTGTAGTTCCGTAGCAATATTTTTTAGCTTGGTTCTTAATAGATTCACTTAAGCTCTTCGGCATACTTTATAAGTTCATCATAAAAGTGCCATAAGTCGGCTTCTTCTGGAAGAGTGTGGTATTGTGATTTTTCATTTACGATAGCTTGTTTAATCAGATTGGCAAATAGCAGAACATCTTCTTTTTCATTAATATACTTTTCTATATCAATGCCTATTCCTGAACCGTATATGTCTTGATCTGTTCTTTCTAATAAGTTCAATAAATTGTGACTAACATTAATTTTTTCTTTTCGTATAATTGTCAAGATATTACTATGTAAGACGCTAAAAGCAATATTTTTGCATAGTAATATTTCTTTTCCATTGCAATCAATTCTAACTGACATGTTTTCCTTTTAAAAATTTTACCAATTCGGTAGAAGTCTTGCTTTTGTTTGGATCAAATGCGTGTATTATAATAGTCCTGCTCCATTCATTGGAGGTTAATCGTTTAGCCATCTCTGCGTATATTGTTTCTAAATCTGTTGGTGTTAAATAAGTTATATTAAAAATTACATCTTCAATACCGCGGTAACCTTTTATAATAGAATTGATCGCTTCTTCTAAATTAAAAATATATTTCCCATTAATAGCATAGGATTTAATAGTTTTAACATCCCAAAGCTTTTTAGTAGCTCCTAAGGTTTCAATAAATTCTTCTGCGGTATTAGGCGACCTGATAAGCGTGTTAAGCAAAGCTTGTTCCTCACATGCTATACCAGCAATAGCCTCTTCAATACTACCTAATGTTGATGTGTTTCCTTTTGCGGCATCATATTTAAAACTTTCCCATCTAGGATTACTATTAATTTTTTGTAAATCCTTGGCCACATTCTCTATTGCCTCAAAAGGCTTATATCTTTTTATAATATTTTCTTCACTTATTTTAAGTAATTCTATAGCTTCTTCAACATTTGTAATTCCATATTTTTCCACCATTGGGATAATATTTTCATGTGTAGAAAAAATTTGTTTATAAGGACTTTGTTTTATTGTCTCTGCTAAATTTATTTGATCAACTTTTACCTTCACAGCAGTTTGTCCAGGACCTGCAGACGATGTCGCTGCAGTCTCTACCATAGCTTCTGATTTAACAACTGCGCTAAGCGGCACTTTGCTATTGCTTGAACTTGCTTCTGCCATGGTAGCTTCAGTTGTGGTAAGTCGTTTTTGCGCCCAAAAAGCCTTTAATTTAGCTATTGATTTGTCGTAAAGCGGTATACATGGCTTATCGCCTTTGAATGCTTGAGCAGTGCGTTCGATAAGTATAATGCTCTTAGCTTTGGTTATACTCGCTGCTTTGCCAAGGCCCTTGAGCCCTACGGCATCGACAAT
>JAKAUA010000034.1 GCA_021827875.1 bacterium | reverse complement strand
GCAATCGCCGGTAAGGGTCAGTCTATATCTGTTGATATCGTCAAATAGATGAAAATCTCTATTATTTCGGTTTTCCCCGAGCTTTATACCTCATTTTTAAATACCAGTCTTTTAAAGCGAGCTCAAGAATCAGGCTATATTTCGGTAACGACTGATAGCTTTTTTTCTTATGTTGCGCCTAAAGAACGCATAGATGCACCTACCTTTGGTCATGGTGCGGGCATGCTTATTAAGCCTGAGGTAGTTGAAAAAGGTATCCATTCGCTCGAAGAAAAAAACGGGAAGGCGTTCAAAGTCTTTTTCTCACCTCATGGCAAAAAGCTTGATCAAGATTATCTGACCCAGCTTGCCAAACAAGTACAAGCCGCAGGTCATCTTATGCTTATTCCTGCGCGATATGAGGGTATGGATGCGCGTGTAGAGGCGGAATATGCTGATGCTGTTGTATCAGTGGGAGATTTTGTTTTGATGGGCGGTGATGTGCCGGCCATGATGCTTTTAGAAGGCTTATTGCGTTTTGTTCCCGGTATAGTGGGTAAGCAAGAATCAGTAGAAAAAGATTCATTCTCCGGACCCTTTGTAGATTATCCGGAATACACTGAGCCGGTAGAGTGGCATGGCAAACAGGTGCCGGAGGTAATTCGTTCCGGTAATCATGCAGCCATGGATGCCTGGCGGTCTGAACAAGCAGCAAAGCGTACTTTGATACATCATTTTGATTGGCTGCGCAGCTATCCATTAAATTCAGAACAAAAAAAAGTAGTTCAAGCGGTAATGCCGAGCCATTATGTAGCACTGTGCCATAGCGAAGTGCTCATAGGTAAGGATAAACAGGTTGGGACAACGTCGGTAACCTCTATTGATATTCATGATATTGCGCGATCATCTCGTACCTATGGAATAAAAAATTATTTCATTGTAACACCTTTACTTGACCAACAACGTATTGTACAGACCTTGCTTGATTTTTGGCATACCGATAGCGGTATTACCTATAATCAAAGCAGGCATGAGGCATTGCGTCCGGTTGAAATCAAAGATGATATTACTCAAGCGGTGGCAGCCATAGAGTCACTTGAAGGCAAAAAGCCATTAGTGATAGCGACGTCTGCTCGCTCAGTGGGGCACGTAAAGCAGATTTCATTCCACGACCAGGGTATAATATGGGAGCAAGAGCGCCCGGTTCTCTTTGTTTTTGGTACCGGCAAAGGATTTTCTGAAGAATTTTTACAACAATGTGACTACCTATTGTTGCCGGTAGGCGGATTCTCAGACTTTAATCATTTATCGGTACGATCGGCAGTTGCCATTATTTTAGATCGTTGGATGGGTCTTATAGCCAAAAAGCCATAAAAACAGGTTGGCATAAGGCATATTTTACGGTATAGTAAAGATTATTTTATATTTAATTTTCAGCAAGCATAATGAACCCTGAAAGGCTCCTCTAATGAAGGCTAACAAATTTACCCGCGAAACAATTCGCGAATTGGGTATGTACAAACGTGAGTTCCCTGAGTTTTCTATTGGTGATGCTATTGCAGTACACCAAAAGATTAAAGAAGGTGATAAAGAACGTATTCAAATCTTTGAAGGTGACATTATCGCTATCAGCAATAATGGTGCATCTTCAACATTTACTATACGTAAAATTGGTGCAAATTCAGTGCCGGTTGAGCGTATTTTCCCTTATTATTCACCACTTATCGAATCAATAAAATTAATTCGTAAGGGTGATGTTCGTAGAGCTAAACTTTATTACATGAGAGATCGTGTTGGTAAAGCTGCTCGTGTTCGCGAAAAAGTTATGACTCGTGAGCAAAAAGAACAAGCTGCTCAAGCAGCTAAATAACGTTTTTTGTTATGACATTAGCTTCGCTTCGCACTATCTTTTTATTGGTGGGGGTCTTTTATATTACCGGCTGTGCTAAACAGTCCAAGCGTATTATGGTAAAAGATTCAGAAACTGCGGTTGCAGTAGTGCAATCAAATGAAGAGGTAGTTGCGGAGCTTGAAGCGAAGTTATACGATATTCCTCTTCCTTTCAATTCATGTAACGGTTCGTTACTTTCTTCCTATTCATCCGCCCAAGATCCTATTATTTTACACTATACTGTCTCTGGAGAATCTTCTGAATTAGTTGATTTTTATAAGAAGGAGATGGAGTTATTGGGTTGGCGCGAAACTGCATCGGCACAAGGTACCATATCTTTTATTATGTTTGATAAACCGGGCCGCTGGGCAGCTTTTGAGATTAAAAAGCAGGCATTGCTCGATGACCAAGAGATTCAAGAATTAGTAATCTTTACCGGGCAACGATCTGAATCTGAAGCGACACTTAATTGATCCAGGCTGTTTTTTAGCTCGCCTGATTCATTTTAAAGCTATAACGAAACATAAGAATTAAAAAAACATTGACTACAACGTGTCATTCTGAACTCGTTTCAGAATCCATCTATAAAATGTTGTTTATATAACCTAATATATTAGTCGTCTTTTATGGTTGGTAATTATGCAGTGGAACTGTTTGGCCACGGCGTATATAATAATATTGCTTACCACCTTGTGTATCATAATAATAGAATACTTCGCGTCTTAGTTTGTTATCATAAAAACGAGGATCCCGTTGAGGGCGTCGTACTGGTTGTTGGTGATATACTACTACTGGTTGTGCATCATAATATCCATCTTCATAATAATGGTCACGGCGCCTTCTATCATCGGCTGCCGAACCGGCTATCAGGCCGGTCATAGTGCCAACGCCAGCACCAATCCCTGCACCTTTTCCACCACCGACTATACCACCAAGTAATGCGCCACCTAACGCACCACCGAGTGCACCTTCCGCTGGGCGATTGCGTGCAAATAAAGAGATGGGTTGCACTACTATCACGCTAAAAATAATAAGTATGATAAGTTTTTTAATCATGGTTTTCCCAATGTTTTTAAAGCAATTTTATAACTATTTTTTATATAAAAATTATAACAATTATTCTATTTGAAAATAAATAGTTTTTAAAAATGTGTAAAAATAGTAGAAAAATCATATAAATTACTTGGAGAGGGTGAAAATGATAAAAAAAGAGACAAAATAACAGCCTCTTGATGTGGGAGTTAGTTTCTATTCAAATACGCGCTGATATAGTCCCACGTACGTTTATACCAACTTTGTGGATATAATTTCTGACAGAGTTGATTAATGGTATCAGAAATTAGGAATAACGTGTTCGCTTGTTCTTGTTCTATGAAAGATGATCTATTAAAAAGTAATTGATGCTCCGGTTGTTCCGCTATATTTGTTTTCTTTACGATCTCACTAATAGTGGAATTTAGTGTATTTTCGGCCGTTTCTTTTTGTTGGGCATAAGTCTTGGGTTGCTGGAATGCACAATCGAGTAAGGACGTATTAGTAAGCGTTGTGAATGCACTAAAATATTCTTCGGCGAGTTGTGATATTTTTGAATCGTTACGTTGAAGATAAGCAAAGACAGGGAGAGTTTTTTCAGCCTTGGTTATCATAGAATTGATAAAATCGGTAAAGAATGCATCACGTTGATCATACGACTGTAGATCAGATGCTGTCGGTGGTTTTTGCTTCGCAGCAAATTCCAACATCTTATATACTTCATACTTAAAGTTTTCAATCCCTTTGTGATAACCACGTGAGGACGCCGATGGGGCATAAAAGCTTGCATGGGTTGAGGTTGATAACAGTGTTAGTGTAAGTGTGCAGAGCATTGCTAGTGTACGTTTCATATAAAATCCTTCCATTTATATGATAATAAAAAAGGCTGATGTTACCACCAGCCTAGCAAAATGCTTAATTGCGACACAAGATTGGGATAAAATGAATTAATAACTACTGACGAGCAGGGTAGTCAACCATCGCGCATACCAAGGCGTCGTTTTTTTATAGAGCTCTTTGGCTGTATTATATAGAAAAGATGTGGTGTAGCCCTGTTCCAGGTTGGTTGCTAATTCTTTGATTGTAGTGCGATCTTCGGGTGTGATCTGCTTGCTAGTATCAAATTTCAATGTTTTGTTCAATTCATATTTATCCGCTAGTTTTGAAAGGGCTACTTTCAGCTCTAACTCTTTTTTTGGTGGGTTGTGATATCCAACAAAGCCAGCCAATTTAATCTTTTCAAATAAATTCGAATCATTTTTTTGATCGATGTTTTGACTAACCAAGGTGTGAATAGATTGTTTAAGCGCATTTAACACAGCAATTCGGCTAGCCATACCGTGACGTATACTTATTTCGTTAAAAAATAAGCGGCCGGTTTTTAACAGGTTATCAAAATATTCTTTTGCTGCAGGCGAAGTAGGATTTGCTAGTGCGGCAGTCATAGCGAAGCCTGGTTTAGTTCGTGAATCTCTGGAATAAACATCGGATTGAGTTTTTGCTTCTTCAAAAATTTTGTTGAGCCAAGCACGTCCTTCTTGTTCAGATATCTTTTTTGATTCTACAAGGGGTGCAATGGCTTCTGTGTATGCTTTGTCAAAAAAAGATTGTTCTGCGGCTGCAAGGGTAATCGGCGCAATTATCATGCTGACGACCAACATAAAAATACGTTTCATAATAAAATCTCCCAAAAAGTGTTTAAACTATTTCGATTCTATTATCATTATAGCATACCCCCCCCTACTAACAATATTTCAAATCGAAACCACAAATCGACAATTCCCATAGTGGAAATATTATAAGAAATCAATGAGCTTATTAATGCCCCCTGCCCCTACCAATAAAATAAGATCATTAGGATTCACGAGCGGCGTTAATGTTGATTTAATTGCGGTAAAGTGAGCATCATAAGGCACATAGGATAGGGTAAAAGTAGGTTTTTTTGCAGCCAATTCTGACGTTAGCCGTTTCGCATCTATGTTTGCAATAGGTGCTTCATTAGATGCATAAATATCGGTAATAATGAGGTTGTCTATAGGTAGTTGTAATAGTGTTTCTATAAACAGATCCCATAATTTGTGGGTACGGCTGTAACGATGTGGTTGAAAGATCACGGTCAATTTATTTTTTGATCGCTTGCGCGCCATGGTAATGGTCTGTTTTATCTCTTCCGGATGGTGTCCATAATCCTCAAAAAGTTCTGCATCTTTAAAGGTGCCTCTAAAAGAAAAACGGCGTTCAACACCGGCAAAAGTTGCTAATGCTTCTTTAATAGTTTCAAAAGATACTTGTAACGTATGTGCAACTGCGATGGTTGCTAAACTATTAAGAATGTTATGGTAACCCGGTATGGCAAGTTTTAAAGAACCAAGAACTTTATCTTTGTGCATAACGGTAAAAGTAGAGTGAGTGGATTCAATTGTAATATCAGTTGCGCGAAACTCTGCGGTATGCTCTATGCCATAAGTGACGTAATTGCTTTTGAGTTCAGGTAGTAATGCGCTGATATGTTCGTTGTCAGTACAAATGATCGATTTGCCATAAAATGGGACATTCTCAATAAATTTTTTAAAAGATTCTTTAATGTCCGTAATATCTTTATAGGTTTCTAAATGTTCTAAATCAATATTGGTGACTACATTTATCGCCGGAGATAAATTTAAAAATGAGCGGTCGCTTTCATCTGCTTCTGCTACTAATAATGAGCTCGATCCGGCATAGGCATTGTTTTTTATATTTTTTACATAACCACCAACAATAATGCTTGGGTCACGCTGTGCGGTTAAAAGAATGTGTGACAATAAAGAAGTAGTTGTTGTTTTACCGTGTGAGCCACTCACTGCTATGCTAAATTTAGTGCGCATGAGCTCAGCAAGCATTAAAGATCTATGAATCACCGGAATGTTTTTTTGTTTGGCGGCAATAATTTCCGGATTCTGCTGTGCGTGTGTTGCAGAGTAGATGACTATATCAGTCGAGTAGACAAGGATATCGATAGATTCATCAAGACAGCCAAGGGTATTATTGCCATGGTGCACGGTACATCCTTTGGTGATGAGTGATTGCACGCTTTTTTGCGACACATCAAGATCGCATCCTGATACGATATAACCCTGTTCGCGCAGTAGAAGGGCAATGCCACTCATGCCAATACCGCCAATGCCCATAAAATGTATGTGTGTATTTTTGTTATACATTGAATATCGATCCTTTCTTAGCTGTATTTACTGGATGCTCAAGGGTAACAAAAATATCGCTACTATTATAGTAATTTTCTGAGCTCAAGGAGCTGTTTTTTAAGCGCAAGTAATTCTTCTATCAGCGGATTTTCTGTATTTTCATTTTTTTCATTATCAAGAGGGAAGGAGGTGATTTGTGCGCCACCGCTACGAACTTTTTTATTAATTTCTTTTTTGGCGCCAGCGATGGTAAATCCACGATCATAAAGCAGCTCTTTAATGTGTTGAAATTGTTCAAGATCATCATGGCTATAAAAGCGTTGTCCGCCTTCAGAACGATAGGTTTTAAAATTAAATTCTTTTTCCCAAAAACGAATTACAAATTTTTCTACCGCTAATTTCTCAGCTAAATCGCCGATACGAAAGAGACGTTTTTGTATTTTCATTTTTTTAACTCCTTATTTTCTGTTCGAATAAAATAATTCTGACGACGCTTTTACTATTCTATAGCGCAATGGCACGCGGATGTAAATGAATAAGAGGGCAGCGCGTCACGCCATTTATTGTGCAAAGCATTTGCAGGGCCGGATATCTTCAGTGAAAGCGAGCTTGCCATGCCGTAGTTTGTGCACCTAAAGTTGCACTATTTTAACGGCGGCGGGCTGGTAACTCATCTATTTCTATGGTATGATAAATGGCGATTTTACAGGCAAAGTGCCTTCATTTCTAAATAATATTTCTTTTAAATCAAAAAGGTTATTTCGCGTATGAATATTAAAGAGTTTATTATGCCAGCAATCATTGCGCTGAGCTTAACCGTTGGGATTCAATATTTCTTTTTTAATAAAAAAACAGAAGTTGTTGAAGGGACAAAGACAGGACAATCATTTGTTGCGCCGCGTACTATGGGTGAGGCGAAGCCGCTCAACTTAGAAGTAAATTTTTCTGATGCACAAGCTTCACATTCTCTTGTTAAAACAGTGGTTGAAACACCTTATGCGATCTTAACCTTCTCAGAAGAAGGCGCTTGTCTTGAGCAGTTGTCTTTCAAGCAACATCAACATTCGGCTCCCGTACTTATGCCAACAATTACGGTGAATGATCAATCAACCAGAGAAGATCGTTGCTTTTTGGTGGCGTTAAATACTACAACACCCTACTATTATCAGTTAATTGATGAACAAAGAAGTGATGAAGGAACCACTCTTACTTATAAAGCAGAAGCTGATCATGGAGAATTACAGAAAAAGTTCTTTGTTTACAACAATAAACATCAAATAGATCTTACTATCACCGTTACACCAAAAACCAAGAATGCCGTTGACTTGCGCGTGATATATCCGTCTCCTTATATGCCTGAAATTACCAAGTGGGATGCCTATTCTGCATTGGTAGTTAATGATCGCAATGCTTTAGAAAAGACTGCATATAAAAAAATTAATACACGGAGCGGTTGGTTTGCACCGGCTGTGTTCGGAGCAGAAAATAAATATTTTATTCACGCAATGGTTGGCGATCACAACAATTTTGCACAACGTGCATATTATAAACTCAATCGCAATACCATTATCTCATATTTAGAAGGACCTGCTGTACAAGATCAAAACAGCTGGACCATGAGCTTTTATATGGGGCCAAAGACGGATCATGCTATCGCAGCAGTTGATCCTCGTTTAGAAGGCGCATTAGAGCATTCCGGATGGTTGGCACCGTTATCTCGCTTGCTTCTATATTTATTAAAGTTATTGCATCATTATATACATAATTATGGTCTTGCTCTTATTCTGCTTGTAGTGGGTATCAAATTATTACTTATTCCCTTTTCTGCCGGTAAGCAAGATAGAAAAAAACAGGAAGAATACCAAAAGAAATTAGCTTACATACGCGCTAAATACAAAGGCGATTCAGAAATGCTTGCGCGCGAGCAAACCAAACTATTGCGTGAGCATGGTATGCCTGGTATGAGTAGCATGATGATGGGTCTAATTCAACTTCCTTTATTTATTGCATTAAATCGCGTATTGGCAAGTTCTATAGAATTGTACAAAGCACCATTTTTATGGATACCTGATCTTTCTAATTATGATCCTTATTACATTATTCCGTTGCTCATTACGCTCAGCTTCTTTGTTAATGCATTGTTTGCCGATTCAAAACAACGTATGTCATTGTTGGTGCTCGGCTTAATACTTGGTGCTCTTGCATCCAGCTGGTCGGCCGGTTTGGCATTGTTTATCTTGATCAATGTTGGTATTAATGCAATACAAGCTGCTATGCAAAAGTAGGCGGCAGCATGTTAAAAGATTTACCAAGTCTAGAACAATTAATTAAAGCATTGCAGCACGTTCCTTACTTGGCTTCTAAAAATATTTATCGGGTGGGTTCTTATTTTTTACAACTTGAACCACATAAGCTAGCGCAATTCTGTGAAATATTATTAGAAGCAAAGCGAAAAGTTCTTGCCTGCGAGCGTTGTTATACGTGGCGCGAGATTGATCGTGATTGCACGTTCTGTTCTTCTATAAAAAGGGACCAAACAACGGTGTGCGTAGTAGAGAGTTGGCAAGAGCTTATCGCTATCGAAAAAACAGGTGGCTATCAAGGTATATATCATGTACTCGGCGGTGTTATCTGTCCACTTGATGGTGTAGGGCCAGAAGATTTAACTATTCAAGCGTTGGTTGACCGTGTGGATAAAGAGGGAATAAAAGAAATTATTCTCGCGATGAATCAAACACCGGAAGGTGAAGCAACCATCGCATACATAGGCAGAAAATTAAAAGACAAAGCGGTGCTAGTTTCGTGCTTGGCACGCGGTATTCCTGTTGGATCTCATTTGGAATCTATCGATCGTCTTACAGTATATAAAGCGTTATCAGAGCGTCGTCCTTTTTAAAATGCGGAGATGTATGTCTACTATGAAAAAAGATTTTGCATTGTATGCAGCCAGACGTAAAGATCTGAGCTCAGCAGTTTCTCAAGAACACAAAAAAGAAGGCGTAATTGTTCTCTTTGCCGGATTTGAAAATGAACGAGTGCGATTCAGACAAGAGAGCTCATTTTACTATTACACCGGTATAACAGAGCCGGGTTGCGTTGCAACTATAGAACCTGATGGAAAGACAACGTTGTGGATTCCACATACTACCACAAAGCGCGCGCAATGGGTTGAGGCAGATATTCCATTAGTGCCTGATAATGCTAAAAAATTTGCTTTGCAGAATATACAATTTTTAGGATCTCAAAGTTTTGGGTATCAGTTCCATCCTTTTTTCGCTACCGAAGAATATGATGTTTTTATAGCATTCATACAAGAATGTTTGCGTACTAACAAAACTATTTTCACTCTTAATCCAACTGATGCAGACTCCTACGCAGAGCAACGATTAATTCTTGAGCGTTTACAAAAAATTATTCCAACTTTTTCTGTACAAGATATATCTTCATTGGTACACGCTGCACGCCGCCGTAAAGATATGCATGAGATTGAATTATTGTATCGTGCTGTTGATATCACTGGCCTGGCACAAGAGGCAGCCGCACGTGCTATAGCAGACGGTGTAAATGAGGCCGAAGTACAAGCAAGTTTAGAATATATGATGACCGGTTCTCAAGCGCGCATAGCGTTTCCATCAATCGTAGCAGGCGGCAAAAATGGTACTATTTTGCACTATTCAAGCAACAATGCACCATTACACAATGGAGATTTGGTAGTCGTAGATATTGGCGCAGAGTATGAGTACTATTGTGCTGATATTACGCGAACTTATCCGGTCTCGGGTACTTTTACTGCGCGGCAGCGTGAATTATATAATCTCGTATTGCAAACACAGCAGTATATTGCTGATTTAGCAAAACCGGGCTATTGGCTTTCTAACAAAGAACAGCCCGATAAATCATTGCACCATTTAGCAAAAAAATTTCTTGATACCCATGGCTACGGCAAATACTTTGTGCATGGCTTGGGCCATTTTTTGGGCCTTGATGTACATGATGTTGGTAGTTATACAGAGCCTTTACAAGAGGGTGATGTTTTTACCATAGAACCGGGCATTTATATCCCTGAAGAAAGCATAGGCATTCGTATTGAAGATAACTATTGGGTAGTCAAAGATACGGTCGTGTGCTTGAGTGAGCATCTGCCCAAAACTATTACAGAAATTGAAAGATTGATGCGAGAAGTAAAAGAGAACGAACAAGAGTTATTTGAAGATGATGAAAATGAAATGGCGCACTAACTACAGCGCGCCATTAATATTCGTATCGATGAGCTACTTTTAAGCAAAGTAAGCAATTATTTGTTCACTTTTTGCAATGGTAATAATACCGGCAGCTATTGTTGCTAATCCAGCACCTGCCTGATACATACCAAGCATGCAGGGGTGAGTTAATACACTTTTACATTTTTGCATAAATGATTGATTTTGTTCAACCGGCTTTGCATCTTGATTGTAAGAATGGTACAGAT
>JAKAUA010000004.1 GCA_021827875.1 bacterium | reverse complement strand
TGAGTATCTGGACGCTAATCACGACGAGCGCGGGACCGCTTACGTTTTGGAACTGGCATACTTATCCTTGTCAGATAGAAATAATTTTATTCAATTTTTGGTCATTTTTACTAGAAAACTCCCTAAGGCTTTCCAATAAATAAGAATTATATGGTATAGATTAGCAATTTTTAAGAAAAAATCAAAAGGCGATCATACAAATATGTCCTCTTTGTTTCCTCATTTTACACTGCATGCCAAAGCCCGGCCATAGTTTGGGTTATTTTCTGCTGCAATTGGAGCTCAAAAAGCATAGTATGCAGCTCGGGCATGGTCAGGAGAGTAATGGCTAACAACTCATCCAAAGAACAAGGTGATGAACAGCTCTGCACTATAAGGCCTGCAGGGGTAGTTGGTTGCGCCGGTGACATAAAGTTAATCACCTCTTGGACATGTTCAACTTTTTTAGGTTCTGTTTCTCGTGGATGCGCAAGCTCCTGCATACCAAAGGCCTCCATAATGTCCGATGACGAGCTGGTCAATGTTGCACCCTGCTTAATCAAGCCATGGCACCCAACACTGAGCTCATCATCTATGGCCCCGGGAACGGCAAATACCTCTCTGCCCTGCTCTAAGGCATAGCGCGCCGTAATAAGCGCCCCACTTTTTTCTGCCGCTTGTACTACTACCGTACCGCGGCTCAATCCTGAAATAATTCTATTGCGGGCGGGAAAATTGCCTGGATGTGGCTCCATTTCCAAAGGAAATGAGCTTATGACTGCTCCACCGTATTCCACAATTTTTTCAAACAATTTCCTATTCCCGGCCGGATAGGGACGTAAAAGGCCTGAACCCAATACAGCCACTGTTTTCCCCCCTGCTTCAAGGGTTGCCTGGTGAGTATGGGCATCAATACCCTGTGCACCGCCACTGACGATAGTAAATCCGGCCTGTACCAAGGGGGATACTAATCGATTGACCACTCGCTTGCCATACAATGAAGCGGCACGCGAACCTACAAAAGCTATTGCTGCATCATCAGTCAACGTACCTTGCACATACAAAACTGATGGTGGCAGATGAATTTCTTTAAGTAGAGGCGGATAGCTATCATCGGCAATAGTTATCAGGCCAATTCCATGCTTTTCAAGAAGCGCAATTTCTCTATCAAGCGCAGCTCTATCTTGTAAACCTTCTACCACCTTTTGTGCAGCCTGTAATGTTATGCTGCACGCATGTGCTATGTCAGAAGGCAATAGTGTATACAACTGTCCAAAAGCCTCTTGATTGCCAATAAGGGCCTCGACTAAAGCCGGTCCTATACCGTTTATTAAAGAAAGATGAAGAATCGTGCTACTGATATGGTTCATGTATTTTATCTATGCCTATAAAATCTATATCTATAAAAAAGCCACGCTTTTTGTGCGTAGCTCATTACTATTTTCTTATATTTTTTATTATCTACTTTTGTTCAAAATGACCTTCAAAAGCAAAATCTTCTATATTTTTGCGTCCCGTCGGCTTACCGGCCACGCGCTCACGGAACATTTCGCCCGCCTGCTCAACAGAACCTGGATGACCGATAGCAATTAATGCTTCTACCGTATAGCCTTCCGGAATTTCAAAAACCGTGCGCGCCTTTTCATAATCAAAACCGCCCATGCCATGAGTAGCAAGTCCATCTTCTAATGCTTGCAATGCCATATTTTGCCATGCAGCACCGGTATCAAATGAGTGTGTTGCAGCCGGTTGATTATTATGAGTAAAAGTATTGCGCGAAACAATAAGCACTAATGCGCCTGCATCTTTTGCCCATTGTTTATTAAAATCAACCATCAAGTCAAACAACTTATCCCACGCCTCTGTACCTTTAATACCATAAATAAAGCGCCATGGCTGTTCATTATATGATGATGGGGCCCAGCGTGCCGCATCAAACAGACGATACAACTCTTGCTTAGTTACCGCTTCTCCTGAGAAAACGTAAGGCGATGTACGATTGATAAAAAGCGGGTTGATAGTGTAGTCAGCTTCACGATCAACTTTGGGTTTTCTTACACGAACACACTTTTTATCACAACATACATTTGCACATACTAATGCCGTTAATCCAAATCCAAGTGCTAAGAGTGATAGAGTTATTACTTTCATTGATAAATCCTTATTTTGCTATTCTTTAGAATTTAAAGAAGGTATCGTCATCAGAACTCATCTTAACTTCGCTTTCCTGAGTAGATTCCTCAGATTCTGAATAGCTGCTCATCTCTTCGATTATGCCTTCTTCTAACATATCTTGTTCCAATGCTTGTCCATCAAACAGATAGTTATCTCCGTTACCGCCCTCTTGCAGAGAATGGCCAATCTTCTTAGGCGCTGATCCACCGCTGTTATCACCTGACTCATCATCAGTGCCTTCGCCTTCAAAGCCGACAACTGAAGAGAGCTCTTGGCCTGCATCAAGACGAATGAGACGAACTCCTTTTGCCTGACGGCCCAAGGTTCTAATTTCTTGTGACGGTAGACGAATTATTTTACCTGCTTGATCGATTAACAATATGTCAGAATCATCGCTTACCATGGCTAGGCCAATTACTTGACCATTACGTTTATCAGTTGGAATGGTGCGTACACCAAGACCACCACGATGCGCAATACGGAAGTCATCAGTACCAACACGTTTGCCATATCCCTTTGATGTTGCAAAGAGAACATCGCCACCATGTTCGCTTACTACTTCCATGCCTACCACGCAATCTTCGCCTTCTTTTAATCGAATACCAATTACACCGGCAGCTTGGCGTCCCATAGAGCGAACTTCGTCTTCTTTAAAGCGAATACCTTGTCCCAATGCGGTCGCGATAATAATAGTTTGCGATCCATTACTCAAGCGGCAGAATACTAATTCATCATTATCATGCAAGGTTATTGCACGAATACCGGTTGAGCGAATTTTTGCAAAATCCATAGCGTCAGTACGTTTTATAATACCTTGCTTGGTGAGCATCACTACAAATTTATTTTCCATACCACGGGTGCAGAGTAAGCGTACTACTTGTTCACCCGGTGTTAATGGCAGCAAGTTAACAATAGCACGCCCTTTAGCAGTACGTGAACCTTCAGGAACTTCAAATACCTGCATGCTGTACACACGACCCAGATTGGTAAAGAACAGTAACTCATCATGATTTTTAGCTACAAAGAGATCTTGTATGACGTCTTCTGAATTGTCTAATGATGCCATGCCCATCTTACCTTTACCGCCACGGTGCTGTACACCATAGACATCAAGCGGAACGCGTTTAATGTATCCTTTACGAGTTAGGGTAACAACCACTTCTTCGTCAGGGATTAAATCTGCTTCGGTCAAAATATCAACAGCTGCTTCTATTTTAGTGCGACGCTTATCGCTATATTCATTTTTTAGCTGAGTTAATTCTTTAACAATTTCTTGCTTTAAAATTTCAGGATTATCAATGATCGCCTTCAAGCGTGCGATTTCCATTTTAATCTCTTCAATTTCGCCATAAATTTTTTCTTGCTCCAAACCGGTCAAGCGCTGCAATCTCATTTCCAAAATTGCTTTACCTTGTTCTATACTTAACAAGAAACGCTTATTCAATTTGGTAATTGCTTCATCAGCATTTGCCGACTGCTTGAGAAGAGCGATAACTTCATCAATATTTTTTAATGCAATGATAAAGCCTGAGAGAATATGCTCTCTTGCTTCAGCTTTTTTAAGATCATACAGAGAGCGCTTATAGACAATTTCACGACGGTGAAACAAGAATTGATCAAGCAGCTCACGTAACGAGAAAATGACCGGGCGATTATCAAGCAAAGCAAGCATTAATAATGAGACAGTCGTTTGCAATGCCGTGTTCTTATAGAGCTGATTTAAGACCACTTGAGGAATCTCGCCACGCTTAAGTTCTATAACTAAGCGCATCCCCTTTCTGTCAGATTCATCTTTAATGTTAGAGATACCTTCAATCACCTTGTTACGTACTAGGTCGGCAATTTTAATAGTTAACTCTGCTTTGTTAACCATATAGGGTAACTCAGTAATAATCAGACTAGTACCTTTTTTGGTCTCTTCCACGTCTATGACGGCGCGCAAAATCAACTTGCCGCGACCGGTTTTGTATGCCTTTACAATGCCACCACGACCACAAATGACACCGCCGGTTGGAAAATCGGGCGCCGGAACAAGATCAAATAATTCTTCTTCTGAAATGTTTGCATTTGCCAAAATAGCCAAGCAGGCATCTACTACTTCACCCAAGTTGTGGGGTGGGATTGCAGTAGCCATACCAACAGCAATACCGGTAGTACCATTAATGAGAAGATTTGGTAAACGGCTTGGGAGGATAACCGGCTCAACGGTAGATTCATCAAAGTTGGGAACAAAACGTACGGTATCTTTTTCGATATCAGCGAGAAGTTCGTGTGCAATTTTTTCCATACGAACTTCGGTATAACGCATAGCCGCTGCGTTATCACCGTCAACAGAACCCCAGTTACCTTGCCCATCAAGCAATGGATAGCGCTTGGAGAAATCTTGCACCATACCAACCATGGTATTGTATACTGCTTGATCTCCATGCGGGTGATATTTACCGAGCACGTCACCCACTACACGTACTGATTTGTAGTATGGTTTATTATAATGGAAGCCTTGCTGATGCATAGCATATAAAACGCGGCGATGCACCGGCTTTAATCCGTCTCGTACATCAGGGATGGCACGACTGACCACCACAGACATGGCATAATCAAGAAAAGAAGTTTTTAATTCATCTTCTATCAATACCGGTTTAATAAGAGATTTAGCTAACTTTTCCTGATTCGATGATTCCATACTGTGGCCCTTGTCAAAAAATGGCTATTAATTTTTTAATAGTGATATCAGAATACACCGAGCTCTTAAATAAGACAAGAATGCGATTATGAGACAGCAGGGACATTCATCTTGAACATCCCTGCTTTTAAATCTAATGAATAAAATGATATTTATTATCGTTGTGATGCCGGTAAAAAATAGTTGTATGCCAATGCAGCCAAATAACCACCTAAAAACGCAGCGCCAACATACATAAGTACGGCGACAAAAGCTATTCCTGAACCAGAAATTATGCCAAAAAGTGCACCTCCCAGGCTGATAGCCGGATTAAATACACCACCTGAAATTGGTCCTCCTATTATGACTAATGCCGGAAAGGTAAAGCCGATAGCAAGACCATATATATGACTTGCATGTTTTGACACAGCAACATATAAAATAACTGATGCTAATACAAATGCTAAAAGAGCTTCTACCACAAATGCTTGTAACAATGATGCCGTTGGCGCAACAATAGTTACGTTAGTACCTAAAAATACTGCCATTAAAAATGCTAAGAATGCTCCGCCCACTTGTGCTGCTACGTAAGGTAAAAATTCTTTCCATTTTAAGTGACCGCTTAATGCAATTGACAATGAAACCATTGGATTGTAATGAGCACCGGAGATATAGCCCCCTATGTAGACCCATGCCATGAGCATAGATGCGATGGCAATCGGATTACCGGTGAGCACAATGGTTAATACAAAAAAGAAGGTGCCTATGAGTTCCATGAGAAGTTTTTTCATACTTCATCCTTATGTAAAAAATAAATATATAACAAAGGAGAACGTAATAGTAAGCAAGACTGCAAGTCAACATTTTTTTTCGCCCTTACGCAGGGCGAGGCGCCAGAAAGGGTTTCGTGACCCTTTCTGGACTATGCACGCTTAAAACCAAGGTTTTAATAATTCCTTCTCACGTTTTTAAAGGAGCACACACGCAATTTCTTCGAAATTACTTCGGCACCCCTAAAAACTGTCGGAATTAATTTTATTGATTGTGAGATGCGGTATTCGACAACAAAGTTCAATCAAGATAAAAATCTGATTAGCGTCATCGACGCCATTAAGAAATTTTTCTTAAAAGTTTCGTGTGGCTGAGTTGACGCGGTCCAAGGGAATTCTTAAAACCGTAGGTTTTTAAGCGCCCGTAGTCCAGAAGGGTGGGCGAGCACCCATTCTGGCGCTGTCCCGCGTAGGGACGTATTTTTCAGCCTTTAATAAGGCTGTCTTACTCTCTATACCCCATTTATAGCCACCTAGACTACCATCTTTTCTTATGACACGATGACAAGGAATAAAATAGGCTATAGTATTTTGCGCTAATGCATTTGCTACCGCACGCACAGCCTTTGGCTTCCCAATAGCGTGTGCAAGTTGCTCATACGTAACAACAGCGCCCGCCGGTACTTTGATTACTTCTTGCCACACCGCAATTTGAAATGGTGTACCCGCAATATTGAGTGATTGTGGCATGCCACTTTTTTGATCAAGAATATCTTCTACAAAATCAATACTATGCATCCCTGCATCATCCTCAACAACTTTTAAAAGGCCACTGGGAGACATATAATAACCAGATAGAACAGAAAGAGGGGAATTTTTTAATTGTTTGTTTTTACGTATAATAAAGTTGAGTTGCATGATTATAATCGAGTAAAAAAATATAAAGGTTAAAAATCAATGTTCAGAAAATATAATATCGCATTATTGTCATTTCTGACAATAGGGGCCCTTCAAGCCTCAGATGTTACTAAGGCATCAAAATCTTTTCTTAGGGGTATTATTTATAGTGTTTTTAGGATAAAAAAAGAGATCAAATTCATACGGTGTAAAACAATGCCGATGAATAAGATAGCTCCTAAGACATATATTTATACCTATGTATGTGATGACTTACCCCAATCTTCCCATGAACAAGCTACCACCAAAAAAGATTGCATCTCGGACGATGTCGCCTACGATCTTTTTTCTACTATAGATACCCTGATAGCATTCAAAGAACAACAAACAAAAGACGCTGTGATGATGAAATATTTTAGGTTTAATCCCTCAAATGTCTTCCCACGATTGGCAGCTATAGCACAAAAAGTTGATCGAAATTCTGCGGTACAGCACATCGCAATGCCTCTTATTTTTTTTAATTATGCATTTACCTCTGAATTTCAGCTTTTTTATCTTGCAAATATTATTGCTCAACACCTTGGCGATTCAAGAAGCGCCTATCATGATTATTTTTGCGCAGTCAGAAAGGCCTGCATTACGCGTGATTATAGTGCTATAAAACAAGTGTATGACAAATATCCTAAACCGTCATTAACGATACCGGACAAAGAGGAACGACAAAAAATAGTTAATCAAACATTATCCGGCAGTATACGAGATATGGAGCTTGTTATCGACAAAATGCCTTGGGGGGATGCAGAAAGCGTCTCGCCGATACTTAGGAAATGCCGAAAAAAATACAACGGACTACACAACGCATTAGGATCCACTCATTTAAGCATAGCTGATAAAAAAGATAAATAATTTACAAACAAATCCGCATATTCTACACTTAACTTAAGTACTTTTTATTCCCTCACATCATAAAGCATAGATATCATGGATTTGAAAAAAAGAGATCTTAAACAATTTACTCCCGAGCGCTGCAGAAATTTTTCTATTATCGCGCACATTGACCATGGCAAATCAACATTGTCCGACCGCCTATTAGAAACTACCGGTACCTTATCTGACCGTGTTAAGCACGAACAATTTCTTGATAAGTTACAGGTAGAAAAAGAGCGTGGTATTACGGTAAAAGCGCAAAGTGCTTCTATGTTTTATGAGATTGATGGTGTTACCTATCTACTCAATTTAATTGACACCCCCGGCCACGTTGATTTTAGCTATGAAGTTTCTCGCTCATTGTATGCATGCCAAGGCGCATTACTTTTGGTTGATGCATCACAAGGTGTTGAAGCGCAAACCATGGCCAACTTCTATCTTGCTTTTGACCAAGATCTCACCGTTATTCCCGTCATTAATAAGATTGATATGGCAAATGCACAGCCTGAACGTGTCGTTAATCAACTCGGTAAATTGTTTGATTTTAAAGGAAACGAAATACTTCTTGCTTCAGGCAAATCCGGCATTGGCATTCATGAAATTTTGAAAGCAGTTGTTGAACGTATTCCTGCGCCAAAAAGTGACACACAATCACCATTAAAAGCGTTGCTTTTTGACTCATGGTTTAATGATTATCGTGGTGTAGTCTGTTTAATCGCAGTGCATGACGGTGTGATTAAAACGGGTGACAAGATCGCACTCGCACAAACTGAAAATGAATATGAAGTACTTGAAGTCGGGTTAATGTATCCTGATGAACAACCAATGCCAGCACTCTATGCCGGCCAAGTTGGTTATTTAATCACCGGTATGAAGACCGTAAAAGAAGCGCGTGTTGGTGATACCCTATATCATGCACGCAAGCCGGTTACTCCTTTCCCCGGATTTAAACCGGCAAAACCGGTAGTATTTGCCGGTATATTCCCCGTAGAAAGTTCTGAATTTGATTTATTACGCGATGCGATTGAAAAATTAACATTGAATGACGCAAGTGTTACCGTAGAAAAGAAAACATCTCCCGCATTGGGACTCGGGTTCCGTTGTGGTTTTCTTGGCTTATTACACATGGAAGTATTTAAGCAGCGACTTGAACAAGAATATAATCTTGAAGTTATTGCAACCGCACCAAGCGTAATGTACAAAGTCAAACTTGCGACCGGTGAAACACTCAATATAGAAAACCCATCAGACTTTCCTGAACCAAATAGAATTGAAGAAATTTTTGAGCCAATTATCAGTGCCACCATTATTGTACCGCAACAATATTTAGGTAATATCATTACTCTTTGCGAAGAAAAACGCGGCGTGCAACAAGATCTTAACTTTATTGATGATGAACGAGTAATTCTACGCTACAAATTGCCACTCGCAGAAGTTGCTACTGATTTTTATGACAAATTAAAATCGGCAAGTTCCGGTTATGCCAGCTTTGATTATGAAGAAGCGGGATATTTGGCAGGCAATTTAGTAAAAATGGATATTTTGTTGAACGGTAAACCGGTTGATGCCCTCTCTTGCATTGTGCACGAAGACAAAGCAGTCTATATTGGTCGCGATTTGGTGGACCGTCTGCGCAAAGTAATTCCAAGACAATTGTTTGAGGTTGCTATTCAAGCAGCTATCGGATCAAAAATTATTGCCCGAGAAAGCATCTCTGCATTGCGTAAAGACGTAACAGCAAAATGTTATGGCGGTGATATTAGCCGTAAACGTAAACTTCTTGAAAAGCAAAAAGAAGGTAAAAAACGAATGAAACAAGTAGGTAATGTTGAAGTACCACAAGAAGCATTTTTGAGTATTTTAAAGAAATAATATTTTTTTGTGTGTATTCGTACTATGAAAATACGAGGAGGGAAATCACATGAAAGTAACCGTTGTTTTATTATGTGCGTTATTATCTCAGTGTATATATGGCATGGCAAATCATAAGCATGGCGCTACTGCTATTAGCAGAATAGTATCACCATTACAAAAAATGGATATTGCTATTGCCAAAAAAGATATCCGACGCGAGAATGCTAATTCTATACCTACGTCTATCGCTATGTCTCCCGATGATGTTCTTATTGAACCTTTGACCAAAGGGAAAGTGTTACAAGAAAAACCCTGGTGTAATGTTCCATGGTGTAGCGTTACCTCATCAACAGTAATAACAATATTTGAAAAGATATGCCATCCCATACTACAAACTGATTATCGTAATTTACGCATCGGCCTTGCGGCCGCTTTATATGCAGGCGTAGATTCCAAACACGAATTTATGGCACATAATTTTTTTACTGTGGTGGCATATAATGATACTGCTCTTGTTAAACTGATGCTTAATAAAGTTGATGCCATTAACGACACTCTCTGTGGCGTCACTCCTATCTTTTTTGCTTCAAATCATGCTATGGCGCGCACACTGCAATTGCACGGCGCTCGCATGGATCGCAAAATAACAGGTGGGAGAAATCTTCTCCACAATGTTTTATGCAAGCAGTATGACGCACAATTAATATATGATTATATGTGCGATTGCAATGATCCCGTTGATCCCGAAGATATAGATGATAAAGGACTTTCATCTTTAGATTATTTTACCAAATACAAATCAAAATATACGCGAGAATTGGCCAATGAATATTTGCTCTCATTCTTATATGGAGGAGTGTCTTGCCATCATCCATTCATAGAAAAATATTTTGTTGATGCGATAGCTGACAATGATACAGATTTTGTTGAGGCTTTACTTGATAACAATGTTAATGCTAATGCGGTAGTAGACAATCAGCATGCAATCTTTTATGCTTCCACGCCTGATATGGCAGATAGATTATGTAGAGCAGGCGCTGATCTACATATATATACTGAACAGGGTAATCTTATACATAATGTGCTTAAGAAAAAATATGACGCTGAATTGATTCCCTATTATGCTGAGCACGGTGTTCCTATCGATGAAACTGATTTACATGGGCTTACTCCTCTTGATTGTTTTTGTGAGAGCGATTATTCCGATGAAGAAGCACAGGATTATCTAGCAGCGTTCTTAATGGCAGATATAAGCGAAGAAACAATAGCCGCAACATTGAGAAAACATCTATCTAGCAATTGCCCAGGCGAACCTAATGAGACTTCAAGTGATCATACTGTTTCTACCTCTACAAGCAGC
>JAKAUA010000062.1 GCA_021827875.1 bacterium | reverse complement strand
CGTTTTTCTATGGTTAGTTGTTCATATTTCATTGCAACCTCATCGTTGGAAATCTGGTTTTGCTTGAAGTATATCAGCTAACCATTTTTCAATTTAATGAATGTTGCACTTATTACTTGAATTCACCAATTTAAGAAAAAGTTTGCCGGTATTGATGAGCATGCTATTGCTTGTTATTCCAGCCGTACATGCAGGCCAACGAGAGCGTGATTTAGAAAAAAGTATCAGAAATTTAAAGATGGTTGTGACTGTATTGGGTGCCGCAACAACGTTATTAGTAGCAGGTGCAGTAAGCAGATTTGTTACCGATTTTGGAGCAGGTTCATTTTACGATACAGAACATGAAGATTGGAAGAAAACCTTATCTCAAGAAGAGCTTGATAGTTACTATCAAAATAAGCGTCGCTTTGATCGTTTGCCTGTATCCGATCAAAAAAACAGGATGTTCAAAGCTATCTATAGAACAAAGCAGCAAGCTGATTTCCAGCAAGCACAGATTAGCGCTCTTGCAGAACATCAAGGATTAGAGCTAAATGAAAATTGTAACCGTTGTGTAGTGAATGTACCTACAACGTATAAAACGCTCGATGGCTCTAATGTCGCACTGAAAGATATATTCAAGAAAAAAGTAGATCAGACATCAGCCAGCTCTAGTAGCACTACTAGTTCGATTTATCCAACGCCGCATACTGATTCTATGCAGTATGAGAAGTCTGGAATGAAATAAATAGCATAGATCCATAGTTTTGATAAAAAAATAAAAGAGGGAATTGCCTAACGGTGATTCCCTCTTTTGTTATTCTAACTGAACACACGTTTCATTTCACAATTTGATTAAACTTCTCTACATTTAAAAGATACAAGATCATCATTTTAACAAAGAGATTTTTATGAAATTTACTAATACACTCTCCGGCCAAAAAGAGCATTTTACGCCACGTCACGATAAAAAGGTGACTATGTATGTGTGTGGCATTACTCCGTATGATTATGCGCATGTGGGCCATGGCAGATGTTATATTACCTTTGATCTTGTGTATCGATTACTTAATTTTCTTGGTTATTCAGTAACGTATTGCCGCAACTATACTGACATTGATGACAAAATTTTGGTACGTGCAGCGCAACAATTAGGGTCTGCAAAGCAATATCATGAAATTACCAAAACATTTATTAATGCCTATCAAGAAGATATAGCAAAGCTTAATTGCATTACACCGCAAATTGAGCCACGCGTGACGCAAAGCATAGATATGATTATTGACTTCATCGCAAAATTGGTTGAAATGGGCAAAGCATATGTGGTTGATGGCGATGTGTATTATGATGTTTCTACCTTCCCCTCATATGGTAAATTATCTAAACAAAAATTAGATGAATTGCGTGCGGGAGCTCGCGTTGATGTGCGCGAAGATAAAAGAAGTCCGCTTGATTTTGCACTGTGGAAAAAAGAAACCGACGGTGAATTTTGGAAAAGCCCCTGGGGCTACGGCCGACCAGGCTGGCATATTGAATGTTCTGCAATGGCAGGGCACTATCTTGGCGAGCAAATAGATATTCATGCCGGTGGTGCTGATCTTATTTTCCCCCATCATGAAAATGAAATTGCACAATCTGAAGGCCGCTTTGAAAAGCAGTTTGCTCGCTATTGGTTGCACAATGGCTTTGTGATGATCAACAAAGAGAAGATGTCCAAATCGCTCAATAACTTTTTTACACTGCGTGATGTCTTTGCACAATTTGACTCAATGGTGATTCGTTTTTATATTCTCAATCACCATTATCGCGCACCGCTTGATTTTTCGTTTGATGATATTATCGCAATACAAAAGAGCTATCAGCGTTTGTGCAAGTTCTTTGACTTAGTTGAAACAAAAGAATTATCATCAGAGCAATTACAAAAATCAGCCACTGTTGCGCGCATGCTAGAATTTCTCACCGATGATTTTAATACGTCAGGCATGTGGGGCGTAGTATTTGAATCATTGCCGTTGTTGCAAACAAACAAAGATGAGGCACGAGCGGTCAAGACATTGCTGATAAATGTTTTAGGCCTGACATTGAAACCATTAGCAGAAGCAGAAGTTACTATTACGCCGGAAATGCAGCAGTTGCTTGATGATCGTGAGCAAGCGCGCAAAGCTAAAGATTGGAAACAGGCTGATGCAATACGTGATCAACTCGCTGCGTTGGGCTATAGTGTGAAAGACAAAAAGCTGTAAAAATTTAATTTTTCTTTTTGCCCCTACGTAGGGCAGGGCGGCCAATTCTTTTGTCCCCTCCGCGGGGACATGCGCCAAAAGAGCGCTCGCCCACTCTTTTGGAAAACGGGCGTTTAAGACTCCGTCTTAAAAATCTGTTCTTTCGTTTCAAACGCTCACACACGCAATTTTAAAAAATTGCTACGGCTCGCAGAAACTATCGGAAATTAATTTTATTGATTATGAAATAGTGTGCATGACGTTGTATAGCAAAAATTCAATTGAGATAAAATCTGATTAGCGTCGTTGAGCACCATTAAAAAATTTTTCTTAAAAATTTTGTGTGGTCGAATTGACGCGGTCCAAGGGAATTCTTAAAACCGTTGGTTTTAAGTGTCCCAGATGCAAGAGGGGTGACAAGACCCCTGCTTGCCGCTCGCCCCGCGCAGGGGCACTATTTTATTAACCCAAGTATTGGATTATCTTCTTGCTAAGCGCTTCTTTATCAAGATACCCGACTTCGCGTCCAACTACATTATTGTTTTTAATAAACAACAATGTAGGTACAGAAGTAACGCCGTATTTGATAGAAAATTCGCGCTCTTCATCAACATTAATTTTCAAAAATTTATAGGTTGCACCTAGTTCTTTGTCGAGCTCTTCAAATATAGGCTCCATAAGTTTGCAGGGTCCGCACCAGCTGGCATAGACATCAATCACGATAGGCTTCTTTTCCTGTTCTACTTCTTTGGCAAAATTTGACTTGGTAATGTGGAGTGCCATATAAATCCTTTATAATACTTAAAAAATTTTATTCATTACTATATAGAAGAGTAGCGGAAATGGCTATTCTCATTTTTTGCTTTTTTCTATATCGCGGTAGCGATAGCCGGAGATTGTCAGCTGCTGGATGGCATTGAGCGGAATATCTTTTTCTAACGGGCCGGCTTCATTTTTTTCATCACCGATTATTTTTCGGCAATCTTCAATCAAGTAATTATGTTTTGTTTTTTGTGAATCGTTATAGGTCACTTCTATTTCTATGAAAGGCACAGAATGATATCCTTTACGTCTTGCCCAGACCCATCGTACGTCCGGTTGCGGTACTTTAATTTCTGCTATTTTTGCAAGATCGAGCTTAGTAACAATACCGCGTCGTGGATCTTGTTCTACTTCATACTTTACCAGATGACGACTTAGCCCATCGTTGTCATATTTACTTTCTTTTTTTTCATATATCTTTTTTTCAGAAGGGACCTCATATGCCAAAATTTTTTCATACAAATGAGCGATAGAAATATTGTCTAATTCTATTTTTTTGTTTTCTCTGGTGAGTAACGTACCATAAAAATTGACTTTATTTTTGCCGCTTCCCTGTATGCTACTTTGTTCGCCCCAATTGATTAGTAACATAGACGCGCATAGTAACATGCAGCCGTAGGAAAAATTAGTTCTCATGTATTCTCCTTATAATGATATTTCTCAAGAGAGCATGCCATAGTCATTAAATTTGATGCAAGAATAAAAAGTATTGATAAGGGATAATGAGTTTATCTATCTTAACATCAATGTAACGAGAGAGCAGAAGGAGATTGTAATGCTATATCAAGATTCTAGTGAAAAAGACACGCAACAACAAAATCTTTTATATCGTGTATATGGGTGGATGTTTATAGGGCTGGCTATTACGGCCGGCATAGCATATTACATAGCTACTACCCCTGCACTTATTTCATTCATTTATTCCGGATGGGCGCCCTTATTATTTTTAATGATTGCACAAATTGGTTTAGTAATAGCGCTGAGTTTATTTCTTCCACGATTAAGTTTTCCTGTAGCTGCCTCCCTCTTTCTTTTATATTCGGCGACTATGGGCGCAACTATGGCATCAATTTTTATAATGTTTACGGCATCCTCCATTTTTGTCACTTTTCTTGTTGCAGCAGGCATGTTTGGGGTGACTTCTTTATACGGCTATTTTACTAACGCAGATCTTACCAAGATGGGAAGCTATCTATTTATGGCTCTGGTAGGACTTCTTATTGCAATGCTGGTTAATATGTTTGTGAAAAGTACACGCATGGATATGATCATCTCTTTTGTTGGAGTAATTTTGTTCACGTTGCTTACTGCCTATGATACGCAAAAAATTAAGGATATTGCGCAACGTCTGATTGGTAGCCATGAAACAATGGGCAAAGTTGCTTTGTTTGGCGCCTTAACGCTGTATCTTGATTTTATTAATTTGTTTTTATTTCTTCTTAACTTTACCGGTCAACGCAGATCGGAATAAGGAAAAAAATTAAAAAGAGGGTACCCCCTATGAACATTAAAACAGTATGGTTTTCATTGCTTGTTCTGTTGAGTTTTGCGATTGATGCGCGTTGTCGAAGGCAAGGCATTATTGCTGCACAAAAAGTATCATGCAATGAATTAGCAACAAACATGGATATGCCAGAAAGTGAGACGCCATCTTCTGATCAAGAAGGGTTGCCACACGATGCTAGTAATCTCAATCCAACTTTTGAACAAGAAGAAAATGCGCTTGCAAATGAGCAGGCTAATGCAGCAATAGCGCGAGCTGAAACAACACCGGCAGAAGCAAACGAACCATCACCTACTCATGTAGTCATACCGGCAACACAAGCACCGCATCCTATGCCGGAGCAAGTTGAACCGCGTGCGCCGGTAAGTACCGCACGCATTATTCCACCGGCCATTGTAGGACAAGGCGCATATGCCATTCCTCGTGAAACAGCAGCGCCAAATCCTGTCACAATGCAAAGCGTGAGACCTCAAACAAAATCATCAGGTGCTGCGCAGGCAGTTGCATCTGCCAGTGCATTTGAGAGTAATGCAGTGAGTAGTGATGATCCTGAAGTTGCGGCATTGCTTTCTAAAAGTAATGCCGGCTTTGACGTAGATAGAAAAAGAAAACAAGTCAAAAATTTGGTAAATCGCGCCATTAGTTATTTTGATAATCATACTCTTGATGAGGTATGTGCAGAATTTTTGAAAGGAAAATCATTTATTGAAGGCGAGCTCTATATATTCCTGCATGATTATGAGGGGAATGTCTATTGTAATGGTAACTATTATACCATGCTCTGGAAAAATCTGTGGGACCTTAAAGATCAATTTAACACGTATATAATCCAAGAAATCATTAAAACGGCAAAAGAAAAAAAAGATTGGACCACCTATTATTGGTATGGTGCAACTAAAGTTTCTTATGTTAAGGAAGTAACAAAAGATGGTAAGCCCTATGCGCTTGGTTGCGGCTACTTTTCACATTCTAAAGACGATCAAGTGGTAGCCTTGGTTAAAGGAGCGGTAGCACTTTTTAATACCTTAGTTAATCAGCAGGGATATCCGGGAGAAGAAGCATTTAGCTCATTCAGTTATCCTCTGGGACGCTTTGTATTTGGAGATTTGTATATTTATGCGCTTGATTTTAATGGAGATCAAGTAGCGCATGGCGAGCGTCCGGGCTTAATTGGTACTAATGCATGGAACTATAAAGATGCTAAAGGTAAATATGTAAATCAAGAAATTGTAAGAAAGCTTAAGGAGACTACTGGCGGAGGTATCTGGATAGAATATGTTTCTAAGGCCGCGCCAAAGCTTGCCTATGCTGAAAAAGTCGTTGATAACAAGAGAAAAGAAGAATATTTCATTGCCTGTGGTTATTATCCAACGGTAACGCGTTCTCAAGCGGTTGACTTGGTAAAACGGGGCTATGAATATATGAAGCGTCAAGGTAAAACGCGCGCGGCCGAAGCATTTAGTTCCAAACGTGATGACACATTCCGTTATGGCGATATGGCATTAACTGTCTATTCAACAAAAGGTGTTGATATAGCTGATGGTGGCAATGCAGATTTGATAGGATCAAATCAATGGGATTGGAAAGATGATGACGGTAATTTATACATACAAGAAATCATTAAGAAGGGCCTGGAAGGCGGTGGTTGGGTTAATGTTAAATTAAGAAATTCTTTTGAATCTGTGTATGTGGAGTCAATAGAACTGGGATTGGAAAAATATCTTATCGTAACGGCATTCTTTCCTATTTCAAAAAGAGAGACTTCATTATTGTTGGTAAAAAGTGCCGTAGGTATTTTAAAAACCAGTAGTGAGGTAGAAGCAATGCGTGCATTTACGCAGCCGGGATCATTTATACGTGGTGACTTATCTATAACGGTATATGATTCAGAAGGAATTTGTCTCGCAGATGGTGAAAATTATGATAACATTTGGCGCAATATGCTTGATGCAAAAGATGATAATGGAAAACCATATGTGCGCCTGCTAATCAATGAAGTAAGACGAGGTCCGGTACAATTGACATATACATTGCGTAAGGCACAAAAAACAGTATTTGCAGAGCAGGTAGTTAAAGGCGATAAAACATACACCGTTGTTTGCGGTTATTATGAGTAATAAGGGGAGAAGTATATCATGAAGATGAGACAAACATTACACATAGGTATATTATTAAGTACTGTAGTGACATCTACGCTGGGAGGAGAACATCGCTATGCCGACACCATAAAATCTATAGGACAAGCACACGATGATGCTCGTGCTGCAATAAAAAATGGTGACTATACATTAGCTGATAGCATACTTACAGAACTTGAAGGTATGAACAAAAAACGAGATATTACCAAAAGAATGCGCGCACAACTTGAAGAAAAGAATCGTGAAATTTTATTGGTGCAAACGGCAGATAATTTAGAAAACAGATTGCGTCGCACCGAGCAGCATTTGGTACAGGCACGCGATGAGATTAAAGAGCTTGAGCAATCGCTTTCAGCGTCGCATCAAACAATTGCAGCACATGAAGTCGCTATTGATACACGTGAAAATACTATAGCGCAAATGACAGATGCATATAAAAAAGCACAAAAAGAAAATAGCAACTTACAGCAAAGAGTTGCGAAATTAGAGAGAGATTGCAAAGAACGCGAACAAAGAGTCGCCGTGCTTGAAACAGAAAAACAATCTATGCAAGAAGCGAGCAGCTTTGAGCCTACATTGAATAAAATTGCAACAACGCTCGATGAAAAATATGATCAATTAATGTCAGAAAAAAAAGAATGTATGCAAAAAGTAGCAATACTTGAGCATGAGCGATCAGAGTTGCAAAAATGCAATCAATCTTTGGCAAAAGAACGTTCTGCAATGAGACAAAAAATTGCAGGACTTGAAAATGAGCGTTCCGAATTGCAAGCAAATAATAAAATATTGCAGCAAGAGCGTACCAGCATGCATGCAAAAATAGAAGGGCTCGAAAAAGAAAAATTGCGCTTGGCCATGGCGCTAGAAACAAAAAAAGAGCCAGAAAAAATGCCGGCAGTGGCGACTGTAGTTGCTGATGCAAATAATAAGATATGTCAAGCGCATTAAAAAAATAGTGGTATGCGAGACCAAAACATAAAAGGCAGCTTTACGCTGCCTTTTTATATTACGCACAGATCATCTTCAGTCTTCAACATAAAAGTTTATTACCGCCGCTCGCCCTGAGTGGCGGTTTTATAGCCGCTGTATCGAAGGGTTAGGCGGATAAAATAGAAGGGGCTGTCCTAGATAACAATACATTTAATTTCTAGTTTCAACCCATTGAATCAACATTTTCAGTTGTTTTTTGGTGATGGAAAATTGAATCGCCATTCACACTCTTTTAAAAACAACCGGAAGTTCTTTTTTGGCAAAGTAGGCACTATGCGTGGTGAATGGAATATGGTGCGGCAGCTGTACGCTTGCAATCATTTTAAAGGTGATACCATCTAATATAATGAGTGATGAATTGTTTGTTTTTGTATTAAGCACAATAGAGAGTACAACGCCATCATCCTCTGTCACGCCATCAGGTTTTGGTACAAATACTGCTTCACCTACATAACAATAATCTTGGTGCCAACTAATGTATTTTTCATTTGTCACATCAAGTTTTATAATTCGATCGTAATAACCATTGGCATGGCTGCTGTTAAGTCCATAGAGATAGCGATATTGTTTGCCGACAACACGTGGCGAAATACGTGGCATTTCAAGTGGTAAAGGCGAGAGTGTGCTCATGTGCGCATTGGATGAATTAAGATCAAGGGTAATACGATTTACGGTGCCTTGAGGAAAATTGATATTATTATTGTGCTCATTTAGGAAGAATGATTTCATATGTGCGCTATCCGGCAGAGTAATGAGATCAAGAACCACCTGAGAGCCGGTGTCATAAGCATTGATATGATGAAAGGTAAAGAACGGGGGTAATTCATAGGTTCTGAAAATGGCGCCATTTGATTTATTAATAACAGTTATTTTAGTTTTTTGACGTGGCTTCCATTTAAAATTCTCAATGTATGGTTTACCACTGAGCGCTAGATCATAAGCGCTTACGACAAAAGGAATTTCTGTAATAATCAAATAGCGCTTGCTCATGGCAAAGCTATGCATATATGAAGGGTATGATACCGGTATTGTTGTTAAAGGAACACGATTCATGCTGCCAGGACTCATTTTGTATACGGTATAGCTGCTTTTTTTTGCAAAGGTAGTTGCAATGTTGTACAAATCTCCCGTTTCTTTATCTATCAGTGGATGGGCAGTGCTGACGTGCGGTTCAATATCATCTTTATAGACACACAGACCCTTTGTTTTCAAGGTACGTGCATCATATACAATGGCATGGGGTGTTTCGGTCAGTGCCATGCAGCAGTTACCATGCTGTATAATGTTGACATTGGCATTATCATATGGAGGCCGTTCTTTATTAGACATTGCTTGTGCCAAACGCGTAAAATAAGATGCATTAGGATCAGAAATTGAGTTGCTGGTAAACTTACCTTTTTCCATAGACGTAGCGGCAAAGGTTGTATCTAAAAAGCGATTTAAATAAGAAACATGTCCATCTTTAAATGAAAAGCGATGAATCATGGCAAAGCCCTCAAGCCAATGTTTTACTTTGTGCTCGCCAATTTCAAATTTTGCAGGTCCAACAGAAACAAATGAGCCATGTAGCCACGATGGAATAATACCTTCTACTTCTAATTTCTTTAATTTAAATTCAGCGGTAAGAGAGGTAAATCCTTTGCAATAATCATTACAACTCAGATGCTCCGGCTTATCATTAGTAGGTGCCGCAAGTAATGCAGGGGTAGTTTGGGCAACAGGCTCCTTTGTTTTAACCGTGGCAGGTTCAACGGATTCTTTGGTAATCGGCTCTTGCAGAGGGAGCTGTTCTGGTTTTTCTTCCGGGGTGGCGCTGATTGTTTCTTGATTTACTATCGGCTCTGGCATGATATTTTGTTCTTGCTGCGATTTTTGTTCATATATAAGAACGGCAATAAGAGTTACTGCAGCAAAAAATATAATCAGGAGATAGCGAGGGGAAAAAAAGTTTCGTTGCATAGAGGCACTCCGTTTATATCAACGTTTAATAAATTTATTTAATAGGTTATGTTTATCATTACCATCTATATGTGTTGAAAGCAAGCCATTCAAAGCCATATATTTATCAAGGTTAAGAAAGCCACTTTGTTCGTCTATTATATGTGCAAGACGTGCACATATAATAATAATATCAAGTATATCATCATCAGTTAATGGGCGTGGAGTAGATATGATACTATTATTTTCGGCGATTCCGTTAAGTGCTTCTAATATTTGTGGAACATATACCATTGTAAAATAAGGATATACAAAATAGTTTTTTTCATAGGCAACTTCAGTTAATGTTTTAAGATCGCGCAATTTTGAATCGCGGGATGATTTGAGTATTGTATCAATATAGCCGGCTAAGTCTTTTTGCATTCTCATTTCATTGGGCGAACTGAGAATAATACGTTTGAAACTATTTAATACTTCCTCATTTACTGCCTCGTGCGTATCAAGGGAATCAGCGCATTTTAAGGCAATCTTGCCAGATGCATTTGCATTCATCAGTATGGCGACCCAATGACCAAAAATTCCTGAAACACTGGGAATACGTGCAAGGCCCCCGCCCCCGCCATTTTCTTGATGTTTCATATTGCCTACAACATAGAGATGTTTGCAAGGAAGTTTATCCTGCAATGCTTGTAATGGTGTGCAAAATGTTTCAAACTCTAAATCTGATTCTGAAAAAGATCCGGGATCAAATTCAGTTACATTAGAAATAATAGTGATATTTGCAGGGCTTACTATTCCCGTTCTACATATAATTTTTTTTATGTCCGTAGCATCAAGGTCACAATTTTTTCCTACAATTTCTTGCCATGCAGATAAGCAAAATGGTGTTTGACCATAGCCATCATCAAATAAGCCTGCATCATTGTCTTCAAACAGATAATAAGCATTTTTTAAGGCATGAAAAGCGCAAGTATTACCCAATTGTTTTGCTGTCTCCGCTGTTTTATCTTGGATAGTAATGGTGAAAGGTTCCTTATTTTGGAGTGCTTGTGTGTATTTTTTTTGCCACAATTGCACACTTCTTTGCTTATTTTGTTCTGTATATCTTTTATTTTTTTCATCAAATCTTTTGTCCACTACTGTAAGGTTGACAGCTTTTAGGGCAGTGAGTAGAGCTGATGAGGGTTGCACATCTTGATACTTATTGGCCGTATCAAGGTCAAAATAAGGAACTGATTCTTTACCAATGATTAACCGTGCAAGAGTAAATATATAAGGCTTTGGCTTGCGATCTGCATAAAATCCATTTCTAAATATAATTTTTATATTTTTTATACAGTGATT
>JAKAUA010000020.1 GCA_021827875.1 bacterium | reverse complement strand
TTCCGATCTACGCCCATGCTCATCGGCAACGGTGGTAACATATCCTTTTGGCTTGTTCAGGAGAATATATACTTTTTGTTCATGCCTAATAACCTTGCTGCCTACTTTGACAATGGCAGAAGGATTTACGCGTTCGGCGGGATTGATAACTTTTTTACCATTAATGGCAACTTTACCCGCTTCGATTAATTCTACTGCTTGGCGTCGTGAGCAGAATCCTGCTTGTGCGATATATTTACTTAAAGAGGATACATCAGATGCGGCAGATGTTTTTTTTGAAATTGTTTGTTTTTTTATCATAGGGTTCCAAAGGATAGTATTGTATAAAATCAGTGTAGTAAAAAAAAGAGATAAAACATAGATTTTAATGGTGATGTATCCGTTTTTGTTATACAGTAATAAAAAATATATTTTAATGGTGAGAACCATATGATAGATACAAAAATTAAACAGGGGCGCCTCGAGGTAATTTGTGGCTCCATGTTTTCAGGGAAATCAGAAGAGCTGATCAAGCGTTTGCGCCGTGCCGAACGTGCCAAAGAAAAAGTTATGGCTTTTAAATCAGTTCTTGATAATCGCTATGGTCTCGAAAATATTATTTCGCATAGTGATACCACGCATCAAGTGCATGCTATTGATTCGTTAGATGTTGTTCCCGGGCTTGTTGAGCAAGCAGGGGCAGCCGTTGTTGGCATTGATGAAATACAATTCTTCTCTTCAGATGCCCTAGCAATTATTCAATCATTAGTTGAACAAGGCAAGCGCGTCATTGTTGCCGGCCTTGATCTTGATTTTCGTGGTGTTCCTTTTGGGATAATACCTACCTTGCTTGCTCTTTCAGATGATATGGTAAAACTTCATGCGGTCTGTGATATCTGTGGCGCAGATGCGCATTTTACTCAGCGTATTATTAATGGTAAACCGGCATACTATGATGATCCAATCATTATGGTTGGCGCCACTCAAATGTATCAAGCACGCTGTCGCGATTGTTATGTCATTGATAAGCAGCCTAATTGGTCACAATTATGAGCAAAGTAAAAACGAGTTATTCATGCAACAGTTGTAGCTATAAAACTATTAAATGGATGGGCTGCTGCCCTGAATGTCAGGAGTGGAATAGCCTTGTAGAAGAAGTTATAGCGCCGGCAATGGTTATAGGTAAGGCAGCAGCAGTATCTGCCGGTAAAGCTGCTATTATGACACCTTTGCGTTCAACCCCTGACAAACCCAAAGAGCGTATGTTCTCCGGTATTTCTGAGTGGGATCGTGTCATTGGTGGTGGTCTTATGCCAAACTCTTTTATTATTCTTACTGGAGACCCGGGGATAGGTAAATCAACTCTGTTATTACAAATTTCAAATCGCTTGGCTCAAAAATATACGGTCTTTTATTTCTCAACAGAAGAATCATTACAGCAGGTGCATCAGCGTGCACAGCGCTTGGGCACTATTAATGAGAAATTACTTTTTTCAGACCAAGCAGATTTACAAACCATTGTTACAACGGCACAGGCGGCAAAGCCGGATATTGTTATTATCGATTCTATTCAGAATTGTTATAGCAACAATGCACAATCATTCCCCGGTAGTGTTGGTCAATTACGCGAATCGGCTTTTCATTTAATGCGTTTGGCAAAAGAAGAAGGCATTACCGTGATTGTCAGCGGTCATATTACTAAAGAAGGTAATATTGCCGGGCCAAAAACATTAGAGCATATGGTTGATGCGGTCTTTTATTTGCAGGGTGAAGAGCGCTGGCAAACGCGCGTATTACGTTCAGTAAAAAATCGTTTTGGTACTATTAACGAGCTCGGCTTTTTCCAAATGGGCGAACAGGGCCTTGAGCAAGTACCCAATATTAATGAGCATTTAATGAGTGAGGCATCATACGCACCCGGATCTGCGCTCACCAGTGTGCTCGAAGGGTCGCGTCCCTTACTGCTTGAATTACAGGCATTAACTATAGAATCTAAAATTGGTATTCCACAGCGGGTAGTCTCCGGTGTTGATCACAAACAAGTGGTATTAATCGCTGCAATCTTAGAAAAATATTTGCAAGTGCGGTTAAGTGCACATGATATATTTTTCAAAATTAGTGGCGGATTCAAAGTTAAAGAAAGTGCTGCAGACTTAGGGATTGCGCTCGCGCTTTTGTCCAGCTACTTTCAACAGCCATTGCCGGAAAAAACAATAGTGCTTGGCGAGATTAGCTTAACCGGTCAAATTAAACCAATTAATCAGATTAATACCTTTATCCGCGAAGCTGAGAAATTTGGTGTTAAACAACTGTTAGTAGCACGTAGTCAAAAACTAGAAAAAACCGCATGCAAAGTTATTTCAATCACTAATGTGTACGAACTGTTATCTCTTTTTACCGCCTAGTTCTTATCATTGATTTTGATTCACAAGATATCTTCTGTTACAAGCACAAAAAATGATATAACTAACCCTAGAGTGAATTTAATCTAAGGGGAGAACAGTATGAGATCATTTTGTATACGTACATCGTTAAAATTAGTGGTGGGATTAGTCTGGTTAACCGGAGTGCACGCAGAGAGTATTCCTTCTTATAAATGGGCAATTGTTGGTTTTGGACCTGCAGGCATAGTCACGGCAGGATTATTACTTGATCTGGGAGTTGCGGATAAAGATATAGTGGCAATAGACCCCGAATTTAATGTTGGTCGTGTAGGGGAATATTATAGCAATGTACCCAGCAACACAAAAACTAGATTATTCGTAGATTTTATTAAGGCATGCAAAGTATTCCAAGAATGTCATTCAGAATGCATAGATAAGTTATACAGCTATGATCAAGAAGTTGAATATCCATTACAGATTATAGTTGACCCGCTCAAAGACATTACTGCACATTTACGCACTAAAATTGCTTCGGTACAAGATTCTATACAGGCGCTCTATTTTGATAACAATGTATGGCACATTACCACCAAGGGGGATGACCATTTCACGGCCGAAAACGTAGTGCTTGCGATAGGATCGCACCCTAAGCGTCTGGATTATGATTGTGCGCATGAGATTTGCCTTGATGTTGCACTTGATAAAAATTTGTTGGCACAAGCAGTTAATACTAATGATGCCGTAGCTGTCATTGGCAGCGCGCACTCAGCAGTTTTAGTTATGAAGTTTTTGTCTGAGCTTAAAACAAAAAGAATTATTAATTTTTATCGAGCGCCGTTTCAATACGAGATTGTTGGCGGCATTGCAGGTATGGCCGCACAATGGGCAAAAGAAGTATTAGAAAAAAACAAACCAATCAATTTGTTGCGTCTCTATAATGATCAACAAGCGCGCGATGCCTGGATGGATGCATGCAATAAAGTGATTTACGCTGTTGGTTATGAGCGGAACGAAGCACCTATGATTAATGGCAATAATGCAGAGCTCAGTTATGACGGCCATTCCGGTGTCATCGCACCACGCTTGTTTGGTATAGGCATAGCGTTTCCGGAGCAGTATATTAATGAGGCTGGCAATATAGATAACAAAGTTGGCTTGAATAGCTTTATGTGCTATGCGCAGCGCATAATCCCTGAATGGTTGCCAAAAAGAGAGCCTAATCGCTTTATCTCATTCGATCAGCTCTTTATGATCAACATGATGTAATAAAAAAAGGGGAGACAAGTTTGTCTCCCCTAAATTTTTTTAAGCAGCGGCACCATTGTAATTAGGATGTATTCGCTGTAATTGAGCTTTATCTATGTGTTTTAACATTTCTTGCTCTGCGAGTTCTGCAAATCTATGCCTCAATAGCTCTAGTCTTGCAACCGCATCATTTAATTGTTGCTGTCTTGCAACCAGTAGCCATAGCTGCATGTTTTCTGATACTCCTCCTGCTCGTTGTTGTCTTAGCGCATCGAGTTGGGCATTGATTCGCGCATTGACATGATTAGGATAAATATTTCCAGTAATTTTATCTCTTATTTTACTACAAACAAATAATCTTGCGCAGGAAAATACAGTGTGAGTAACATCTTGCACGATATCTTTTGTTGTATTAGATAAATTACTGCAGTAACGATCGATAAGATGCTTTTTAAACATTTGCTCGAGCTTTGCTTGTAAAGTATTGATGCAAATAGTATTAAGAAGATAGTCGGTGACTACAATTTTGCAACGCTCTCGGGCAGGCAATTCCTCATGTATTATAAATATCTCTACGATGAGGGTACCAATACTTAATATAGTTACGTCATCACCGCCAAGATTCTTTAGTAAAGGTGTTTTTAATTTAAGCGATGAGAGTTCTGGGTAGAAGCCTAGAGGACCATCAAGCGCGGGGTATGAAATGTGTTTTAACTGAAGTCTATTGGGGATAATGGTATAAACATTTTCTTGTCGGCATGGATTGGGAGGGGTTTTATGACTTTTAATAGTACTAACAACTCTTTTAAAGGGGATGTTAAATGCAAACAATTGAGACATTGTAGGGTGAAACAGCAGAAAAAAGAAATATATTTTTTTGTACTTAGTAATTATATTCATTGTCGCTTTTGTTGAAAAAGAGTGGGTTTTACGCATCAATGTTAGCATAGCGAGATATGATAAAATTACAACATGAATTGATTAATTCGTGATGGGCTTACCACTTATTTAAGATAAGGGCATAGAGCTTTTTAAACCATCCGTGCAGCCGGCCGTAAGGTGGATAGCGGAGGGGAAGACTACAAAAAGATAAGCTTTTGACTACCGTCCTTGTATTTGAGAAAGTCTCAAAACTCTTTTTACCATGATAACGTCCGAAGCCGCTGGCACCTACGCCACCAAATGGCAAGTAGGGTGAAGCAACCTGTACCATAATCTCATTGATGCATAGAGCACCTGAGGCAGTTTGAGCTTGTATGTGTTGCGGCAAAGAGCTGTTATTAGTAAAAATATAGATCGCCAATGGTTTGGGATGTTTTTTAATAATATCAATGGCACTAGTAATTGAATTATAGCTAATAATGGGCAATAAGGGGCCAAAAATCTCTTCTTGCATAATTGGTGCGTGCAATGGCACCTCATCAATAAGCGTTGGGGCAATATACCGTTCTTGCTCAACAACTACACCGCCGCAGCGTATGGCACCATCATGGATTAATGCTTTAAGTCGAGTAAGCTGGTGTTGATTAATAATACGACCGTAATCAGGGCTGTTGATGGGGTTGGTGCCAAAAAAAGTAGCGATATACTCTTTCATATAGCCTATCAATTCTTCTTTAACTGCTGCATCAACCAATAAATAATCGGGAGCCACGCAGCTTTGACCCGCATTTAAGAATTTTGCCCAGACAATTTTTTTGGCGCTGCTTTTAAGATGCGCATCTTTGCTTACTATGCAGGGACTTTTGCCGCCAAGCTCTAAGGTAAGTGGGGTAAGGTGCGTTGCCGCGGCGTGCATCACTTTTTTGCCTACAGCACTGCTTCCGGTAAAGAATATATAATCGAATTGATAGCTTAACAGCTCTTCTGCCGCCTGCGCATCACCGGTAACCACGCTGATGTACGCCGCGGGAAATATCGTACTAATTATTTTTGCGATAAGAGCTGAGCTTGCGCTTGCATATTCAGATGGTTTAACAATAGCACAATTTCCTGCTGCAATAGCACCAATTAATGGCTCGAAAGATAAATGGAAGGGATAGTTCCATGGTGCAATAATAGCAACGAGTCCAAAAGGTTCATAGGTTATGCTACTACGTGCGGGAAGAAAAATAAGCGGTGTTTTTACTGCTCTTGGCCTGCACCAATCACCCAAGCAGCCGAGCATATGATTTATGCTCGAAAGGAGAGGCGCAATTTCGTTGGTATATGCCTCAAAGGCCGGTTTGTTTAAATCGGTTACCAGTGCAGCAAGAATTTCTTCTTGATGGGCAATGATAGCATCTTTTAATCTAATAAGTTGTTCTGTACGAAATGTAATATCGCGAGTTGCGCCTTGGGCAAAAAATGCGCGCTGTTGTTCTATAAGTGTGCTTATATATTCATTCATATAATATGCTCCTTTTAACAATGAACTTACCATAACAGAATAATTTATGGTTTGGCTAGAGTCATTCTTTGCCTGATTCATCATACTTGACTATTGCGTTGTTTTGCGTAATTATGTGCACGTTGCTTTAAGTACATTTTCATTTAAAAAAGGAGTAGAAGATGAGAAGCAGTTTTTTAGGAGCACTTCTAGTGTTATCCATAAGTATGGCATGTCATGCAGCGCAACAACGCCATATTACGGTGATTGTGCCTTCATTCAATAACAAAAATTATTATCGTCATAATTTAGACTCGGTTTTTACTCAAACTTATCAGAATTTTAATGTGGTATACATAGACGATTGTTCTACTGATGGTATGGGCGCATTAGTTGATCAGTACGTGAATGATAGACATTTGCAAAGTCGCATAACAGTGTTACATAATTCTTACAATCGTGGCGCCATGGCCAACATTTATGGTGCCGTGCATATGTGCCAAGATACCGACTTGGTAGTGGTGCTCGATGGCGATGACGCATTTTTAAACAATCGCGTGCTGGAATTTATCGAAAAAGTACACCGCGAAAGAGGTTGTTGGGTCTCTTACGCACAATTCAAAAATTTGCCTGAGCAGAAGGCAAAAGAGTGTGGTTTGCCGGTAATGGGCTATGCACAGTCGACACCCAATCATATCATCGCAACCAGAGCATTCCGCAATCATCCATGGATCTGGTCAGGATTACGCAGTTTTGATGCATGGCTCTTCAAGCAAATTAGATTGGTAGATCTTCTTGATGCACGTCCCGGTCATGAAGGGAAATTCTTTAATGTCTGCTGTGACAATGCCTATTTTTTCCCCATGCTTGAAATGGCAGGAGAAAAAATGTGCTTTATTTCAGATCCCTTACTCTATCGTAATGTTGACACACCGTTAAATGATTTTAAAGTAAAGTCACACATTGACCGTATAGAAATTCCGCGCGATATTCGTGCAAAGCCTCACTATCCAACATTACAACAACCGGTTTTAACTAACGCACATCTTGAAAATCATCGTTGGGCAGATATCGTTCTGTTTGTGGATGATATAGAAAAATTAGCCTCGACAATAGAATGTTGGAACAATGCAAAAGGAGTGGGAGAAATTCATGCATGTTACAATGCAAAAGATGAAGCAGCAATAAAAAAAATACAAAGAAAATATCCTGTTTTACAACTGCACAACCTTGAACGTAAGCCATTTTCTTCTGTGATTAAAAAGCTTACCAGTGGTTATGTTATGATGAGCTCAACATCATTGCAACATCCCTCCCTTGATCTCACCGTGTGTATTAATTTGATGGAAAAAACACGTACCTTCTGTTTTTACTTTGCGTATGATGCAAAAAGCTTTGGGATAGACGGAACCATTCACGATCTGCCAACATCACTCATTCATGATGATATTATGGTGTGCCATTGCAATGTCTTGCAGCAAGCTAATTCTGAATGTGTACCATGCAATCGAGCTTTGACGCTCTATCGCAAACATGAGATAGCGCCTGCATTTGCAAGAGATGATCTTACTTCAATAGAAACGTGTGACCAATTATTCAATGAGATTAAAGTTGATAGTAACGCAATAGCACTTTTACCATTTAATCGTATCTGTTCATAACCTGAGAGGAATACTGTATGAAACTATCTTTGTCAAAATTAATTATACTACTTGTAGGTATAGGGTCAGTATGTGCCACTACACAAACGCCTATCTGGCGCGCGAAAGTTGATCTGTCTGGGGCTGAGCTGCCATTAGTAGTAGTGATCCCTTCATATAATAATGCTCATTATATTGAGCGTACCTTAAATTCTGTTTTTTCTCAGGAGTATAGTAATTATCGCGTTGTTTTCATAGATGATGGTTCTAGCGATGATAGCGTTCAAGTAATGAACCAATACATAGAAGAAAATAATGATGTTGCTGATAAAATTACTTTTATACAAAACGAACGTCGCTGGCGCAAATTGCGCAATGTTTATTATGGCATTCATAGACACTGCGCCGATGAAGAAATTGTCGTTATGTTAGATTGTGACGACTTTCTTGCTCATCCTGACGTATTTAAAATGATTAATGATCTCTATGCAGATCCTGATGTTTGGTTTATGTATGGTGGTGATGAGCCCTATCCAAAAGCAGAAGCCGCAGCATGGGGTATTACTAAAGCAAATATGTCACAGCCAACACCTGATGAAGTGATCAGAAATAATAGCTTCCGCGAATATAATTGGGTCTATATGCATATACGCACCTTCCGCGCATGGCTATTCAAAATAACACCGCTGGATGAGATGATCTCTGCAAAAGTTGCCGGTTATCAAGGTAAATTCTATCCGGCATGCATAGATTATATTTTTCTCTATCCAATGCTTGAAAGAGCCGGTTGGCACATGAGATATAACCCTGAATTTATCTATTATTGGAATGCAGACAACCCCATTAATAGCTTTAAGGTTGATCGCACATTACAAGCGGCTTCAGCTACGGAAACACGCCAAAAGAAATCATATCAACCGCTTGCTCACGCACAGCCATATACCTTAGATAAATATGATGTGGCAGTAGCAGATCTTATTATTTTTTCTGACAATACGCCGGAGCAATTGAGCCATCTGTTGTCATCAAAAGATCAAGTGATGAGCTCAGTGGGCGCAATTAGTGTGGTGTATCAAGCAGATGCGCGCGATGTGCTGCAACAGTATGCACGTTTAAAATGCGATTATCCGCAGATATATTGGCACAATATTCAAGAGGCAAAATCATTGTCATCACTGCTTGATCATGGCATTTCAGAGCATTGTGTAATAACACGCGATACGCTGACACAGCTTAATCCAATTGATTTTAATCAAGCTATTTTGGCATTAGCAGAGACAGATGCCTATGCATTCTACTATAACTTGGGTGCATCAGAAGGATCAGTAGTAACGCCTGCAGGAAAAATGAATGTGCCATCGCAAGAAGTTATGGACAACTGGCATGTATGGAAATTTTCTTGCGACACCAATAAAGCGGTTAAGGTGTATACATCAAATATGTCGCTGTATCGCAAAGCAGATGTAATGCCGTTATTTAATCAAGTTCATAATAAAGTACAAGCATGCCTGCATCAGTGGGAACAGGTAGTTCCGGATCAAAACAAGGTTGGCCTGTTCTTAACCAATCCATCAGTGAGATAGTGAATATATAACCCAAAAGAGGCCACTCGTCGTATGATAAGTGGCCTCTTTTGCTTGTGTGATTGGCCTAAAAAATATTTTCATATATTATTAGAGTTCTTAAATAGGCAGATTACAATAGTAGGAAATTATTTTATTATGCAAGAATACATCGTTGTAGAGCAGTCATTAGGCTTACAAGGCACCGCAGATCTGGTAGGCGCAAAAAATGCTGTGTTGGTAATTATGACATCATTGTTACTCACCGCGGGCAAATCAACACTTACTAATGTTCCTGCTTCAAATGATGTATTTAATATGATTCTGTTGTTAGAGGCATTGGGTGCTCAGGTACTATTCAATGAAGATGAACACACGCTAATAGTTGATACTGTTAGTGTTAACAAATGGCATGTGTCGCCTGATATTATGAAGAAAATGCGCGCATCAGTTTTGGCTATGGGACCACTGTTGGCACGCTTTGGGCACGCCGAATTAGCAGTGCCCGGTGGCTGCTTACTTGGTGCGCGTCCCATAGATTATCATCTCAAGAATTTTGAAAAGATGGGTGTATCTATAGCCATGGTAGGCGATGAATTACATACATCATGCTCGCAATTATCTGCACGACGCATTGTTTTAGAGTATCCCAGCGTAGGCGCGACTGAAAATATTATGATGGCAGCAACACTTGCACAAGGCACCACTACGATAATTAATGCAGCACTTGAGCCTGAAGTATTCGATTTAATAGAAGTCCTACAAAAGATGGGCGCACACATTACCGTTAATGCACCGGCAACGATTATTATCGAAGGTGTACAAGAATTGCATCCCATTTCACACGCAATTATCCCGGATAGATTAGAAGCGGGCACACTGCTTATTGCTACCGCAGTTACCGGTGGCAAAATTGTCTTGCCCCAGGCACGCGCAGACCATTTAGATCTAGTGCTATACAAGCTGGATGAAATGGGCCATTCAATTGATATCGGCCAGAATAATGTTGGTATTACTTTGCGTGCCACACAAGCACCAAAAGCAGTTTCATTCAAAACAACACCCTATCCGGGATTCCCTACTGATTTGCAAGCACCCATGATGGTTGCCCAATGCTTGGCAGAAGGCACGAGTGTTATAGAAGAAACAGTATTTGAAAATAGATTATTACATGTCAGCGAATTACAAAAGATGGGCGCCATTATTGGCGTAAAAGACAACAAGGCAACGGTAAAAGGTGTTGGCCAGCTGCTTAGCAGCGCAGTCGCTGCGACCGATATCCGCGCATCCTGTGCGCTCGTGTTGGCCGGCATGGCAGCGCACGGCGGTACAACCATGATGAGCAATACACACCATTTTAAACGTGGCTACGAAGCACTCGATATAAAATTAAATACATTAGGTGCACGCATTCGTTTTGTAGAAGAATAAGATGATGGTTTTTAAAAAAACATCATCTTATATTTTTTACGGCATTTTGTACGTATCATCTTGATCATTATAATCAGTACGCTTATGTACCGGTCCTAGATTTTTTTTGTTCAAATGTTCATTAATATCATTTTGTTGTCCCTTGTTGATTGCCGCAGTAACGGGCGTGATGCTACCAAAAAAGTAGGCAATATAGGCTGACAATACGCTTAGTCCTTCCAATGTACCTAGTTCACCATATCCTTTTGGGGGTGGTGGTGGGGCTTCATGGGTATTGTATGTGTCATAGGAAGAAAAAAGCCTTTTTTGTTGCTTATCCTTGGCACCGGACGTTGTAGACGTGCGGGCAGCTGCGGCTACACGAGAACTAAAGCGTTGATTTAGCCAATTGCGTGCTTGTTGCAACATTGCCATGGATCTTACACCTATTAATAGGAGAAAAACGGCTATGAGCAAGTATGTTTTTTTCATTATTATAACCTCCAATAATACCCATTTTTAAAAGACGAAGCCATCTTTTTTATAAGAGCTTATCCGAAAATTAAATAGATAAGAGCGCCACTTTGATTTATTCGCTAAAATAGCGAGTGAAACAAAAAGAAAGGACGCTCTTATGCTGATGATAACAGATAATTTATGGAAAGAAATAAGT
>JAKAUA010000082.1 GCA_021827875.1 bacterium | reverse complement strand
TCATTTAAATCGTTATTTTATTGATAATCAGCCGACAATTATCTTAAGCCCTTCATATTGTTATCCTGAAAGTTGGCATTTGCCGTATCGCAAACGACTTCTTGCATTAGATAAAAATCATGCAGAAATGAGAAAATAATTTTACAAAGATAAAAGGCCACGGCAAGTAGTTCCGAGGCCTTTTGCTTAAAATAACTTATCAAGTGGCTTATAGGCAGGTAGCGATCTAACATGTAGATCGATATTTTTTTGCAATTCTGCACTTTTTATGTGATCTGATATAGGGTTTTGATCATTATATAGATACAACACTTTCGGAATAAATTTAAAATGATCTCGTGCTTGTTCTATCATGGGAAGCATAGCCGCCATATCTGCGCACATTTCTAAAAATGTTCCATTAATAGTGAGATCTTCTAAGTTAATATTTTTGTATAATTTTGCATAAAATGTTCTTAAATGTGACGGAATATGTGTCCATTCACGGAATGCATTATTGCGAATTATGTCAGTAGGTATAGCCTGATTAAAGCCTATGCTATTATTGCTGATATGTCTGAATTGACCGTAGGTGAGCCATATATCATTGCATAAATACATAGTATTAAGATAGGTTAATACATCTTCGTTTGCTAGTTGGTCATCACCATCTAAGATTACAACGATTTCATCATCTTTAATATGTTGATGAATGGCCCAATAATGATTATACAATGCTCCGCGGCGCACTGTGTTGCTGAAGATTGTTACAAGATGTTGTTTTTGAAAATGCATAACAATATTGGCTGCCATAGACAAAGTTCTATCTTTAGAGCCATCATTTACAAATATAATGCGGTAATGTTCCTCAGGGTAATCTTGAAAAGCAGATAATATGTTTTGTTCTACATATTGTTCATTATTATAGGAAGCTATTAAAATAACAAAATTCTTATAAGGTACTGCGGATGACAATAAGGGTAAACATGCTGTTAACCATACAAGCAACAATTTATTGAAAAAATTCATTTACCGATCCTTCTAAATTTTACTTAAAAGAGAACATCAAGTGGATTGTATCGAGGTAATGCGCGTATGTACAGATCGAGCTGGCGCTGTAAATCCTTGCTTTTGCGATGGTCGGATATGGGATTGATGTCATTATACAGGTAAAGAACTTTTGGTATAAATGCAAAGTGATCCCGGGCTTGTTCAATCATGGGGAACATAATCGCTAGGTCGTAACACATTTCAAAGAAAACATCATTGAGAGTAAGATCTGAGTATTTAATATTTTTAAAAAGCTTTGCATAAAATGTTTTTAAGTGCGATGCACCATGGCGCCACTGTCTGAATGCATTATTTTTTACTATGTCAGCCGGCATTGGTTGGCAAAAACCAATGTGTCCGTCGCTACTATGCATAAATTGTCCATAGCTGAGCCAAATATCATTTAATGTATAAAACTCATTAAGCCAGCTTAAAACATCTTTGTGCGCAAGCTGATCATCACCATCTAGAATAACTACGATTTCTTTATCTTCTATGTAGTTGTTAATAACTTCATAAAGATTTTGTAATGCGCCTTTGCGATCTTGGTTGTCAATGATTGTTGTCAGATGTTGTTTGTTATTTTGTGTTACAGTTTCTTCAATAAGAGGAAGAGTATTGTCTTGTGAGCAATCATTTACATAAATGATGCGATAATGATCTTCTGGATAGTCCTGGAAAGCAGAAAGTATATTTGGTTTTGCATATGGTTCGTTATTATAAGATGGGATGAGGATGACAAAATCTTTGTAAGTATCGACTTTTGATAAGATAAACGAACAACTTACTAAGAGTGACATCAGTATCATAATACGTTTCATATATTTTCCTTTTTATTGTTGAGTAATGAGAAGACAAAAAGAATATCTTGTATTCGATTGATATACGTATGTTTTTCTTTAACAAAATCCATCAATTCAAGCTGTTGTTGCAAAGTAAATGATTTTTTTATTTCTAAGGCATTATAAAGAAGTTGATACTCATCTTTGTTGTAAATAATTTTTTTATCAAATAACTCATATACGGTTGCTGAATTTGTAATGCCCATTTGGCCATAGCTAATGTTTTTGAATATTCTGCAGGGAATATAACCATGGTCAACTTGCCACTGACATTGAAGAGCAGGAGCGAGATAAGAATTAAAAATGAATTCCACATTATCTTTCGGTTCTATAGCGCCGGGCCATGACTTATTTTTTTTAATTTCAAATTCTATGCCATTTTCGCTACATGCCTTTGAAAATCGAGTAATTTGATCTCCGGGTCCCCAATGGCCGCCGGTAGTAGTTCCAATCCAGCCAGCCTTTTTATTTGTTGGGCGTCCCCAGTTATTTTGAACATGTATTTTCATCTCATCTATCTCATGAGGCAATAGGTCTGTGGCCCAAGGCATGTAAAAAATATAATCTCTGAGAGAATAGTAATGATAATCAGTTAATTTGTGCATGTCGCCGGCATGTCTACCGTCAGTAAGGATATCATTTATATATACAGTAAGAATTAATACATGGTCATTTTCAATTAGTTTATGATATTTTTTTGGATCACAATTGTGTAAAACATAATAACTTGTTTCACACAGCGGAATTTTTTGATCAACTTGTCCTTCGGTAATAAAAAGTGTGTTATTAAAATCAAAGTTATCTAGAGTATCATTGTTATCAAACCAATAGGTATCATAGCCCAAATGCTTAAATGTTTTGTAAAAGGCATAATGAATATAGGAATGGGTATGGCTATGTAATTTCCATCCCCAAATGACTACTTTATTAAATGATACATTTTGAGAAAAAATAGAAAAATGAAACAACATTAAAAACAGTATGCTTCTTGCTCTCACGCTATCTCCTATCTGTTGAATGCAATAATGCGATTCTAATATGTAATAATGTTCTTAGCAATAGGGAGTTATGAAATTGTTTGACTAAATAAAATGAGTCGATAGAAAACATCGCAACTAAAGTAATTTTAGATGCTCACAGTGTCACCCTGGACTTCAGATCCCATTTTGTCGATTGGATCGATGCTTATCTATTGGATGGATGCTGAAACAAGTTCAGCATGACACATGAAGAATACGCAGAAACATGTTGAAATCATAGCGTTTTTAACTACTTTTTATTTGTCGAACTCACGTTAAATAAAATGGGAGAATATAAATAGGGTTGTTTTTAATGTTTTTTCTCGCTTGCAAAATATATCTGAATAAGGCTAATATCAATTACGCTATTTTTTTAAAATTTTTAAGGAGAGAAAAAATGCTTAAAAAATTATTCTTATTGTTAACGGCTTGCATTTGCTTTTTGTCTTATCCTAAAAATTTAATAATCACTTTTGTTTATTCTAATCCCGAATTTATCGCGATGCAAAATAAAACTTTTAAAAAATTTTTGCAAGATGATTATGAATATGTTGTTTTCAGCGATGCTCCGACTGAAAAAGAACATGAGGCAATCAATGCCATGTGTGCTCAATTAGACGTGAGATGTATCAGGATCCCACAAAACATTCATGAATACCCTTATTATTTACCACTCAATATGCCTCAGATATATCCAAACCATCAAACACCCAGCAATGTCCGCCACGTACACTGTGTACAATATGCCTTAGATAATTTTTGCTTTGATATGATGGTATCGTACTGCTGATTGATTTTGATATGTTCTTGGTGCGCCCCTTTAATATTACTGAATATATGAAGGATTACGACATAGCATCATGGATTAAAGGCTCAGACAATGGGCACGGAAAAACAATAGCATATTTATGTCCTATGATTACCTTTCTCGATATGAGAAAACTTCCTGATAAAAAAACATTAAATTTTAATTGTGGCTGGGTAAACGAATGCAGCGCCGACTCCGGTGGCTTTACTCATTATTATCTAAAAGATCATCCCGATTTATCGGTCAAAAATATTGATACTGTTTATGGCTGGCAAATATATTGCTCCGATCGGTTTTTCCCTCACGATACGAGTACGACACCGACCGAACAAAAAATAAACTTTTGGAAAGAAAGAAAATTTAATGAAAAAGAAATTAAATTTTTATTAAAAAATCCAGATACCATCCAATTTTTCATGGAAGGAGAAGATTGCTGGTTCTTGCATTATCGTGGCGGTACAAATTATGAAAAATTATCACAATCGTATCATCTTAAGAAAAAATTGCTTATCGATGAATATCTTGCAGATATTATGAGTTAAAAAATCTATTTTAATAATCAAAACAAAAGGAATTATATGAAGAAAAAAAGTATTATAACACTTTGCTTAATTATTTTACCGCTTAGTTTTATTGGTGCGCTTGAATTTATAACAAGCGAAATAGTTATTACTCCTGGATTATCGGCAAATGCTATTATTCGTGCCGAAGCAGGCTTTGAGAAAGATTTTTTGGTTTTACATTGTCTTATGAAAAAACATAACCCAAAAAAAATTTTTGAAATAGGCACATGCGAAGGCTATGGAACTTTGATAATGGCCAATGCCTGTCGAACAAGCTCCATAATAAGCATTGATCTTCCACCCAATACGCCGCCTTATTATCTCGATAAAAAAACTATTGGTAATAAATGTTATTTACCCTATCAACAAATTTTTGGTGATAGCCTAACATACAATTATGAACAACATTTCCCTATTGATGCGTGGTTTATTGACGGTGCACATGATTATTATCATGTCAAATACGAAACAGAACAAGCAATTAAATCAGGTGCACAATTAATTGTATATCATGACACTGATATTCCGGAAGTTTTACAGGCAGTTGTAGATTCTTTAGAAGACTCAGAATATACCGTTTATCGCGTAACAGATACGCGCGTTAGTTTTGCTATAAAATAACCCTAGCAATTCACCTTTGAAAAGAGCCGCCAAAAAAAATAAGGCGGCCTTATTTTTTCAAATCAACTTTTAGAACTTGGCATTAGCCGCTAGTTTACCCCTCTCATGTAATGTATCTTCATGAGAGGGATACATTGTTAATAAGATATTCCGATAAAGCTATTAAAATCTATCTAGCTACTGATAGTAATCGAGCCTTGGAAGCATTTAAAGAGCGGTATCCCTGAGATTTTATATATGATTGCTTATTGCTCGCTCGTTGTGACTATTTAATTCTACCACAAGCAATGTTTCCAGTTTTGTTAGTTTTTTTAATCCTGCTATTAAATCTATTTATGTGCCAAAAAGGGCTCCTATGATAAAATGTCGCTATAAATATGATAAAAATCTTAAAAATTATTGCTTAAATCCTGTTTGAGCTAGTAGATGTTCGAATGTTTCTTGCCACATAAGAAGCATTTTCTCTCTATGATGTTTACCAAATTCTTTTATCTTGCCACGCATACGGTGATAGTCCGTGGTCATTATTTTTTCTTTTAAATCATCCCAAGAGTCAAAATATATGACTATATCTTTATGTTCAGGGGTATACCATTCACACAGTTTACTATTGCCGGCGATTATTTGTGGATCATAAGTAACAGGTTTATGAGCAGCGATAAGCTCTTTCACAAAGCGCACTGTTGGTACAAAATGAATGATACCGCGTTGTATATTTTCAAAAAGAGCTAAATTGGACCATGCATAGGGGAAAAATATAACGCCTTTAAAGTTTTTTATATCATCGGGGCCATTGTAATTACCCATATAGACAGTAATAGATCGTTTTTCACATTCGTGTTGTAGATGAGTAAATTGTCTGCCTGGCTGACTACCCCAAGCTTCTAAACGCGGATGCACAAAGATTGTTTCTTCTTGTTGTATATGCGCATGAATAGATGATTCTTCCGGTTTTAGCTCTTGCTCATGTGACCCTACCGGTTTTATGGTGAAATCTTCCCACGATACGCCCTTTGCTTTTGCATAGGCAAGTTCATAAGGTGTGTATGAAATTGTTTTTACCTTTGGCATATATGCTGCCTTTTGGAATAGCACATAAAATTCTTGATCAGGAAAATTGCAGTCAAGGCTTGCTCTATCGCTGTAATCAAAGCGATTACATACCCATATAATCAATGGTTTTTGCCAATTATTTTGTAAAAAAATCCTCGATAAAGGAGCGGTGTCAGAAGTTATAATAAGATCAAATTGATTAAAATATTCTTTGTGCTTGTGCCATATGCGCTCTGCTCGCTCATGCCCTATGTTATAAATAGATGCGCCAACTCCTTGGGAGTCAAACTGTTTAGGATCATCATGGATGTACCAAGAGGTAAGATTAATAGGTAATGAACGTGCAACTTCTTCAAACTCTTTAATGCATCCTCGATGAAAGCTTAGATGTAATACTTTTAAAGCTTCGTATCCATCAATATTTAGAAAGGGGATACCAAATAAAAAAACGAAAAGAACTTTTATTGTTCTCAGTCTATTGGCGCATTTCATGTAATACCTCACAAGAAAAGTTAATTTATTTTTTGCAATAGTATTTGATATTCATCTTCGACTATTTCAAAACCATGTTCCAATAGGTATGGTAATGCATATTTTGCTTTGCCAAGGTCTGACGTTTCGCCAAATTGTTTTGGCGTTTGATTTTTAACGTCATCTATAAGAATGAGGCCGTGTGGCGCTATTAAATCACGGCTAACCACCAATTTTGCTTCTTCTAATTGTAAAAGAGCAGTTGGTTCTATGGGTGTCATATCACCGGTATCCATATACAAAAGATCTATTTTTTGATCTGTGTTTGCTAAATAGGTGAGTGAGGAGCAAACATGGTAGTGTATGCTTTGTGCAAATGGCGCTGTTATAATTTTGCAACGATTAATGTGGGATTGTGCAAGGTCCACCGTATGAATGATTATGTTGAGTGGTGCAAGACATTCAGCAGCTATTCGAGTGAAGCAGCCGGCACCCCAATCCCAGTTCTCAGGACTGTTTGGCGTCCAAAAGCGTACATCATCGCTGTTGCAACCCGGAAGGCCGCCATGTACAAAGCTGCGTGTAGTACCAAGTTCTACAACAATTTTGCCATCATTTTCTATAAATAATTCAAATGCTTTCTTGAAAGTGATATCTCGTGCTTGTGGAGGTACATTAAAAGTACTCCAGTCCTGATGAGCTAAAGTTCCTTCTTTCATAAATGATTGATATTTATCAATTGTAGCCGCAATGTGAATCATTGCATTCTGACGGTTAGTTGTACTGCTGATGTATGAAAATGTGCTTATCATCAGGCAATATGCGAGCATATATCTACGCTTAATCATTATACTTCTCCTTATTAAGGATAATCGATCTATTTTCGAACTATATTATAGAAATAGTTATGCTTTGCAATGTTCCTTAATTATTTTTATGATAGCTGGAATACCATTTTGCAATATATCTAGCATCTTTATAAAAAAGGGAAAGTGTATGTATAAGCCTTGTATAAAGCGATTTTTATTGTTTGTTTCTGTCTTTGTTTTGACCGTATATTCTTGCGATAAAGATTTTTATAAAGACAAGAAAGTGCTGGTTACCGGAGGATGTGGTTTTATAGGTTCTCACTTAGTAGAACAATTGGTTAATCTTGGCGCAATAGTGACCATTCTTGATAATCTTTCAACAGGGTCATTGGCTAACATAGCAGCAGTAAGAGATTGTGTTACATTGATAGAGGGCGATATTACCAACTGGCAAGATTGCTTGCATGCTACGCAAGGACAATCGATCATTTTCCATCTGGCAGCATTAACGAGTGTGCAAGATTCTCTAACAAATCCACAACGCTGTTTTGATGTTAATGTACATGGAACATCACATATATTAGAAGCAGCGCGCATGAATAATGTCGAACGCTTTATATTTTCGTCATCGGCGGCTGTATATGGAAATAAAGAAACAATGTGCAAAGAAACTGATGAGTGTCACCCTCTTTCTCCTTATGGACTTTCAAAGTTAATAGGGGAATTATTGTGTCGTTTATATTGTGAGCAATATGGAATAAAAACTCTTTGTTTAAGATATTTTAATGTGTATGGTGAACGCCAAAATCCGCAAGGTTCGTATGCTGCAGCGGTGCCTAAGTTTAGACATAATATGGCACACAATTTACCGATAACTATTTTTGGTGACGGGTTACAGACGCGTGACTTCGTGCCTGTTGATTTTATTGTGCAGTGCAATAGTCTGTTGGCAAGTATAGATGATTCTCATTTATGCGGTCAGGCATGTAATGTTGCTACAGGAGAGAGTATTACTATACTTTCTCTCGTTGATCTTTTGAAGTCTGATTTTCCTCATTATAATGCTTCTATAATGCATAAAGAAGCATTGCTCGGTGAGGTTCGTCATTCTTGCGCCGATACAAATCGCTTGCAATTTTTATTGCAAATGGCTCGAGCGTAAAATGCATGAACTGACATTTGTATTGTTTCTTTGATTTCACGCTAACCAGCGCTGTATACTTACCCTTGAAAAGTATTATAAAAAATAAGAATGGAGGGAAGTAAAATGCTGTTCAGGTATAACATACTTTTTTTAATTGTTTGCTTAGAAATAATTTATGTCCACTGCATCAGTGCAGAAGTGACGAATTTCAAAATAGTACCCAAGTCTATCGATTATAAGACTATCAAGTGGCATGGCATTTATGGGTTAGCTAGAGATAAAGAAAAAAAATTAAAGGCTTATATACATAAAGGTGTTGACTTTAATGTGCTGGGTAGAAAAACAGATGCAATGTTTTTAATTCATGACAAGAAAGCATGTCATGGATGCCCTGAATATTATATTGAATATTGGACAGAAGATGGGCATGCCTGGATTAATACTTTAGATTCATTCGATGTATCAAAAGGACATTATTATTTTTATAAATCATTATATAAAGCAAAAAAGAATAAATAGCCTTTACGCTGTTTCTCAAAAAAGGAATAGATAATGTTGTACCGAAACATATTATTTTTTTTGATTTTTATTAATCTGTTCACTCTGCATCATATCTATTCTTTGAACCTTGACTATGTGATAGTGCCAAAGTCAATTGATTATAAAGATATAACATGGCACGGTATGCTCGGAAAAAACAAAACAAAAACGTTCACCGCTTACGCTTATAGAATGGAATTTACTTCTCTGTTTTTATTAGATGATAGAGAGGTAGATGTGGTAATTGCGAAGCGTAACAAAAAAGCGGTACATAAGCAGGGTGAATATTGTTGCGAGTATTGGACCAAAGATGGGCATGCGGTGATTATATCATCATGTAATAATTCGATAGCAAAAGAAGAAATTGATAAGTTGATAGCGCGAGAAGCCGAAAAGCGTTATTACCTGTACCGTGATACTTATAAAAAGATAAAAAGCAAAAAAATTGTAGGGCTAAAGAATTGTGAGATTTCTGCAGAGAAAAACGTTTTTTATAAGGTTATTTTAATGATTTTTAATAAGATATTTTTAAAGCCTTTCTCTGTATAAAATACCCTTGATGGGTTAACGGGAAAAGCACATAAAGACTTTCTAATAGTATTTATTTTGGCTATTCTTTAATGATATACTAAAAATGTTATTAAAGAACTATATTTATTTAACTTTAAAAAGGAGAGTTATCATGGCTCACGATTATAAAAACAACAAAAACGATCAAAATCAAAATAGTGGCAATCAACACAATAGAAATGAACAACAAGGTAACAAAAATAACGGCCAATATAATCCATACAAAAAAGAAGGCCAATCTCAAGGCGGTCAACAACGACATGAACAAAATAAGCAACATGAGCAAAAACATGAACAAAAAAATGAGTACAATAAATATAATCAAAACAAAAAAAGTTAATCTTTTTTTGTTTCAGTAAATGTAAGGCATGCTTAAATAGCATGCCTTTTTTATTATGGGTAACAAGGTTATATAAAATTAGTAAGATCTCATTTTTGTTTCTCCCCAACTACCTATCACAAACAGGCTAATTCTTTAAAAATATTTGCATAACAGGAGAACTTTTGTAAGAATTGCACCAACAGCTATTGTATATTGCAATTAATATGCAAAGAATGTCGCAGCGAGTAGTGCAATATTGTTAACAATTTTCTCTAAATAATCATATTTTTAAAGAAGGAAATGTAGCTATGATTATTGCAAAAAAAATATTCCTATACGCGCTGATGACAGCATCGTTTTTTTGTCAGGGACAAAAAGAAGAGCTTTCTACACGTCAAAAGGCTGCAGCGGGGACAAGCTTTGTGGCAGTGGGCCTTTTTTCAGGATATTTAGCATATGCAGGCAACCGAGTAAATTCTTGGTGGAAGACAATGTTTACTCTTTTTTGTAGCGCCCCTTTTACTGCAGTTGGCGGCACTTTGTTGACTGAAGCAATAACAGAATTATCAGATCAAAATCTTATTAATCAAGCATACGAAGCGAATTGTTTAGCCATAAGACGTTACAAAGTTATTATGGATCATTGGAATGAAGGACACTCCACATTCCCAGATCTTGCGCCATTGATAACGATTCCTATAGATTCTTATCTGTTTAGCCTCAAAAAAACGATCTGTTTATTACATGAACAAGAAGATGCCCTTAAAGCACGTTTGCTAAATCCATTTGATAACACGCAGGCAGAACAACTGTTCAAACACTTATTGTTTAATATAACTGAAACTCATGGCCTATTAAGTCAAATTTATGCAGTACTTAATGAAAATACTGTTTATTTTGTAGAAAATTTGGGCGAAGATTCTATTCTCGAAACAGCCAGTGCAGATGTTGTGATTGTTGTCATTGCGGAAGAGATGCAAGATGACGCTATTGCTACCGAGCAAGAAGCGACTATTGGTGATGCAGGTGAAGCGCAACAAGCTGAGCAGCAAAATAATGCGTCTGAAGGGACGCAAGAAGATGTTGCCAGCAATATCGAGTTAACTCTCCCTGCTCAGGAAGTAGAAGTGATTGTTGAAATAACCATTGCGCCGGAAGAAAATAAGGAACAAAATGATGAATCGGATACTATACCTTGGTCGGAGCTGACGCCGGCCCCTATTCAAGATCAAGAAGAAATCATTCCATCAGAAGTTACCCTTGTAATTGAAGAGCAAGTTGCATAAAAGATCCTTTTCAGTCTTCAACATAAAATTTATTACTGCCACTTGCCTCCCGTCTACGTCTATCCAGGCCTTCCACCTTCGCATAAAAGCTTCGGTGGACGCAGTCCGGCTTGGCTGCGCCCGGCATAGCTCGCAAGAGCGACGACGTGGCAGACTACGCCGCTCGCCCTGAGTGGCGGCTTATAGCCGCTGTATCGAAGGGTTAGGCGGATAAAAATAGAATGACATAAGGATAGCAGGCATACCTTTTTTTAGAGCCCGCATGGTTCGATACGATTTCTACGAAATCACTCACTGATTGTGATCAAAGTCAATAAAAAATTAACCAAATTCCTAAAAATGGAAGGGCATAAATTTTTGCTAAAAACAAAAGCCTATGCCTGAT
>JAKAUA010000016.1 GCA_021827875.1 bacterium | reverse complement strand
CTTCCCTTTCTTTCACCCTAAAGGCAAGGCGGTACTCAATACGTTAACTACTTATTTGCGTGGTTTGCTAGAAAAAGCCGGCTATGTAGAAATACAAACTCCTATTATGCTTTCAGATGAACTCTGGCGCCAATCGGGCCACTATGCACACTACAAAGATAATATGTATTTCTCCTGCATAGAAGATAAGCAGTATGCTATCAAACCCATGAATTGCCCGGGATCAATATTAATTTACAAAGAACGCCCTCGCTCTTACAAAGAATTACCGTTGCGCTTGGCAGAATTTGGATTAGTGCACCGCTTTGAACTCTCCGGCGTGTTGCATGGCTTGTTCCGCGTGCGTGCATTTACCATTGATGATGCGCATATTTATTGCACACCGGAGCAAATAGAACAAGAAGTATTGCAAGCAATCAAGCTCAACATGGAAGTATTCAAAAAATTTGGCTTTGCCAACATAGATGTTGGCCTGTCTACTCGCCCATCTAATGCAATGGGCAGTGAAGTATTATGGAAAAAAGCAACCGATGCCTTGGGCAATGCACTTACTACCGCCGGTATCAAATACAAAGTAAACGAGGGTGATGGCGCCTTCTACGGACCAAAAATTGAATTTGGTATCAAAGATTCTATGGGCCGCGAATGGCAATGTGGCACCGTGCAGCTTGATTTCTTCCAGCCGGAAAACTTTGACTTACACTATATTGCATCAGGCGGAGCCAAAGAGCGCCCGGTTATGATTCACCGTGCCATATATGGCTCATTCGAGCGCTTCTTTGCCATTTTGCTTGAGCATCTTAAAGGGAATTTACCTTTCTGGCTCGCACCCTCTCAGGTTAAAATTCTTACCATTACTGATGAGCAAAAGCCTTACGCTAAGACAGTACTGCAACAACTTAAAGATGCCGGCATTCGCGCAGAATTAGATGAAAGTACCGACCAAATCTCAGGGCAGATTAAGGCAGCGCAGCTAGAAAAAATCCCTTGGATGCTGGTGATAGGCAAAAAAGAGGTTGAAAATAATACCGTGACCTTACGTTACCTAGATGGCAAACAAGAATTTGGTCTTAGCATGAATGCATTGCTGGAAAAAGCTAAACAAGCACTATAAAAGAAAAAGGCGTCGTTTTTATGCGGCGCCTTTTTTAATATCTTCAATAACTATGTTTTATTGATTGCCATAAACTTCTTAAATCTTATGAATCGGTTGTACGCGCTGGCCGCGTGCCTTATGCCATGGACCATAGATCTGCTGTGTGCGAATAGAGGTAACAATATTTGTGTCATTATCGTCATATGATTTTTCCATACGTGCTTTGCAATAATCCGTAAATTGTTTTCCACCTTTTAAAAAACCAATAAGATTATTTTTTCTGGCTTCCGTTGTTATCAGAGTCGTAATTATATCAATCGCATTTTGTCCTATTTCGTTTTTTTCTCTAATATCGGCGCCATACTGCATAAGCAGGTATAATTTCATTTCTATCGCATCTCGCTTCTTACGATGTGTTTCAGTTACTGTTCTATGCACTGCCGTGTAGCCCAGAACACCCTTGCTATGGACATCAGTACCAGATTCTAATAATAAAGTGCACATAGATTCATCCCATGCCCAATCAATAGCACGCGTAGCCATAGTACTATCCACATAATGCGGAACAGCCACATAACGATCGCTTTGAGTATTATTAACATCAGCCCCTCCCTCTATAAAGGCTTTTGCCAATTCGTGGCGTCCAACTAATACCGCAATAGTAAGTGGCGTATATTGTCTTAATCCATCCATATCAGATGAGCCGTATATTGCTAGAGGTTGATTTATATTTGCCCCTGCTTCAATCACCTCTTTAATCGCATCCAAATCTTTTTGTTCATAAGGTTTATCCCATTTTTTCAGCACTAATAATGCGAGCTTTTCGCTCGCTGTCGAAGAAAATTCTTTTTTGGCAATGCTACTGCTTGTTGATACGACAGAATCCATAGCATGACTATCACACACAGGCATACATAAAGTTAAAAATAATAATGATACAGGTTTCACAGAGATCTCCATTTGTAAAAAGTGCTTATTGATGAGAACAAAATCAGAATAACACCTAATTCCTATATTTTCAATTTGAAAAAATATAGATTTGGGCAAAAAAACTAGCTCTTTTACTCAAAATTCATCGATGGCGCGTGACCCCCATTTGAGGACATATAGGCAAAAGAACACATTGAGAGCAAAGTGGTGAGACGGGCAGGCAGACATTTTGCCCCCACATTACCAGTAATTTGTTATATTCTATCCAATATTTTTCCGGAAGCAACTTCATAAGTGCTTTTTCTGTTTCTTCCGGAGTTTTGGTTGCAACAATGCTAAGCCGATTAGAGATTCTATGCACATGGGTATCAACACAAATGGCCGGAATACCAAAGCCTTCTCCCAAGACCAAATTGGCTGTTTTACGTCCAACGCCGGGTAGACTCATTAATTCTTCTCGAGTATGAGGGACAATACCGGCAAACTGGGTAAGTAATTTTTTACAGGTTAGGTGAATATATTTGGCCTTATTTTTATAAAAGCCGACAGGATAAATGAGTTTTTCTAACGTATGAAGTGGTAGTTCGGCCATTGCCTGCGGAGTTTTAGCTCGTGCAAATAGACGAAGAGATGCGGGTAAAGATACCTTATCTTGAGTACGCAAGCTCAACATGCAACTGATGAGTATCAAAAAAGGATCTCGGCCAAAGGTTTTAACTATGGCCAGAGCGGCAGGCTCAGCCATGACGGCAGTATGTTTACGCAAAAGATGGATAATTTTATCTATGCGTTCGCGCTCAATCATTCAGCACCTTTTTTCGGCATTTTTTTGATGAAAAAACGGGTTTTATAAGCCCTATTTGTTCATATTTTTTATTTATGCTAGAATAAGCAAAAAACTACTTATTTTGCTGGTGGCCATTCGCCCCAAACTATTGCCATAACTAACGTTACAACAACTGAAAAAAAAGGCGATTGAACAAATTTAATGAATTTACTGAGATTCATCTAAAATACCTCGAAAATTGATATGATAAGTTGCAAAGAACTTTTAAGAAAGTATAACTTTTTGGATAGCGAAGATCAACAGTATGCTTAACAATTTTGTCTCTTACTTAGAAATATATTTGGGCAACAAATATTATTTATTTGCACTATTGTCATCAACATTCGTGTTCAAAAGCTTTTTATTAATTTATTTAATACAACGCATTATATCGTCGCACAAAACCGTGCACCGCTCTGTTTGGTTTTTGTGTGGCATTTTTATTGGCTCATTGGTCGTTGATTCTGCATGGCTTGCTAAATTGCTATGTAATCTCTTTATCCCTAGCCTAAATCCTGAACTTTGGATTTACACCTCCTGGACATTTCCATTATTACAATATCAATCAACCGCACTTTTTTTAGAAAGTTTTATTGAATCACATTACAAGACAACCCCACGACGTTTTATTTTAGTAAGTATAACGGGTTTGGCATCTTGTATCACTTTTTATGCGGCAGTCACAACATGGTACACCGGTGTTTTTGGACCGTTGATGGCAAAACTTCAATTATTTTGTGTTTTGTATTGCCTTTTTCTTGTAATCTTCAGTGTACTTTATGTCTACCGAAAATTAAAAACTAAGCCTTTGCCGCTACTATTAAAAAAGCAGTTCTCTATTATTATAAGAGTTTTTATACTTCCTCAGTTGTTTCTAGATTTTATCCAAGCGTATCCCTTTAATTTTTTCATACCCTCATATATCACTAGTAGCTATGCCGCGGTAGGTCTCTCTAATCTCATCATCGCCTATGCACTCTATTACTGTTCTCGCCGAGTTACCGGATTACGCTTTCTTAATTTTAGCGACCATGTGCAAACTGCCGCACGATTTGGCTTTGTAGATAACTTCAAAGATGTGCTTGAGCAGTTGAGTCTTGTTACCAATCCCAAGGAAGTTGCTCATATAACACAGACATTTTTTAAAGAAAATTTTAATATCCCCTTTAATAGAACTACCCTCTATATTCGCAACAAATATAATGCCCAAGGTGAACAACTTTTTGCGGTAAACAAAACAGAGACTATTATAGAGACTTTTATTGCTACACATGCCAATGCCATAGAGTTGCTCAAAACTTATGAAATCCTAATCACTGACGAACTTGAATTCAGCAATTTTTATGACAAGGATGAACAACAAACACTCGTGCTCAACTTTTTAAACGCGTTAAATGCTGATGTTTTTATCCCTATGTACAAAAACAACAACATAATCGCCTATATTGTCATTGATCGTCATGCCCGTACCAATAATTTCTATAGCAAAGTGGAGCGTGACGAGATGTTGGTCTTTGCCAATTATGTCGGCAATGTTATTTATCTATTACAAAACAGAAAGTTAGAAACGCTTCTTGAGCATGAAAAAGAGCTTAAGGATGAATTGTTTGGTAAACATCAAGAAATAAATCAATATAAAGAAAGCATGCGCTCTTTTTTGCGCGCAAATAAACAAAAAGAAATCGGTATTCTCTTTTATAAAAATCGGCGCTTTACCTCTGGCAATCAAACCGCACAAGAATTGGTAAAAATTAATCTTAATACCCACGAAGGCCATCCTCTAACCAAAGCAATAAAACATGTTGCTACCCAAGTAGAAGAATATAAATCACCGCAATCTACCATTGCCCTCGACACGGATGGTAATAAATTGGTCATTTCGGGCGTGCCCAATCTGGAAAAAAATAATGTTATTATTACGCTGTATCATCCTGATATTTCAGACATTGTAAAAAGGCAGCTAGATCTGCTCAAGGACCCAACAAAATGGGATTATCTCCTTTATTTGGAAACAACCAAATCGGGACAATTGATTAATCGTCTTATTCCCGGATCGGGCGAAATATTATTAAATTTTAAAATAGAGCTCCTAAAGCTCGCGCTCAGCAAAAAAGCAATCTTGCTCGAAATGCCTACAGAGGATCTGGTACCTACTGTTGAAATTATTCATCATATCAGCCTGCGAGAAACATTACATATCCTTACGTTGCAATCATCTGCGCGCAACTTTGAAAACGCTATTAAATTATTTGGCATTAATCCTATCTTTGGCACCGCTCAGACACAAAAGCCTTTGCTAGAAAAACTCGATAACAATGCCACTTTGTTTATTGAAAATATTCATTTATTAGAAATGGAAGCACAGGAATACCTGGCTGAATATTTAAAATATGGCATATTCCGCGTATTTAAAAGTGATCAAAAAATCAGTAGCTCGGTGCGTATTGTCTGCTCCAGCAGTCAAAATTTACAAGCACGTGTGCATGACGGCACTTTCTCCGGCGCACTATTTAATGAACTTAAAAAGACAAACCTTGTTATGCCATCACTACTCACCCTACCGCAAGAAGAGCTCGAGATATTAGCCGCCGGCTTTAGCCATCTTGCATTACAAAAAGAACCTCTTGGCTCTCTTTTTGAACTTACCGATAAAGAAAAAACAAAAATAGCATTGGCTCGTCCCATTAGCCTGCAAGAATTAAAAACAAAAACTCAACAGCTATTAATTGCAAAATCAAAGAAAAATGAGATAGAACATGAAACGCAGCTTCATAATGAATATCAAGGATCTTCTCCCGAGCTTATTCAAGCAGCACGTCTTGGCAAGCATGCATTGCGCGACCAGCGCACCATGATAATGTTGTGGGATAAATTTAAAAATCAGAATAAAATTGCATCATTTTTAGGCGTCAACCGTTCATCAGTTAACAGACGTTGCAAAGAATTTAATCTACAATAGATTCTTATCCAAAAAAAATAGAAGGCATTTTCGTATACCTTCTATTTAACTTTCAGTACCATCCACGATTCTTGACTATGTATTAATATGTATTAGTCTTGCTGTACTGTTGTAGGCGGATAACGAATCAACATTACAGTGAGAAATACGAGCGGGAGCAGTTTCATGATAAATAAACTTATCATAAGTTATCCTTTTTAATAAAATTGTTACACTATATTTTCATAAAAGATTTTATGTGATAGTAGTATAATAGCTGTCAAAAGGATGATCAATAGTTATGTTAGTAGATATGTTGTCTTTATTCTTTAATACATTAAATTCACCATCATTTCTTTTTGCCACAATGTGGTTCATAGTAATCATAAAAATATATTTATTAATGCTGTTAATACCAAAAGAATTACGTACTACAACATCTAAACTCTCTTGGTTTCTCCTTTTATGTGTGCTGCTCGGGTCAATGGTAAGCGATATCGCATGGATCAGCAAATTAACGCGCCAGCTGATTTTTCCCTATTCCTATAAGCTTCATATATTCATTGTGCGTTGCTCATGGGCTGCAATGGTAATACAATATCAATCACTCGCCCTATTTGTAGAAAGCATCGTATATAAAAAATATCGTCCCAACTTACGACAATACATCACATCTACAATGAGCACGGTATTTTCATTTTATTTTGTTTATATAGCGTTTTTTGATAATAATATCACTGATGAAATAGATAGACATAAGGCTCTTTCATTTATATCGCTTAAATCTCCGCTAGAAGCGCAAATGATTGCTTGTGTTGCTCTTTATATCTTGGTATGTGTCATGCTACCAGCGCTATATTTCAGTTCAAAAGCAATTAAAACAAAAAAACTGCCTCGCCTCCTACAAAAACAGTTAACTATTTTTATTAACTACTTTTTATATCCATTTTTATTTATTGAATGCAGCATTTCCTTTAATATTTTACAGCGTTATGAAGATTATCGATCAATTATTCTAGGCATTTCCTCACTTTTAGTCTGTTTCAGCATTTTTTATTGTATACGCGCCATTTTACGTCTCCGATTTCTCAATATGGATAAAGAATTATATGCTCCCAAGCGCGCCAACTTTGTTGATGAATTTAAAGAAACATTGGATCAATTAAGTAAAGTAAATACTATTGCTGAGCTTTCTCACATCACGCAACATTTTTTTAAGAAATCATTTAATGTTTCGCCTAAAAAAGTTTCGCTCATTGTACGCAATGAACAAGTAAAAGTTAATACGCAACAGTTGTTCCCGATCGAGCAATTTATAGAAGATTTTATGTGCAATCATACTCATGAGATTTGTAGCTTTATAAAGAAATCGCAGATTCTTATGTATGATGAACTGAGCTTTAATAATTTCTATGAAAATGATCCCTACCACCAAACGTGCATACAATTTCTTGAGACCATTAATGCAGATCTTTTCATACCCATTTATCAAAAGCAAAAAGTTATTGCCTATATTGTTATCGAGGCAAATGCGCGACCAAAAAAATTATATACTCCCGTCGAACATGATGAAATACTGGTGTTTGCCAATTATTTGGGCAATATCATAAATTTGCTGCAAAATCGCAATATCGATTTATTAACAGCACAAGAACGAGAGCTTGCTGAAGAACTGCATCATAAGGACCAAGAGATTATGCATTATAAAGAGAGCATGCGCTCTTTTTTACGTATAAATAATCATAACGAAGTCGGTATTCTTTTTTATAAAAACCGCCGTATTGTATTTGGCAATCAAGCAGCCAAAGAGATTATTAAAATCAATGTAAATGTACAAGAAGGACATCCATTGAGCAAAGCGATACATTCTTTGGGACGTAAAGTAGAAGAATACAACGCGCAACAAACAATCTATTTTACTAACCAAGATGGCAAAGAGATTATTATTTCAGGAATACCCAATTTAGAACAAAACAATGTTATTATTACCCTCTCACATCCTGAAATGTCCGATGTTATAAAAAAACAACTCTCTTTATTAAAAGATCCAACAAAATGGGATTATCTTCTTTATTTAGAAACAACTAAAACCGGCCAACTCATTAACCAACTTATTCCGGGAGGCGGAGAAATCTTGTTGAATTTTAAAATAGATTTACTCAAGCTGAGCATGAGCAATAAGGCCTTACTCTTAGATACTGCAGATCACGATGCTGATGACATGGCAGAATTACTTCATCATGCAGGATTACGCGATACTTTTCATAAACTTAATTTGACCAAGCCTGCAACAACAAATGACTATACCATAAAATTATTTGGCATCAGCCCTGTTTTTGGCATTAAAACAGCAGAAAAACCTCTCTTTGAGCTTCTCAGTTCTGCTGGAACACTTTTTATAAAAAATATTAACTTTCTGGATCAATCCAGCCAAGAACATCTGCTTGAGTATTTAAAAACCGGTTTTTGGCGCATGTATAAATCGGACCAAAAAAAACCGGGCAATATAGGTATTGTATGCACAAGTTCAGAGAATTTGACACTCCTCGTTGAAGAAAAAAGATTTTCAAAAGCTCTGTATGATGAATTAAAAACTACCTCACTTTCTATGCCACCTTTATCTGCACTACCTTCAGAGGAATTACATGCTCTCACAGAAGGTTTTAGCGCACAAAATAGAGTTTCTCACAAGGTGCCTCACTTATTGGAATTAAATGAAAAAGACAAAAATAAGCTTATTGCAACAAGCCCAACAAGTTTATTTGATATCAAAAAACAGGTACAGGAACTTCTACTTAAAAAATTAGAAAAACATGCTATATATAAAGAAGCAATTGTATCACCGGTCACATCAGATGATCCTGAACTAATACATGCCGCAAGTATGGGTAAACAAGCATTACGCGATGAACAAATAATGATCATGCTTTGGAATAAATTTAAAAACCAAAATCAGATCGCATCTTTTTTAGGTGTAAACCGTTCTTCAGTTAATAGACGGTGCAAAGCATATAATTTGGGATAATTATAAAAATTTCTATTTGAAATCAATATGCGCCAATCTCTTTTCAGTCCAAAAACATTTTTATTATCGGCGACACACGCGTTGACAAACTGGAAATATCAATATAGTATAAAAAATTATCTAACATTAATTATTGTGCTTTATTGTTCGTTGTCTTAGTAAACGGAGCTTTATGTCTCGTCGAATTTTATTATTGATCATAACCACACCGGTTATATTTTTTTATATAACAACAAATTCCAGTGAGAATACCAACACAACTAATGTTGATATACCCACACGAGAACAACTCGACTTAAGCAGGTGTTCCTGGGATAACTTTTCTGTTAAACATAATCCAAAGAAGAAGTGTATTAATTTCTACTTTTGCCTTCAGCAACCCACACGAAGCATACATTATAAAGTAGGCTCATTAAACTATACATCAACAAGTATCGATCCATTGATCATAAAAAACAAAACTATTACCGATGCAACATGGAATGAATTTGTTAAAAATGCTTTGACACTATTAAAGAAAACAAGCATTTCCGCTGTTCGATGGAAATTTACCCTTCCCATGAGTATCATTTTTACTGATCGATTTGGTTTTAAAATTAAATCAATAGACGATAATATAGTAACGGCAGAACTTGATCTTGAGAGCAGCGATCCTGCAAAGCATTTAAGTGATTATTACAAACATTGTTCCATTATCAAAAAACGTGGCTGCAAAACATTTCGTATTCAAGATAACGGAACTACCTTAACCGTATACCATATGCCAAAAATATCTGTTGATGATCTCAAAGAAAAAAAGCCCTATTGCATTGCATCTCTACATTATGACTACGCAATTCTAAAAAATTTACGCATTCATAAAAATCATAGAACTGAACGCTGGGAAGAGTATTTAATAATCAAAGCTATGAAAAAACTACGGCAAAGAGATCACAATGTCGTGGGATATCATTGTCATAGTGCGAGTATAATCAAGTCTGTTTGTGATAAATTTGGATTCTTACCATCACCAACTCAAGAACACCCATTCTTCTTAACATTTGATTTTAGAACACAAAATGACCCTAATGATCATCTCGTGAACTTCTATCAAGCATTGAATATCAACAAAAAAAGTAGTTATACTTCTAATGTCGGCAAAAAAAATGAATAATAACCTGATTGTGGCACTCCATATATTCAATCGTTTTTTTGCTTGTGCTTCTTATACAGAGAATAAGCAGATCTCCTCTTGACAAGAGCAGTAGTTATTTCTCCATTTTTTTTATACACGCGAAAACCCCGTAACATTGCTCGCACTATATCATCTTGTTTTGTCGTTATCTCTTTTTCGCGTGCTTTCAAATCATTTGCTTTACTATATTTTAAATGTTGCAATGCGATGGGTCGTTGAATTTTATCAGCAGCCACTCGCTCGCTAACCATATTATCTAATAGTTGGGCAATTCTGCCATTAGGAAGATGATTACTAAATTTACGCATACTGCTAAATATTTCATCGTCGGTAGCAGAATGATGTAAGAATGCTATCATACGCGCACTAGCTAAATCAAATACCGTTTTGTTCTCGTTGTTTAAAATTGTTGTATCTGCGCCATAAAGTCGCAACCAAGCTGCAAGCTCTACGCAATTCAATCGTGCTGCTATCATCAACGGTGTTTCTCCTGCTGGCGTGGCGGCATTGATGATTTTTTTCACGACTCTATTACTGGCTCTTATACCCAGCAAATCGGGGAGCATTTCTACAAGTATTTCTCCATAGTCATAGTCAGAAAGCTGTTCAATCGTTTCATGAAAAGGCAATTTTCCACTACTAAGCGGCTTATTAATTATTTTTTCAAGTTCTTCATTTGATGAATCTTGCAAAACCCTCTTCATCTCTAGCACGGGATCTGTTTGAATTTCCGTTATGGTGCTCTCTACAATAATTACCTCATCGGTTTGCGCCCCAAAGCAAAAAGCAGTTATGCTCAACAATAGAAAAAAAATATATCTCATATAAACTTTCTGTGTAGTAAATATTTAAAACCATTAAAATTTCTGCTTTAAACAATACCAGCTATATAAAAAATCATTATATTTAAAATATATATCATTATATTAACAAGCAGAATTTAAATGTCACGCATAACTCTATTGTAGTGAGTAATAATAGCTATGACGCCGGAACAGAAAAAATTCTTTAATGCGCTGCCACCATCATGGCAAAAGCCATTACATGATGTGTGTGCAACGCCACAGATCGAAAAACTCATTAATTATCTCAAAGAGCGAGAGGCTGCCGGTGCTACACTCTATCCCGCAAAAAAAAATATTTTTGCCGCACTGCGCGAAACACCCTTTGATAAAGTAAGTGTAGTCATAGTTGGCCAAGACCCTTATCATGGTCCCGGACAAGCACACGGACTGAGCTTTAGTGTTCCACATGGTGTGCCTCAGCCGCCATCACTCAAAAATATTTTCAAAGAATTGCATAATGATATTGGCATGCCCATTCCAAAAGGTGGCACCTTAACTCCCTGGGCCCGTCAAGGTGTATTACTTCTCAACTCTATTCTAACGGTTGAAGCAGGCAAACCGGCAAGCAATGCCGGCCATGGCTGGGAGTTTTTTACTGACGCTATCATAGAACAACTTATCAAACGTGATCATCCACTAGTATTACTTCTGTGGGGCGCATACGCACAAAAAAAAATCAGCGCTTTGCACTTGCATATTAATCATAAAAAAATTCTTATTTTAAAAGCAGCGCATCCGTCTCCCTTATCAGTCACCGGATTTCTTGGGTGTCATCATTTTTCAAAAACCAATGCCTTTTTGAAAGCGCATCATCTTAAAGAAATTAACTGGCAAATATAATTAGCCTTACGCCGGGCAGAGAGCGGCAAGAAAGGTCTTGTCATCCTTCTTGCAATTTGGACACTTAAAAGTAATTTTATTCCCCCCTGCGCGGGG
>JAKAUA010000052.1 GCA_021827875.1 bacterium | reverse complement strand
TCAGCTCTTTATGAGATAAGTTATTAAAATTAATGGCGCCTTTAAATGGACAATTACCGCATAAGGTACCTGCAGCTTGCAACGCACATTCGCCCGCTATCTGTCCCGCAAGAGAACAGGGTTGTAATAGTTTTTCTAATTGAGCAGAGCCAGCAATAGTAAACTGCCACGCATCACCTTCTTTATAAAGACGTACCGTATGAAGATCTATGTTTTTATCATGTGTTGCAAGCTGACACGCAAGCGCATCCTGCTCATATGATGCTGACAATATGCATGGTTGCTGATCAAGCAATGGAATTACATAAGAAAAATCTATATCCGCTTGCAAAGGCTGAGCTGCGCTCATTCCACAACTAATCGATCCAACACAGTTTTGCACCAGACATGTCGTATTCTGCCTCAAGCATGCGTGTTTAACTTTCATAGCAAGATAAAGATCTTTGCCGGGACATGCAACAGAGCTATCCCATTGGCATTGAAAATCTATTTTTCTCTCATCTTCATGCGCTGCAAAATTTCCATTACGAACCGTAACCGAATTAAGCGCGATAGCAACAGGGAGCGGCGTATCTTCTATCATCTTTTGTATATGCTCTTGGATGGCAAATGTGCCATTTGCCACAGCCGAATCAGCCTGCAAATCTTCTACCACAATATCAAGCGCAATCGTTTTTTCTCGTAAAAGCCGCCACCATGATGTCCGTAAGACAAAACGCTTACAGCGCCATTGCCAGCCTGTTTTTCCTACATGTGGCTTCATTGCCATATCTTCTATATAGATAGCGGGAAAAACAAGATGAAAGTGCTGTAATTTACCACTCACCGAGCAATCGAGCGCTTGAGAAAATCCCTCTACAACTTTATTTTCAAGCCATGTATTAAGCCAGGGTTCATGCAAAAAAATAGTTGCCGCCATGAAAATACCGGTACAAAGAGAAAGAAGAATTTTTTTTATCATAATGAGAAGTCACTTCAGAGTAGGTGCCAAGAACCATCATAACGATATTTACGCAAAAAAGAAACCTGGCCCACGCCGCTGGTTAGGGCATAAAGCATCTTTTTATCTTTATCAGTTATGTATAGAGTACCTGATTGAATGATGCCATCGGGATAAAATACGATATGGCTACTATCAAAAGAGCTATAAGTCGTGATTGTTTTATGCGGTGCTGATGGCGGCCCCATAACATCCTCCACAAAGCCGTAAGTAGCTGCCGTGCTCAAATGTTCTACGGTGCCATCATATCTATAGGCATTGTTTAGTTGATCAAATTCTAATAGCTGTTCTGTGCGAGTGCTGACTGCTTTTTGGCGCAAATACATGCACACCGTATAGAGCTTTTCTATATCAGCGCGTACTACCAAGCCAGAAAACATGCGCATGTTCCATAACGTCAGACCTGAGAGCAGCGCAACCAGTGCAACCACAATCATGAGCTCAACTAATGAAAACCCCTGCTTGCCTCGCCTCACGCCAACATCACACATACAATTTAAACTTCCACATCTTCAAGCGTGGCCGCAGAAAGAACCTCGTCTATAGTAGTAAGCCCTTGCTTAATTTTACGCAAACCATCTTGTACCAGGAGCGTCATGCCATCAGCAATTGCCTGACGCCTAATACGCGCAGTATCCGCACGCTCGATCGTCAGTTTTGCAATCTCAGGCGTCATACTCATCAACTCAAAGATGGCAATTCGTCCCTTATATCCACTATTGGAGCATACCTCGCACCCCACGGGACCATAAAAATTAATGGTATTTGCCTCTTGCTCTGTTAAACCTATGCTTTCTAGAATATCTTTGGATGGTTTATAGAGCTTCTTGCATGCCGAACATAATTTACGCACCAAACGCTGCGCCATTGCTAAATGAATCGACGATGCAATTAAATAAGGCTCAACACCCATGTCCATAAGACGCGTAATAGTTGCGGGAGCGCTATTGGTATGTAAAGTACTTAATACTAAGTGACCGGTAAGTGCAGACTGTATAGCAATTTGAGCAGTTTCAGCGTCACGCGTTTCCCCAATCATCACAATGTCAGGGTCCTGACGTAAAATAGAACGCAAGGCCGCTGCAAAAGTGAGTCCTATTTTATCTCTCACTTGCACCTGGCCAATACCCGGCATTTGGTATTCCACTGGGTCTTCTACCGTAATAATATTTACTTCAGGGGTATTAAGCTCATTTAAAATAGAATATAAGGTAGTCGTTTTACCCGACCCTGTTGGACCGGTAATATATAAAATACCATTGGGCTTGTGGATGCTATCTTCAAGCAGTTTGTAATCTCTTTCAGAGAAATCCATATCTTTGAGCTTGGCAAAGCTGCGACTTTTATCAAGAAGACGCATTACCACGCGCTCTCCAAAAGCAACCGGCAATATCGATACACGGATGTCTATCGCTTTGCCTGCAATTTTAAGATCTATGCGTCCGTCTTGTGGAATACGTTTTTCTGCAATATTTAAATTGGCCATAATCTTGATACGTGATATCAAAGCACCCTGCAATCGCTTGGGTGGCGACATGACTAGATAAAGAACACCATCGATACGGTAACGGACATGCAGTTCTTTTTCAAAAGGTTCGATATGAATATCTGAAGCACCTCGTTTTGCTGCTTGGAATAAAATATGATTTACTAATTTTATAATGGGCGCCTCAGCGGCCATTGCCATAATATCTTTTTCTTCTATCTGGCCAAATTCAACTTCTTTGAGCTCTTTTTCCTCTTCCTCTTCAAGCTCTGCTATTACCTGTCCCGCTCCTTGTATAGGATAGTAACGATTGATTGCTTCTGTAATAACCGGTTCGGGCGCAACCATATAGCGGGCTGATCCACCCAGCAAAGCGTTGAGTTCATCAAGTGGCTGAAATTTAATGGGATTAGCGGTGATGATAACGACCTTGCCATTAATCATGAGCGGCATAACAACATTATCTCGTAAAAATTTGAGCGGCACTTTGGCAAGTAGGGTAAGATCTGCCATCTCATCAGTTATTTTATCCAGATAACCAAGCGAGGCAAAATCAGCGTATGCTTTTGCAAGCTGTGCATGGGTAATAATCTTTTTATCGATTAAAAACTGCTCGACACTCAGTGCAGCTCCGCTTGCATATGCTTGCTCTGCTTCCTGAAGTTGCGCAGTGGTAATAATGCCTTCATCAACAAGAAGTTGTCCTACACTTTTTTTCATAGTAAACCCCGCTTATCATCTATCCAGCTATCAATGAGCTGAAAAGCATCTTGATTATTTTCTTTACCCATCCGATTATAATGGCCCACAATTGGCATGATCTCAATTTTCTAGTATGTTTTTAGTATAAGTACTAACGTTTGATCGAATTTAAGTATAGGTATATCTACCTACCCAGGCAAGGGAATATCATGTTTATCCGTAATTATACTACAGTGTATGCCATTATTATTGTTAGCCTTGTGTTCTGCATGCACTCGGCACACAGTCTATGGCGCCTCCCCGGATCACACTATATGTGGTCATACAAACACAAAGAAGGGGAAGCTAAACCTTTTCGTGGTGGCAGAACTCAGCGACAAGAGAATATAAAAAAGCGCCCTAAAGTAAAAACATTGCGTTACATGAACTTTCAAGAAATGACGGACCGCAAAAATCAATTGGTAAGTTTTAATGATAAATTTACCGCCATCAAATATGTAGAAAAAATGCTTCCTCTCTGCAACGATTTAGAAGAAAAGGGAAATCTTATACTTGAGCTTGCCGATCTTAATTTTGATTATGGCAATCTCGCCGATGCAGAATTACGCTACAAAGAGTTTTATACCTTTTATCCCGGCAACAAAGGGGTAGAGTATGCCCACTATAAAGCAATCTTATGTGGATTTAACACTATTTTGTCTTCTGATCGCGATCAAACAAAGACAAAAGAAGTTATTTCTTTAACAACTGATTTTCTTAAAAATCATGAGCGTTTTACTACCTATCGTAAAGAGGTATATAATGTGCACCGCCTCTGCCAAAAGCAGATTTTTGATAGCGAAGCAAATGTCTTCCAATTTTATCTTAACCAGAATAGCTTCAAAGCAGCACAAAAACGGTTAGAAAAATTAGAAAAAGATTTTATAGAACTTTTAGCTGATGCGCCCTCCCACATTGCAAATCTTAAGCAAGCGTTTGTAGAAAAACAAAAAACCCTCGGCCTTACACCAACACTAGAACTGAGCACTGATCATGAAATCACCTTTTCTGCGGTGAAAGCAAACGAGGAAAAAAATCATACCGATGAGCAGGTGATAGCAAAAGTTTCTACTGCTGCACCTGACATGGTTAATCGATTCTGAGCATGAGTAAAATACATGGCTATGCGGCAGAAGGTCTAGTAGCACGGTATCTTGAAAAAGAAGGTTTTACCATTCTGGCAAAAAATTACACGTGTCGCTTGGGAGAAATTGACATCATTGGACTGAAAAAAGACACGGTGGTTTTTGTAGAAGTAAAGCAGCGTACAAAAAGCTATTTTGCCCTGAGCGAGCTTATCACTGCAAGCAAGCAAAAAAAGATTATTGCTACCGCAAAATATTTTCTGCTCCATAATGAATACTCTAATAAAATATGCCGCTTTGATGCGGCATTGCTTGAAGGCGCACTGCCTATGCCACAATTAACGTATATTCCCAATGCTTTTACAGAAAGTGGAGAATAGTTTGAATAACTTTGTGCAACGCACCATTACGAGCTTAATTCTTTTCGGTGGACTTATTGCTCTCGTTTTTTATCTACCCCCCATTTTTTTAACCACCATAATTATGGTGATGTTTGTCTTGATTTTGACATTCGAGTGGCCAACATTAATGCGCACAATGCATTGGCGAGCTCTCCCTATTACTCTCTTTTATTTATGTGTTCCCATTTATTGCTTGATCTCATTGCTCTATGCTTCACCCAGATTACTTTTTTTTCTTATTTGCTTAGTGGCCCTCTTTGATACTTCTGCCTATATTGCAGGCAAATTAGCGGGAAAACATAAAATGGTTCCCTCTATTAGTCCGGGTAAAAGCTGGGAAGGCTTTTTTGGGGGATTTTTTGTTATTTTGATGGCCTTAATCTACTGTTCATGCCAACCAAAAAACTATTTTATACTATTCATTCTCGCATGCTCAATTTCATCATTGGCATTTGCAGGCGACCTGTTCGAATCGTGGCTCAAAAGAAAAGCCGGTGTTAAAAACTCCGGCACGCTGCTGCCCGGCCACGGCGGCATTCTTGATAGAATTGATGGCCTATTGCCGGTGAGTATCCTATTTTTCATATTCAAAAATCAGCTTTTGAGCAGCTTCTGTCTGTAAAACAGCATCACAACTAGCTTTTTTTATCCACAATACGCTATATTAAAATAAAATGGAGCATGTTATGCATTTAAAAGGGATGAAAACAAATATGAAGAAGTTATATATCATACTGCTTTGCGCCTTGCAAAGTATCTGTGGTATGGATGATTATTCAGCCCCGGTTATCGTTCTTGATGTAGAACTTATTTCTGATGAAACTCCAAAAGATCAGAGTTTTGCTAGCGTCTTAGCAAGTGTTTCGCATGCCCCGGCAATAAAGCGAGCTTTTTCTTTTTTGGAAATTCCAAAACTAATTTTTTATCAACAAAGCATTATTGATCATTCTAAAGATTTGAGAAAAACAATGCACGGAGCAACCAATATAATTAATAGTGCTTTAGAAAAAGTTAAGTTAAGTCCCAACGAGAAAAAAGTCAAAACATTATTAGACATAGGCTTAACCCCGGAAATAAAGCCTGCCGGTATAAAATTGATAAAAATTTTAACCGCAAATAACGTGCCTCTTATGTTGGCAACGCATCATGATGTATATCATTTACAAAAATACGCTGCTTATCTAAAAAAATATCATGACATAACTTTAAAAGATTTTTTTTCTCATGGAGCAATTGTAGTTGCCGATCCTTATGACAGTAAGCATGAAGGCAATGCCCCTCTGCACACAATTGTTGAAGAGCCACGACCATCCGAAAAATATGCATCTGCCATCAAAGCTTTGGCTGCCGATAAACCGGTAATGCTTTTTGATACCAATGCACAAATAGTCGCAGAATATTCAAGTAACAAAACCTTGCTCGCCTATCATGCTACAACAGCTGCCGATGTTGAAAGAATTTTACAAGAACAGGGATATATACTCGACGCTATTTCTTTAAATGAGTAACCAAGTTAGCTTGCGCAACTTTTTCTTCTGTACCGGTTATCATATTTTTAATGGTAATGATTTTGTCTTGCTGCTCTTGCTCGCCAATAAGCAATGCGTGCGCCGCACCTAATTTATTAGCTTTGCGCATCATGCTTTTGATGGAGCCTTCTAATAGCACTTCCACACCCATGTCATTGGCACGGAGTTCATCCGCTATGAGTAGCGCAAGTGGCTGCTGCTCTTTGGCGACAGGGATAATTACTTGTATGGCTTTTTGTTGAGGCATAGTCAATGTATCTTTTATTTGTTCCAAAATAAGCATTAATCGCTCTATGCCCAGTGCTGCTCCAACAGCTGGTTGATCTGTCTTGCCGCCCAACATAGCAACCAAATGGTCATAACGCCCACCGGCACAAAAAGCATTTTGTGCACCCAGATGAGAGCTCGTGAACTCAAAGACTGTTTTGCTGTAATAATCAAGTCCGCGTACTAGTGTATCTTGGTGAGAATAAGAGATAGAAAGGAAATCGAGCTGCTCTTTTACCTGTTCCCACTCAGCAGCGCATGGCTGACATAAATGGTCAGTAATCTTAGGAGCCTTGCGGAACAGAAGCTGACATTGCGCATTTTTACAGTCAAAAACACGCATAACATTTTTTTCAAGACGCTCTTTGCACTGAGGACATAATTCTTCAAAATGATTCTTTTTTAAATAATTATACAAAAGCTCTTTGTATTTTGCGCGATCTTCGGCGCAACCCAAGAAATTAATAAGCAATGCATGAGAATTTATACCAATGCGCTCAGTAAAAAGACGGTCAAGCATGGCAATTAATTCTACATCATGCAGAATAGATTGCGCACCAATAATCTCAAAACTTATCTGATTAAATTGGCGATATCTGCCTTTTTGAGGGCGCTCATAACGGAACATAGGGCCACAGGTAAAGACGCGCCATGGCAACTGGTCCACCCCGTTTTCTATAAAAGCGCGCGCTATAGAAGCAGTCGCTTCCGGCCTTAAACAGATACTTTCATCTTCTTCACGCGTCTTTATATAAAACATTTCTTTATTGACAACATCGGTTTCTGTTCCCAAAGATCGCTGAAAAAGATCGGTATATTCTAAGATGGGTAATATAATTTCTTTAAATTGATAGAGTTCTGCCTGTTGAGTCGCATGTTGTATAATAAAATTAAATAATGTTACATCAAGAAAATCCTGCGTCCCTTTAACCCTAGTAATCATACAAAGCGCCTATCATAATCAAATTTATCATTATTATAGGTGACATCTTATCATAGTAATGAAAAAAATATCAGCAAAAAATTGATTTCTACCAAAAGAATATTCTATAAGTAAAAATAAGGTGGTCAAAAAATAGTTAATCCTTTTTTTTAAACAGGAGTTTGTATAATGAATAAACGGATAGCACTATTGCTACTGGTAGCGCCCATTATTGCGCCGCAAACAGTAGACAGCATGGTCCAATGTATTAATCCGGAAGGAAATCGCGAAGTAAAAGCTCTCGGCAAATCCTTCTTCTCTGTTCGACCATCGTTCCAACTCAACTCCCCTGAATTTTTAGCAGGCTGGTGGTATGACCGCATGGATGCAAAAGGCAAGGAATGCCGCAATGGCTCGCTACAACTCGTCGCCTTAGGCGGTAAATCAACAGACTCATATGATTTGGCACGCTATTTTACCTTTAATAACAGCTCAACATTGCATATCTCAGAAGCAGATGGCATTGTTCTTAATAATCCAATTCCTGATGTTGATATTTTAGCGAACCAGATCGGCGTTTATACAAAAAATGGCAACTTTGAAAGTGAGCTTTCTTTCCATCCACGCTATAGCTTTGGTGGATTAGGAATCTCATATCGCCAAGAGTTTGCGCAACGCAGTGATGGACGCGCATTCTGGTTTTTAGCATCGGCACCAATATTGCATGTTAAAACAGGTATGCATATATGTGAAAATGTTATTAACGATGGTGGCGGCGTTTTAACAGCCGATATACCTGCCGGAGTGGTGGTATATCCAAATGCGACAGAAGCATTTGCACAACCGACCTTTGAATACGGCAAAATCGTAGCTGAAAATAAAGCGCGTTGGGGCCTTGGTGACGTGACCTTGCTCATTGGTTACAAAACAGTAGCGCATGACGATTACGATATGAATGGTTATATCGGGGCTCTTGTGCCAACAGGTACCCATGTTAAAGCCAGAGAAATGTTTGAATCCATAGTAGGTAACAATCACCATGCCGGCCTTATACTTGGCAGCTCTTCACACGTTACTCTCTGGTCATGCGAAAATGGTGCACGCCTTGATTTTGAATTTAACTCAAATGGCCAATATCTATTCAAGTCAAAAGAAGTACGCTCTATCGATTTAAAAAATAAGCCTTGGAGCCGCTACATGCAAATGTATGCGAGCGCAGCAGATGCAATACCGGCATATACTGCAGATAATCCTCTTCTCAATATAACGCCGGGCATTAATATTCTTACCAAAGAGGTAAATGTCTATCCCGGATTCTCTACCACTAGCAACACTGCCGTTACTTATACCACCTCATGTGGATCAAAACAGCTTGAATTAGGGTATAACTTTTATGCGCGCCAAGCAGAATATGTTGAACTTGCATGCCCATGGAAAGTTGGACCTGCATTAAAGGGTCTGCATCCGGGCGGGTCAACGGACAGCGTGCAACAAATAGGCGATAATTTTAACGCACTCAATGCAGTAAATGCTACAGGCGGCGCGTTCTCTACAGCAGAATATAACAGTACCGAAATTAAAGTTACTGATTTAGATATGCTTTCTGCTTCACACCCTGCCATCATCAGCAATACTTTATATGCGAATGCAAGCTATCGCTGCAATGAACATGAATACCCTCGTTTTGTCTCCGCGGGTGGTTCGTATGAATTTACAGAAGATAACACTACCTTAAACCGCTGGACCATATGGTTAAAAGGTGGCATTTCATTCTAAAAAATAAAAGGATAGACTATGAATAAAAAACAATGTTCAATGCTACTGCTGTTGGCAGCTGCTATAAATAGTGCCACGGCACAAACGGTAAGTTACCCAAATAGTGTCACAGGCGTTAATAAAGCACGACAAGATGTTTTGAATGCTATCAAGGCCAATGACCTTCAACGCGCAGAAACCATTATTAGAAAAGTGCCATTTAACAAACAAACAAAACAATTTTTAACAGATGCATTGCAAAAAGCAAAAATTGGTGCCGGCACAACAACAATCGCCAATTTACAAAAACAATTAGCTGATGCAAACAGCAGCTATCAAGCACTTCTTGTCAGCTACCAAGGCGCAGAAACTCAAGCAAATGGCGCAACTAAATCAGTTAATGATGCTCAACAACGCGTTGATGGCGCTAAAGATGAACATGATCGCCTCAAGGCAGAAAATGAACAGCTTAAACGCTCGATAACTATACAAGAAAGTGGTGTTCGCGAAGCTAATGCATTACTAGCAGAAAAAGAAAAGCAGCTAGAAAAAAGTAAAGCCGACGTAGATGATTTAAATCAAAAATTGACAGATGCCAAGAATGCCCAGAATGCACGCGAAGCTGCTCGCATACAGGATGAACTTGATAAAGCAAAACAACAAGCAGAACTAGCATTACAAGAACAAAAAGCAGCATCAACAGACGTTACTGAATTGCAAAAAGATCTTGCTCAAAATAAAAAAGCACTAGAACAAGCAAAAACAGCTATCGATAAAGCTCATGCAAAAGTCGAGTCTCTCACCGCTGAATTAAAACAAAAAGAAGAAGCTCTAGACAAAGCCAATGCTGTTCTTGCACAAAAAGACGCTGCATTAGCAGAAGCAAACGCTCAACTAAATGCACGCTATGCACCGGAAACACAAGCTGTATTGGCTTCTATAACGCCTTCTGAATTGCGCAACATTTTTGGAAAGCTTTTAGATAATAGCGCTGCAATTGCTACTAATCTTCCTATGCTTTTAACCGAGAATGATGCATCATTTCATCAAGCTGCTCAATTTGCTTCATCTCGCAAACCAGTACAAACACACCTACTCTACTTAGCAGAAGATAATAAAAACAAGGATGATCAATATCGTCCAGAAGCCCCTAAATATTCTGATGCGAGCAAACGAGCGCAGTGGATTATTATGCAAGCAGCAAAAAATGACCAAAAGTGGGCTCAAGATGCTCTTTTAAATGCAAAAGAGGAATATTCTGATCGTCAGAACGGCGAGGATATACATGGCATAACACGTCAGCCAAAATGGGCACAAGACGCTCTCCTTGCATTGGCATCTACCAAAGATTTTGCATTTGATTATGTAATAACTGCTCTTGAACATCCTGATAATAGACAAACAAAAAACTTGTCCCCAAATGGACTAAAGGCCTTTGTTATAGACCAAACCAATAAAGGGCATGCAAAATTCCAAAAATATTTAGTTGAAAAAGCGGTATACGCATCATGGAATTATGATGCAAAGGTAGGCGCTAATTATGGCACCTGGGCACTCTGCGCTCTAAAAAATGCTGCGCAAGACAAACATGCGTGGGCACTAGAAGCAATAGCAGAAATGTTTAATAAAAATTTACCTCTGTTCAAAGAAGGTTACACTTTTATCAGCAAAACAATTGGTGACGCTGTTTTAAATGACAAAAAAGGAATACTTGGAGGCAAATCAAATAAAGAAACATACTTAGACCAAATCACCAAATGGGCAAGTAATTGGGAAAAATACAAGTGCGACATATCAAGCATTCTTAAAAATAAAGCTTACATCAATTTGACCATTTCAGAAAAAATACCTGCAGTAGCTGAAAAGAAACCGGTAGCTCAACCAGGCACTCCTGCATTTGCAGAAGGAAGTGAAGGCAAGAGTTTTGCTGAAATGACCGATGAAGAATGGCAAGAGTTCTTAAAGAACAACAAAGAGGATTGGGATAAGTTAGGTAAGGCCGCACAAGACGCAATGGAACTCGCACGCAACAAGGCGCACCAAGCTTGGGAATCTGAATACGGAAAAGCAGCGAGAGAAAAAGCTTCTAAAGCTGGCGAAGCACTATCAGGGGGAGCTTCTAAGGCTGGCAATTATGTACAAGAAAGTCGTGTAGGCCAGGCTGTTGGAACAGGCGCAAGCTTGGTTGGCGCAAAACTCAGCGATGCTGCAAACTGGGCAAAAGCCGAACTTAATAAAATCGGCGAAAGTGACAAAGCAAAAGCTATCGCAAGCGGAGCAAAATCAGTCAAAGATTGGACCGTTGATACAGCAGGTAACATATTGGATAAAGCGCGAAGCGCAGCAGAGACAGTAAATCGCTATATACCTGAAAACACATCTGAAGAAAGTTACAACGAAAATCCTTCTCATTGGGAAAGCAAAGTCGGCGGATACATGGACGAAGGAGCCGCATCATCATCGGCCCCTGCATCTGAGTCCGCAAAAAGCGAAGAAGCTTCTTCATCTCAACCATCTGAAGAACCTGCTAAAGAAGAAGCTCCAGAACCAGAATCACCGTTCTGATTTCTTCTTACAGTTATAGACATCTTGGTAAAATAATGATTTCCTCTCTGTGTAGCAATGCACAGGGAGGAAATTTTTTTAGATATTATGCTCTATCAAGACGACACTATCGCCATCTATTTTGGCGATGCCAATGACCAACTATACAAAGATGAATATCAAACATATGACCCTGCCTTGCCCTTGCTTGAGCAACAAAAATTTACTCACCTAAGACAAACTATGAGTATCAACAATCTTTTGTTTATGAATCAAATTCATTCAAATTTTGGCATAGCGTTCTCTGGCGAGCAACGCAGCCTGCCCTCATTCAAAACTGATGGAGATTTTTTGATAACACAAGAAAAAGCTCTTGGTATTGGCATAATGGCTGCTGATTGTCTGCCCATTTTAATCCATGATACTAAAACCAACGCTATTAGCGCCGTGCATGCCGGCTGGCGAGGCACAGTTGACCGGATTGTGGAGAAAACTATACAAGCAATGCATCATCATTATGAAACCTCTCCGGCAGATTTACGCATCTATTTTGGATCTGCAGCACATGCGTGTTGTTATCAAGTTGGCGATGATTTTTTAGAAAAAATAGCACACTTTCCTTTTTCAGATCGATTAATTCAAAAAAGAAATGGCCAATTGTTTTTTGACAATCTGCTCTGTAATCGCCTGCAGCTTGAACACCTCGGCGTAAAGCCGCAGCACATCATTGCCACGTATTCTCATTGCACCATAGATAATCATGCATTTTTCTCTCACCGCAGAGCTCCGACGTTATCCGGACGCCAGATGAGTGTCATAGCTTTAAAGGATAATTGATTCATTGAGGCAATTACCTTATCACAATTGTGTTTTATTTAACGCTGCTTGCTATATTACGCACATATCATCTTCAGTCTTCAACATAAAATTTATTACCGCCGCTCGCCCTGAGTGGCGGCTTATAGCCGCTGTATCGAAGGGTTAGGCGGATAAAAATAGAATGACATAAGGATAGCAGGCATACATTTTTTAGAGCCCGCATGGTTCGATACGATTTCTACGAAATCACTCACTGATTGTGATCAAAGTCAATAAAAAATTAACCAAATTCCTAAAAATGGAAGGGCATAAATTTTTGCTAAAAACAAAAGCCTATGCCTGAT
>JAKAUA010000071.1 GCA_021827875.1 bacterium | reverse complement strand
TAAATCCTAGTAAGCCACCAATGATTGACCCCCATGCGCTATTGGCATTGAGCTTGTCATAATAGTAGCTGATTACGAGTGGGATTAATAAGCAGACGACCGAAATTTCATAACTGCCGATAATGATGCTGATGATATTTTGTGGTACAAAGTATGAAATAATCAGCGCACTTACACCGACAACAAGAGTTATGATGCGCGAAAGTTGTAATGAAGATACTGTTGTACTGGTTGGAAAATTAAAATCCTGGGCCACATTGGAGCTGATGGCACATAATAATGAATCAGCGGTTGAGCAGACGGCTGCGATAATGCCGCACAGTGCAAATGCGACCACAATATCATTGGTGAGATATTTAATTACCGGAATCAAAGGGCTTGCATCAGTAGGTACCATTATGCCCAAGACGCGTGCTTGAATACCAAAATAGATAGGAATCAGGGCAAAGCACAGCATAAAAATACTGGCGCACAATGCAGACAATGCGGCAACCTTACCACTACGGGCAGCAAAAAAGCGTTGCGCCAAATCTTGCTCGATTAAAGAAAAAAGCGCGGGCATAACGAGAATGCCAAATATTGCTGATATAGAAAGTGATGGCATAGAAGATACTGCTGCCGGGATTAAAGAAGCTAGCGATGAGGGAGCTTGCCAGAGTGCATAGATAAAAATAGAGATAAAAACGAGCATAATGTAGCAGACTTGATACCGGTCTGTTTCGGCGACTGCATACAGACCACCGACTGCAGCGCTTATGATAATAAAGAGCCAAAAGAGTGAAAATGCCCAATCATTAGAAAAGCCAAGTCCGGCAACTATAGTGCGTGACGCGACCATTTGTCCTATTAATAAGCCACAAAGAGTAAGAATAGAAAGAAAAGAGGCTATTTTTTTTAATGTTAATGAGTTATAACGGGTTTGAAAGAGCTGCGCAGTGGTCTCGACCCCGAGGGCCTGTAGGCGGGCGGCAATGCCACAGCCCAGCAGTAAAAAGCCAATACTGATGCCCAGAGTATACAATATACCCCATATGCCAATGTTATAGGCCTCTTGGCTGGTACCCAAGAGCATCCCGCCACCCAGTTGCGTTGCAATAAGGGTAAAGGTAACGGCAGAAAAAGAGAGGGTACGCCCGGCAAGAAAGTAATCAGTGGCATTGCTGATCTTGCGAGAAGCGATAAGTCCCAGAATAAAGTAGACAGCGGTGAAGGTCGCCAGAATAGAAATAAAGAGGAATGAATTCATGTAATTCCTTTGAAATAAGCTCTAGTTTTTTGTTTTTATGAGAATAAAAAGGGAAAAAATTTATCCCGCTGTAGCCCGTGCGTAGGCGGATGGGTAAAAATTGATTAAAAAGCGTAATGACCGTGATGGCCATGATGGAAATGAAGGAGAGGAAGAGCAAGAAGATACATGGTAACAATTAATAAATCGTTAAACATACAACCCCGATAGATAGGATTTTTAATATATTTTAACCAATTACCATGATACCCAAATATCTATGGCCGCGCAAGGGTTATATCTGAAGGTTAAAACAGATTCAAATTGACCGAAAACTCTTTTTAAGGTAGAATGTGTATTAGTTAATGATATAAACATTTCTTTTAAAAGGGCCGTATCGATACAAAAATTTAAGGACGTCGGGTGTTCCGTTGATCCTCTTTTCCCAATAATTATCTTTTTATATATAAAGTGATTTTTTTATGAATATCTACGTTGGAAGACTTAATCCATCAGTTACTGAAGAAGCTTTGAGAGAAATGTTTGAAGTTTACGGCCAAGTAACAACAACCAAATTGATTAAAGATAAATTTACCGGTGCAGCTCGCGGTTTTGGCTTTGTTGAAATGCCTAATGCTGATGAAGCTCAAAATGCTATTACCGAATTGAACGGTAAAGAAGTTAGCGGCAGCCGCATTATCGTTAATGAAGCTCGCCCACAAGAAAACCGTGAATTCCGTCCACGTACCGGTGGTGGCTACAACCGTGAAGGTGGTAGCAACGGTCGTAGCGGTAGCGGCTTTGGCGGCAATCGTAGCGGTAGTGGTAGTGGCTTTGGTGGAAACCGTACAGGCGGCAACCGTTGGTAAATTGCCTATCACGCCGTAGCAAGCGAGCATCGCGAGACGCAAAGGCGGATGGTAAGCTAAACTAGCTATCTAGAAATAAAAAAAGCCTCAGGATTTTTTCCTGAGGCTTTTTTAGTGCCAAAAATTATTATTGTAATAATCCTCTTCGGATCATTTCTTGTTTTAAAGGGATATATTTTTCAGTGGCTTTCGGTAGTTCCTTTTTGGCGAACTCACCTTGCCATGCGTCACGGGCTATTATATCGTTAAGGATTTGTACCTTGGACAGAGCTAGATAATACGCCTCTTTTAGCTCTTGCTCAGACGCTTTGCGTAATCTTTTGACTATTCTTTTGGTTTTAGGGTTGTCATTGTCTTGTGCAAGCTGATTATCGCCTTGATTATCCATAGCCTGCATGTATGTTGCTGCGCTCATCAAGGCGATAAATATAAACAGTTTTTTCATGTAAAATTTCCTTATTAATGATGATATTTACTCAAGATAGCCATGAGTGATCATCCATTTCCGACATTTATGGAGATCAAGTTTAGTCATTGATAGTGTATTGCGGGCAGCCACAATGCGTGCATTAAGTTTATTAGAAGAGTTGTCTATTTTTTTTCGAAGAAGAGTTGAAAGAGCGTCTTCTGCAAGGCCATAAGCGCGTTTAGCAGTGTAATATTCTCTCATTTTGTTCTGATGATTATCGGCAGTTTCAAGTTGGTGTGTTTCAAGATCCATAGCATATATATAAGAACTGATAAGTACTAAAACGAGAAATATTTTTTTCATAATTACCCTTTTTGTTATATCTACTTTGCTATAAATTTAACAAAAAGGGTAATCTACTACTATCTTTTTGCACTAAATGTATTCATTAACTTAGCGTAAATCTTGTTGTAACTCGGCTTTTACCATCTGTAGTCGTTCCATTAAATCGTTAACGCGGATCATTTTTGAGCCATCGGCATCAACAATGTGTAGTGAGTTAAGGCCACCTTCTTCGCCATCGAGCAGAAAAGCATCAAACTGTTCTTTTGCTTTGTTATTTTGAAACAGAAACAGAATTTGTCTTAGTTTGGATAGCTCAGTTTTGGCAGATTCACTTTTTGTTTTTCAGCATCTTTAATCAGGATATTTATTTGATGTGCAATTTTTTGTGCGCTAAAGGTGGTCCGTATGGTTTCGCCGGCTTTGTTCACAGCAGCTTTTTTTGCTTTTTCTTTTTGGGTAAACGAGATGGTTTTATTTTCTATGGGTTCTGCTATTTCTATAACTCCTTGATTGGCAAATTGTTGTGCCAGAAAAGGATACACGTCCAACGGATTAAAATTATTCACATGCTTAAAGTTGTCTACAATGCCATCCGTTGCTTCTTTGACATAGTTTGGCGATAAACGAGCTTGTAATAATGAAAGATCTATGCGGCGTGCTTCGAGAGTATTAATATAGTTGCTGATTTTTTTTCTAGTTGCCTCATTAAGGGGTGATTGTATTGCTTGGTGTAATTCTTCTGCAGAAGTAATTAATGCATCTGCACCCTCAACTTCATTATCAAAAGCGATATCATTGGTATTGTTATCGGCAGCCATTTGTGTTGGTGTTCTTTTGTCCTCTATCCAAGAGTATGCCCATGCAGACAAACTCTTCCAAGTGCCGGATACATAGCTCCATGCACTGCTCCAATATGACGGTGCAGGTGGTGTTTCTGCGCAATGAGTGTTGAGAGTGATAGTGATAGCCAAAATTGCAAGAATTCGTGACAACAATTTCATAGATTTATTCCCTATGTATAAGAATAAAGGGGCAGTATATAAATGCCCCTTTTCTACAACTATTATCTTTTATCGTTGTGTGATCCATTGTTGTTTGATGAATTGTGTGGATTATTGCTTGATTGATTATGTTGATTTTGATTTTGGCTATTCTGAGTTTGTTGATTATTATGCTGCTGCGCATGGGGTTTCTGTTGTTGGTCTTCTTCGCGCCCGGCTTCTTCTTTTAATCGTTCGAGAATGGCTTGGTTTTTAGGCTCCATGATCCATTGTTCTGACTTAGATGCTTCATGAACCGCTTCTAAAACAATGTTGCCATCTTTTTCGTATACTTTGTAGAGATGGGCTATATCTTTAGCGAGTTTTTTAGGTATGGTAATACGATTGCGGGAATCAACTTTAACATACAATACTTCACTTTTTTTCATAAGTCACCTCATTAACACACTAATATTATTTTTCTATTAGTATATCCCAATAAGGGTGAATAACGTAAGGAAATGGTAGTATTATGGAAAAAAGTGCGTATTTTAGATTATTTATTATTCATTTGTATAAGATCAAGCAGCGGTATCTCATGGTAACCATTAATCTTAAGATGCGCGTCTTTAATTTGTTCCGGTTTGCCCGAGGTATTTATACCTATGCAAAACATACCTGCGGCACGTGCGGCGGCTATGCCATGAGCAGAATCTTCTATGGCAATGCAATGTTCTGCATTAACCTCAAGCTGTTTGGCGGCATGTAGGTAGATGGCAGGGTTTGGTTTACCCATATTATTCACGTGTGAAAGATTGTATATATGAGTACCAAACAGTTGTTCTAATGGCAGAAATTGTACCGTTTTGTGTAATGTTTCATCATTGGCATTGGTCGCGATGCTTGTTTTTAAGTTAAGGTCGCGTACTTGTTGATAAAATTCAGTAAAGCCATCAATAAATTTAATAGTTTCACGTGAATACAAATCGCAGGCAAGGCGGGTGTTTTCCACTATGAGCTCTTCTATGGTTTCGCTCAGGTTTGCCGTTTCTTTAATCAATTTGCAGCTTTGAGGTAGTGCCATGCCATTGAGTTTTGATTCTAATTCGCAGAACTGTTCTTCCGGCAACTGGATGCCGCGCTTTTTTATAAGCGTTCTGGTGCTTAAATGCCAAATTTGTTCCGTATCGACAATGGTGCCATCCATATCAAAAATGATTGCTTTGTATTTCATCTTTTTTCTCCTCTGCTACACTAAACAAGAATGTGCCGATAAGTTATCGGTTTCGCAGTATAATTTACCGTTTGGTTAGTATAAGGGCATTGTATGTTTAATAAAATAGTAACACTACGTAATTCATTGGTTACTCTTCTTTTTACCAGTTTAGTTAAAATTACTTCTGTTTTTAAAGTAAGTTTTATTTTAGGTTCTGTTATGGCTTTTTTCTCATTGACACCAATGGTGCAGCCATTAATAGGTGTTTGGGGTGGATTATTTGGCAGTAGCGCTCTTTTTATCATAGGTATTGCGCTACGATTGATGATGTATGGATCAATATCTTTCATACTCTTAGCATACCATATCCCGGGACTATTTGCATCTTATGCTCTTGCGTCGCGTCATTGGGCAGTGCATGTAGCTCTCCCGCTCTTGTGTATGGCGCTCTTTATAGTGCATCCTGTTGGTGCTGCTGCTTTTCCTTACGCATTCTATTGGCTTATTCCCGTTGCTCTTTATTTTGCTAAAAAAGAGCTATTCTTCTTCCGTGCACTTTCAAGCACCTTTATTGCGCATGGTGTAGGTTCGGTAGTTTGGATTTGGGCACAACCTATGACCAGCTCGGCATGGTTGGCTCTTATTCCCGTAGCTTTTGTTGAGCGTATGGTGTTTGCCCTTGGCATGACCTTGATATACCATACAGTGTGTGGCGTTCAAAAAGTAATCAGTACTAAAAAACAAGCTATGACTGGCGTAGCGGAATAACTGATGATCAAACATCTTGCCTGCATTATGGATGGCAACCGGCGTTGGGCACAGAAAAAGGGTATGATGCCCTGGTATGGTCACAATCAGGGAGCAGAGGCAATTAAAACGGTAATACGTTTTTGTCTAGAAAACGAGATCAAGTATCTTTCTTTATATGCTTTTTCTCTTGAAAATTTAAAACGTTCAGCGATTGAAAAAGAATATATTTTTTCTTATATAATCAACGAAGCTGATAAACAATTATCTGATTTTCTCGCACAGGGCATTTGCATACGCTTTATGGGGGATGTATCATTATTTCCTGAATCAGTACTAGCTACTTGTCGTACATTAGAACAAGCAACGGCGCAAGGGACCGCGCTGTACGTACAGGTACTGTTCTGTTATGGTGCGCGGCAAGAATTGTTGGCCGCCACGCAAGAAATTGCCAAGCGTGTGGTATCAGGAGAGTTGAATGCAGATGAGATTACGCAAGAGACATTAGAAAAATATTTATGGACTGGAGGGCTTCCTGACCCGGATTTGGTTATACGTACCGGTGGATTCAAGCGATTAAGTAATTTCCTGTTATATCAATCAGCATATAGTGAGTTGTATTTTACCGATTGTCTATGGCCGGAGATTAGCATGCAACAGTTACAAGATGCGCTCGCGAGTTACCATAACTATAAAAGAAATTTTGGTGCATAATTGCTATGCGCTTTTTCGTGCCTTGGCGTGACGTGATTTGGCGTGAGCAGCCGGTGCTTTGTGTTTGGTGGCCGGTTTGCGCAAGCTTGCTTTGAGTGTCGCGAGCAATGTTTTTTCATGCGGAGTAATTTTTTTCTTCACAGTGCGCTTTGCCGTTTTTGGTTTTACTTTTTTACTTTCTTTAATAGCTTTTTCTAAGCGTTCTACAAAAGTATCTTTATATTTTTTAAGGTCAAATTTTTTGACAGACAATTGGTTTATAATCTGCTTTGCTAATTTTAATTCTTCAGTATTGAGTGTTGGTTTTTCTTCTAATTCGACAATTGTGTCAATATCTCGTATTTCATATGCATAATTCAAAGTGTTGAGTAGTAGTCCATTTTTATACGGAACAATTGCGCATACATGCTCTTTATCATGCATGACAAAATCACCGATAGCGACTTTATCTGATGAGTTAATAGCTTCTTGAAAAAGAAAAAATTCTTTTTCATTTTTTTTAGAGGGACCCAAATAATAGTGCGCGTCAAAATAAATAGTTTGTAATTGCTCAGTGGCAACAAATTCCGTGATAGTAATAGTATCTGATCTCTCTGGTTTTAAACTTTTCAAACTTTCTTGCGTAAGAATAAAATAGCTGCCATCCGATTGTTTTAAACCCTTGACTACATCATGCCAAGACACTTGCTTATTACAATGCTTGCACCAGCGTTCATATACTATTGGTGTATGGCATTTTGCACAAAGCAGCTTAAATCCTGGAGTATGTGAAGCAATGGCAGAATACAGATTTACCGCGATATTTACTAAGCCAAATGAGAGTGAGCCGCTCCAAATTGCTTTCATAGTTTTCCCTTTAATTTCTAAGCGGTGTACGCAAGTTTTTCTTCCAGTACGAGACAGCGCTTGCACAAGGCATCAATTTGTTGTTGCTGTTTCTCTATTATTGTTTGCTGTTCTTGCCAGCCCTTGAGCAAAACTGGAGGCAAGAAAGCATAATTAACTGAATAAATTTCTCCTTCTTTATCATAAATGATCCATTCCGGATAAATATCATAAACGTCTTCTGCAATAAGACCATATTGTGGATATTTGCCATGATCAATTTTATAGGTGAATTTGACTGGTTCCAATTGTGTTAGTTGATCAGTCACAGAAGCTAAAGGAGTGATGTTTTCTTTATAGCGCTTAGAAGAAGTAGTGGTACCAAGTTGTCCAGAGCCATTAACTTGTACAGTTTGGCCTCCTCCTCCAATAGCTACTCCTCTAATCCCTGCGATATAGCAAGCTGTTTGAGTTCCTTCTGTTCCAATGCGAATGGTAGTTGATTCATTTACACCCGGTATGCTCGTTCCAATATGAATATTATTAGCGCCTGTTGTTATACCTGATCCGGCTTGATAACCAACGGCAATATTACTGCCACCGGTAGTTATGCTATTTAATGCTTGATAACCAAGGGCTGTGTCATGAGTGCCTGTGGCAGATGTATTACCGGCATTAAGACCTATAAAAGTATTTAAGGTTGTTGGTGAAGTAACTAATAAATTCATGGTAGAACCAGAGCCAGAGAATTTAACCGTTGCACCTGCATTAGTATTAGCATTGAGAGTAACTGTTGATCCGGTTGCCGATCCTATATCTCCGGCAAGTGTGGTAATGCCACTACTAGCCGAGCTTGCAATAGTGATTGATCCAGCGCCAGGGGTAATAGTAATTCCGCTACCTGCAGTTAGCGCCGCAGCAACTGGCGCAGCCCCGGTGCTGCCAATTAAAAGCTGACCACTGAGAAGAGATTTTGATGTTAATGCCGAAGTTGATGTTGCTCCTGATACAACAATGCCATTTGTAGTAAATGATGTCGCACCGGTACCACCATTTGCAACACTTACCGGTGCGCTAATGCCGTAACTTAATTGTGAAGGAGAACTACTTACTGTCAATCCATTTCCTGCTGTTGGAGTAACAAATTTAGGATCAGCAGAAGCACCTGCGGCCATTAAGAGTTGGCCTGCTGTACCTGGCCCGGCACTCGAAATAGGATTAGAAGCTTCTCCCAATAATACACTGTGCGCAGGAAGTGGTGCCACTGTTAATGATCCATCAACAACGAAATTTCCGGAAGTTTTAAGTGTGTTAGCAGCACTTCTGTATACATAAGTATCGCCACCAAAGACAATTTCAGTGGGAGATAACAGTGAAGTAGTTGGCAGTTGCACTTGATTATTCACACCGTCCAATTGCATTAATGTATATTGAGGAATAATTGACTGTCCATCACCGCTATCGCTATTTTGATAACTGAAAGAAAGCTGTGCAGTTGAAGCATTTTTGTTTATATCCCAACCACGCAAGCCGGTAGCACCGTTACCAATGGTCATGCTGGTATCAGATACTAGTCGCAAGCCTGCCACTTTCGTGCGATCAGTGGTAATAGCAGTGAAATTTGTATTATAACCTGAGAGAGCAAAGAATGATGATGGGCTTGATTGCGGATTTTGATATCCCAATCCCTGAGTAGAATAAATTGCTGGATTGTAGACGAATCGAGGATTATTTGAAGGAGAAATTGCAATATCAATTAAAGGGGTATACACATTAGCTAATTTACCAATAGCGAGTGTGTTATCTATTAGATTAAAATAATTTAATTCAACATTGGTAGGATCATTGATACTTATTTTATTACCATCTGCTGTTCCATTGAATATCAGTGTTGATGAGCCATTTTGGATAATATCATGCGTTAAGTTGTTCACCTCTGTGCTTGCTGAAACAAAGATACTGGTTGATGAGGTATCTGACGGACTTCCGGCTTGCATACCTGTTATATAATCAATTATTTCTGAAGCTGCAATATTCACATTAGCTTGACTAGTTGCTTGAATAGCGGTCCCCTGAGGACTTCCTGAAAAATTAAGTCCATTAAAATAACATCCAAGAATACCGGTTGCTGTTCCTGCGCCAGAGGCTTGAATGTTTATTCCGGATGTTGGGTTGGTTGAAAAATCACAAGCCAAAAATTGTGCTGTCGCTGCACTATTCTGTATAACAGTATTATTATTATTTCTAAAAGTACATTGATCAAAGCTAACATTTGCATTATTGCTTATTAGAGCACCGGTAGAACAATTATAAACGAGGCCGTTTGAAAATATGATGTTAGCCGCAGAACCGGTAACTGATATACCTGTATTAGCCGGTATAATAGTAGTGGACGAACTTCCAACAACAACACAACTATTACATACGGCTCCTACATTATCGATAGCTATGGCAGTGTTATTCCCTTCGAATGCGCCATTAAAGAGTAGATAATCACCATTGGTGCCTCCCATAGATATACCAGTATTAAAATTGAAGATCTGAATAAGGGATAGAATGGCATTAGTGCCAATTCCCGCAAGAGAAATAGCACTTGCCGTCGACCCTCCTGCGCATTGAAAAGTGAGTTCATTAACGCGTATTTCTGATCCTCCACTACCGGGATTTATAGCAAGAAGGTCTTTAGATAAGCTGCTTGGTTCGATAAAAGTGGCACTTGCCGATTGTCCGGCTATGGTGACGCCTCCTGTAGTCAGCGTAATAGGTCCGGCACTATTATTTTCTATATAAGTACCGGGAGCTATTGAAATTATTAATGGATTTGTAACAGTAGCAATAGCATTGGCTACAGTAACTGCTTTCGCAAGGCTCGCATAAGGATAGGTAAATGAACCATCTCCCGTTGTATCATTGCCATAGGTAGTAACATATATTGTTCTACTCGTCGATGGACTAGTAGCCCCCGGTGTTGCAACCCATTCAAGCTGTGTCGGCGTTACAGCGTTTGCTTGCAATATTTGACTAGCGGTTGGGGAAGATGCCGGGAATAATAAGGTATAGTTTGAATTTACCGTTGCGGGTGCCTTGAGACCTACATAATTACCGGTATTTAAATCATGTAGGTCAATCCCTGATTGGGAAGTAAGATTAAGTGTATTATGTAATGTAGTAATACCGGTAACTCCTAATGTTCCACCAATTGTTTCATTGCCGGTAACATTCATAGTAGTTGCGGTAATAGTTCCGGCTGCAAAATTGCCTGATGCATCACGTGCAACAAGGGTTGATGGTATATCTAATGATGTTGCATTGGTAGCAATGGTAACAACGGTAGGGCTTGTTGTTATATTCATGTATTGCCCGTCGGCAAGAGATCTGAAGTTAAGGGTGACCCCTGATTTATTTTGAAACACTAATCCTGTACCCGAGCCAACATTTGCACCATTTACCTGACTAGGCAAAGAAAATTGTTGGAAAAATATTGGGCTAGAGCCAATTATTGCCGTAGGTGTAGAACAGAGCTCTCTTGAGCCCGCTTCAGTATTACCCTCAGTAATAAGTACATAGGCATTACCCGCCGGAGATCCATTGGCAAAATCAGTTGGTCTAAACCATGGGCTGGTTATCGTGCTTGTCGCAACCCAGAGACCGTTAGTATTGGGACTTGTTTGATCTGTGAGCAATACACGATTTCCGGAGCCTACGGTTACCCCGTCGATTGTTTGAGAACCTTCAAGTGTTGTTATTGGTGAGGTACTTACAACTTCTGCAGGAGGATGTATTACAATTCCTGTTCCGGCAACAGAATCAACATACGCTTTGGTTGCGGCATCAGTAGCATTAGTGGTAGTGCCATCAAGAGTAATCATATTGGTGGCAAAATTACCCGAACCATCACGCACCACAATATCCCCGGGAATATCACTGCTGGAAATAGTGGCAAGCTTGTTATTTGCTATTGTTCCCGTAGTAATATCTGAGTTAACAATAAGCGACGTTGATAAAAGGCCACTTGCATTTGTATGCACAACACCAGCGCTATTTAGGCCATCAATAGTTATTTGTCCCGATGAATTTATATTCATTGCCTCTGTGCCATTTACATCAAATGACAGAGTATTTGCAACCGGCGCAGAAATTCCCGTGTTTGTGCTACCAGTAAATTGTAAACTTGGTACTGCGCTACTCCCTGCCGGCAACGTGAGGTTGCCCGTTAAAGTGCCACCAGAAAGCGGCAAATTGCCTGATGCGGTTCCCGTAACATTACCGATTAATGATGCCGTAATAACATTGGCAGAAAAATTGCCTGAGCTATCACGTGCGACAATAGTACTTGGTGTATTAGTATTGGTAGCCGTCGTTGCGGAATTGGCGACTTTTCCCGGGGTTGAAATGGTTGCAAGCTTTGTATCAGTTATTGCAGCGGAGCTTGAAATGTCGGCATCGACTATGAGGGAAGTAGACAAGTTTCCTGAAGCATCATTATGCACGACGCCGGATGTAGTAAAAGAATCAATCGTGATAGTGCCTCCAGTAGTTATTTTCATTTGTTCTGTATTATTAGTAATAAAAGATAAAGCAGTAGCAGTTGCTGCAAGGCCACTCGTCGTGTTTCCGGTAAAGGTGAGCGATGGATTTGCGGCTGAACCTGCCGGTAATTGCAATGTGCTACTCGCGTTATTGAGTAGAAAGTTGCCATTAATGGTTGTATTTCCCTGATAATCAACAATAAATTTAGTTCCATTGACTGTTATCGCATTTCCCGATACTGGGTTTGCATTGATCATATTTCCGGTAATAACATTTGATTCAAAATTGCCACTGCTATCACGATAAACAAGGGTGTTTGGCACATTTGAAGAAGTAAATGAAGTAAATGAAGGAGCTGGCAGCACCATTAGTTGTTAATACAGAAGATGCTGGGCCCTCGCCTGTGGTTACTAACTTTGTACCATCGTAATAGACGATGCCAAAAGGTGATGAAAAACTCGTCGCATTTGTTCCACCACTGGTTATGCTTAATGTGCCACTCAATGTTTCAGTTGTTCCCGATCCATTAAAGGTTAATCCGGTTGTGCCGCCCGTAAAAATAAAATTATCTCCTGCCAAAGGTCCGCCGGTATCTCCGGTGATGGCTATAGAACTTGCTGCAGGATTTTGGAATGTTGGTGCACCGCTTCCCGTAGAAGTTAATATTTGGCCGGCTGTTCCGGATGTTGTCGTAGATAATTTGGTCCCATCATAATACACAACACCGTTGGCGTTATTCATGGCTGTTGCATTGGTGCCGCCATTAGCAACTGAGACCGGTGCTGTGAGGTTTACCGTGGGATTGATTGTTGGATTGCCGGTTATAGTAATGCCATTGCCACCTGCAACTGATGTTACTGTGCCACCACTGCCACTGCCCGGCGTTGATCCGAGCGTACCATCAGGATTTATTATTACGAATTGTGTTGGGCTTGACGGTGTAACGCCATATACATTGCTTAAGTTGAGATTTCCTATGTGCGAAGTGCCAACAGAGAGATCATCAATAGCTGCTTGTCCATTTACAGAGAGGGCCGGATTGTTATTGATGGAATTAATACTTACCGGACCATAGGTAGTAAGTTGATTGTATACCGTTAATTTATCAAACACTTGCGCACTGGCGAGCGCTGCTCGCGTTTGTTTTGCATTTAAAATAGTCTGTTGCTCTTGAATATTTTGATAAAGCGCATTCGCTTGTTCGGATTCATTGCAGAGAGGCTCTAGCAGTGTAGCAGTTTCTTGTAATGTATTATGTAATGTGAGTTGGTCTATAGGTTCTGAAAGTATAAGTTTTTGATGTAATTCTTCTAATTCATCTGAAACGGGAATATT
>JAKAUA010000003.1 GCA_021827875.1 bacterium | reverse complement strand
ATTGAGTGGTATCGCGTAGAACTAATCCCGCTTGAAAAGCAATTTACAGACGTCTGTTTATCCAATCATTTTACTACTCCTATCTTTTTACCGTCACCAGAATATGGCCAAGCTATGACATTATTACATAAAAGATTTCAATATTATCAAGCACAAAGCAGCGCACTTGATATACAACATGAAATGTGCAATGCTACCTCAATTTCTTCTAAGCAAGATAAAATTAATCTTGCGAAGCAATTATTAAATATCAGCCATGCAAGCACAATACTCGCAAATCTTTTTAATGAATTAGAAACTGATTTTAGAAATATAATGCCATACCCTGAAAGTTATAGTAATGAATAATACCCAAACCAATACAAACAAACAAATACCTATCACAACTCATGATGAAGAAATTTTAGTGGTTAAAACAGATATTTTGTTAGCAAGACATACATGGCAAGGATTGCATACTGCCGATATGCAAAACTACCTGGATCTTGTTACCAAACACCAAGAATTTTTGCCGCGCTCTTTGATGGAGCAAGATCAGCGCTACAAACAGATTATCCCCTATATTATTTTTAACTACGATGATTCTTACTTTATGATGCAGCGCAAAGCATCTGCCTCTGAACAACGCTTAAAAAATAAATATACCCTTGGCATTGGTGGCCACATGCGACGCGAAGATATGCTTAATGCAACTTCAGTTTTTGATTGGGCAAAACGTGAATTTCATGAAGAAGTTGCCTATTCAGAAGATTTTACTATAAAACCAATAGGCATTATTAATGACGACTCAACAGAAGTAGGCAAAGTGCATCTTGGTCTATTACTACTGATTCAAGGCAATTCGGACAAAATAGCGGTAAAATCTGAGCTTAAAAGCGGCACTTTGCTCTCTGTGGAGGATATGAAAAACTATTATGATCAGATGGAGACATGGAGCCAAATAGCATTTGAGTTTTTAACGAGCAATTCACTATAATTTTTACTAAGTAATTGAAAATCATTCCCACTTGCTCGTATACTAAAATAAAAGCAGGCAAGGTGAAAAATGAAGCATACTATTACACTCAGATATCTCATTATTATCGTGGCAAGTCTGTGCTTGCTCCATCAAAAAAAAAATGATGTACGCCAATGGCTTGGCTCTCATATCGAAGCTGATGCTTCTGTAGCATCGGCACCTCGTGACGTATGGCTGACGGTATTTGTGCACGGAACTATCGTATTACATCCTCGATTTTTAATCGAAAATATTCCCTCCCTCAAGGCCGATAAGGCGGATCAAACACTCTACGGTCAAGTGATAGAAGATAGTCGCTCTGCTCCTTTTTTATTTGAAAATCAGACCATTCAAGATTTGGGTCTTCATAGAATTGACGAACCATATCAGCGCCGCGGCTATGCTGCAGGAGCACTCGCCTATGTATTGGATGCCTTAGATTATCAACAATCACACAACTATTATTATACCTTTGGCTGGTCGGGGCTCATTAGTGAATCAGCACGAATACAGGCCGGGGCACAATTGTATAATGAACTATCAGAAGAAATAGAATGTTATAAACAAAAAGGGATTGTCCCCAAAATTCGCGTTATTGGGTACAGCCATGGTGGCAATGTAAGCTTAAATATGGCATGCAATGTTGATACCTCTGATTGGCAGGTTGATGAGCTTGTTACTATAGGCACGCCGCTGCAACCACCCACCGATTATATGGTCACCAGTCCTCTCTTTAAACAAGTATATGTACTCTTTTCTTTTGGCGATAAAGTCCAGGATCGTGATGTTTTTTCTCCTTATTCATCGCATCGTTATTTTAAAAATGATGAAGGCTTTGATTTACCCGATTCTCTTACACAAATTCAGATTCGGGTAGCAAAAAGAGTTTCTGATGATCATCCTGTTGCTCCTCGTGAGCATAGCTTTATGTATCAACGGCCGCTATCTCCCGGCCATATCGAATTATGGTTCTTTGGCTGGACGCCAAATTATTACCGCAAGCGCAATCCATTTTATCCGCTGCCAACCGTTGCATTTGTCCCTTATATAATTAAGCAAGTACAAAATCAGACATTAATCCATTCTCCTGAGCAACCGTTGGTGGTAACTTTGGCACCCGATCAAGAGCTGATGTCTATAGCATGCAATGACAAAGATAAAGATCCTATTATTGTACCTTTTATTCCTGTCGAAACACTCGATTCTTTAACCGAAACCGTGCTCAGTGAATATAAGCCGCATAATTATGCACAAGAGTACCGCAGAGAACGGGACAAAATCATAAAAGAATCGATCAAGCGTCACTTACAAGCTCGCCCCACTGCAGCATACTGCAATGATAATCAATTTTAATTGCAAAACATCATTTCTACAGGTATAGTAGCACAAATATTTGCATTGTAAGATGAGGATCATATGAAAAATATAATTTTGATAGTAATTATATTGCTTGGCACTACATCATTGAGCGCATTCGAGCCAATTGAAAGAATCTCAAAACCAGAAGAACTACATAGGCTCCAACAAACTGTCAAATTTATGGATTTAATTAAGAGCTTATCCGAAAATTCCCACAAGCTTAAAATTATGAATTGAAGAAGCGAATTGGCAAAAGCCGAGAAACGCTTCTTTAGTTTTGGTCC
>JAKAUA010000014.1 GCA_021827875.1 bacterium | reverse complement strand
GACAAATGAAGAACAAGCACGAGAAGCTTCTAGAGTACGACGCACTGTTATTGCCGTATTTAATAATGCTCGTGAGAATGGTAAGCGTTATAGATAACTATCACATTTGCATCATATTATTTTGATGTTATATATAATGAAATATTAAAAAATTTTGTTATGAAAAGAATAAGCTCATGAACGACACAAATTGCATCTTTTGTAAAATCATTGCCCGCTCCATTCCTGCAACCATTATTGCAGAAAATGATAACATTATTGTTATCAAAGATATTTTCCCCAAAGCTACCATCCATTATTTAATTATTCCCAAAAAGCATGTGCAGGATATTCAATCATTGCACGAGAATGACGCGACGCTTGCCGGTGAGATGATATTGATGGCAAAACAACTATCAAAAGATTTAAACGGATCCCAAGCATTTCGTCTAGGCGTAAATTCCGGTGCTGATGCAGGGCAAAAGGTATTTCACCTCCATTTCCATTTTTTAGCCGGCAAAATAAACTTGGCTGAGATAGGTTAAAGCAATCGAAGGTATGATAATTAAAAAAGAGCCTCAAGATTGAGGCTCTTTTTCTTTTCTATGGCAAATGTGAACTGTATTACTTAACTCGCTTCCACCAGATAGAGAGGGTATTTTTGCTATCTCTGCTTTGATCGACTGATGGCCAGTCCATGGTGATAGATAAGTTTTTATCTTTGGTATATCCAAAATGGTTCCAGATAGCATCGGGCGAGACGTAATCTTTCGGTTTGTCTAGATCATCTTCAGTGCGGTCAACAGTCATAAATACCGTGTAATCGTATCCATTCGTGCGCGCATTATTTTCATGATAAGTAAAAAATTGTCGCGCAAAGCCTTTACCGCGATACTCTTCTTTAAGCATTACTTCGCCAATATATAAGTAATGATTAAGATCAAGACCATGCTCTTTGAATGGTGCTTTGATTTCATCCAATTCTTCTGCTAAAGGAATAGAGTTAGAAAAGCCTACTATTTCATTATTAGTATCAAAAACGAGTAAAATTTTTGCGTTGAGAGATTTAAAGTAGGCTTCAAGATATTCTTTTTCATATTCAAATGAGCCATTGTACAGATACGGAAATTCTCTGAACATAGTTATGCGCATCCGCGCAATATCTTCAAAATAATCACGTGCTTCCTGTCCACTATATGTCCACACGCGTGCTGCTTTCTGTGCCATTTCAGTTCCTTGAACTGTTTGTGTGAATGTCGCTATGCCCACTAATAGTGTGTGCCACATCATTTTCATACTATTTCTCCTTTGTATACCACACAAATATTGTATCTCGTGAAAGTATAATACTACTATCAAAAATAGGATATGAATCTTGTTTTTTAGAGGGGCGGGTGTTTATGGTAACTTCTAAAAAAAATAAAAAATGGGTTGCACATGTACAGGAGACATCCAATGCCATGGATTTGCCTGAAGGTATTTTTACTCACTCATCCAAAAAGATTGCACAGGAATTAAAAGAGGCGGTATATGCAAGCTCCCGTACTAAAGGCACAAAATTCCAGTCAGCGATGTCTATGCTCAATTATTATATCAATCGTGCCGGAGTGCATTTAAAAGAAGAAGATAAGCAGCGCTTAGAACAAGCAAAAATAGAATTAAGAAAATTATTTAATAAAGAATAAAAGGAGTGCACTATGCCAGAATTGCCTGAGGTAGAACATTTTAAGCATATTTTTTCCCACGCACTTAAGAAAAAAATTACTGATATTACGTGTAATGCTCCTTTATTATTAAAAAAAATAACACCAAAGAAATTTTCTGATCTTTTGATTGGTAAGTCATTTTCTAAAGTTGTCAGGAAGGGTAAATTCCTTATCGCAACACTCGCGGGTAGCGAGTGCTTTGTTGTTATGCATTTTGGCATGACCGGCTGGCTCGAATATAAAAAACAATCAGATTTTGATGATACAGATAAAAGATTTGGACAAATTATTTTTGCATTGCCATCCGGTTATGCGCTGCTGTTACTTGATAAAAGAAAATTTGCAAAAGTGTACGTTGTGCATGATCCTAATGAAATTAAAACATTAAAAAAGATGGGCGTTGATGCGCTCACTATCTCAGCAAAAGATTTTTCAGCATTACTGGATAAGAAAAAGAGCCGTGTTATTAAAACAGTGTTAATGGATCAATCATTAATCGCCGGTATCGGTAATGAATATTCTAATGAAATTCTCTATCAAGCAAAGATAGATCCTGCGCGCAAATGCGGCACACTAACGCCCGCAGAGATAAAAAGAATATACACAGAGATGCGTGCGATATTACGCAAAGCAATTAGCTTTGGCGGTAGTATTGGCAATGCGGAAAAATTACCACCATCATGGCTACTCTATCATATTAAGACATCGCGCGATATGCGTTGTCCTCATAATAAAGAGCATCTGCTCAAGCGAAAAACAATCGGCGGTAGATCAGCAATCTATTGTCCCATTGATCAGAAGTAACATTTCTCTCTGAATTTTGTTGTATCGTAGCGTGACCAGGTTCAAACACATTTGAGAAAAAAATGGTAAAATAAAAGGCCTCCAAAACAAACCAATTTTAGGGAGGCCTTTTTAAATATGCAGCAATATAAACTGCACAAAAAATTCGTGTTACATGGA
>JAKAUA010000013.1 GCA_021827875.1 bacterium | reverse complement strand
CGATCTCATTATCGGCAGTTATGAAATTTCGGTCGTCTGCTTATTAATCCCACTCGTAATCAGCTACTATTATGACAAGCTCAATGCCAATAGCGCATGGGGGTCAATCATTGGTGGCTTACTAGGATTTACCATCGGACGCATCTTGCCGATATATATTCCCAAGGAATTATTCGCACTCATATCATCCGCTTTGGGGTATCTTGTTGGGAGCAAGATTTCATCACGTGAGTAAGAATTTTTTCAATATCATCAGTTACAATAAAAAGCTCTATTTGTGATGGCTCAATAAGCTTTGCCCGCACTGCATCATTCTTGATCCATGTCATAAAATCTTTCCAATATTCCACGCCAACCAATACAATGGGAACGCGTGGAATTTCTTTTGTGAATATTAGGGTAAAAACTTCGGTGATTTCATCGAGCGTCCCAAAGCCACCGGGGAATGCTATAAAACCCGACGAATAGCGCACCATGAGCCACTTGCGGGCAAATAAATAATCAAGAACCCAAAAATTTTTTATACATTCATTCCGCTCTTCTCGCAAACTACGCACGCCAATGCCAATAATAGTAGCCTTTGTCTCCGGAGGAGGGACAACACAACTCGCCGCTTTCATTACTCCCCTGCCACCACCGGTAATTACCGACACATTGTTCTGTATCAAACGAATGGTAACCTGTTGTACGAGGTCAAGATAGGGAGAACCTTCTTCTAAATGCGCACCACCAAAAATAGTTACTATTGGTTTACGCACTTTTTCTATCTTCCATGCACCAAAAATAATTTGCCATGCCACCTTGGTGAGATCCAAAAATAGAATAACCATCGCAAAAAGACGCCTGAACAATTGCATAATATGACTCCCATGCATTAAATGACTGTTTATTCGATATTATTTTGAGATTGGCACGATCCTCTTAATCATGTCTATAAATTAAGGCCTTGAATTATAAAAAATAAAACCATTGCAAACATGGTAGCTTATAAGCTACCATGTTAACAAGAGCCTGATAAAAACTATTATTTATACAACACATACAAAAAAAGAGCCTTTTACCTTATGGTTAAAAGACTTGGATACCAAAGCACGATCAATCGTACTTACTCGACTACGACGAGTCGCTTTAGGAAACTTTGGTGATTGCAAACAATTAAAAAATGCTACCGGCATATGGGAATTACGCATAGACTTTGGACCAGGATATAGAATATATTTTGGCAAGAAAGGCAATTCCATAATTATTTTATTATTAGGTGGCGATAAAGGAAGTCAAACACGTGATATTGCTAAGGCTGAACAATATTGGCTTAGTTATAAGGATTAAAAATGATAAGAAAAAAAAGAACACACAGATCTTTCGATGAATTCCTGTTTGAACATCTACAAGACCCTAAAGAAGCCGCCGCATATTTAACAGCAGCTCTTGCTGATGAAGATGAGCGAGTCTTTTTACTGGCATTACGCGATGTATTAAATGCAAGAGGTGAAAGCATTGCTGATTTAGCAACAGAAACAAATCTTAACAAACAAAATCTATATCGCATGCTTTCTAAAAAAGGTAATCCGCGACTATCTTCATTACTACCCGTGCTAAATGCCATCGGATTTGAAATGGATATTCTTCCTATCAAAAAAAAATAGATGTCTTTGGTTTACAAAATTTTATCATGAATAAGCATTCGTCGTGCAATGCGCTCCAACAGAGGTGCTGCCACGGTTGATGCATATAAATTTGGTTTTGCTGCTTCTTTAACACAGGTTACTATCACGCGCTGATAAGAATCTTTTTCAATAATACCGGCACACGTATACATATTTTTGGTCGGGTCATACTGGCCATTGCGCAACATATTTGCCGTTCCTGTTTTGCTCATTATGCAATAACCTTTAATCGCAGCCTTTTTTGCGGTGCCGCGTACCGTAGTTTCTTCCAAAATTGATCGTATTATTTCTATAGTTTCATGTTTGTATAGACGCTTACACGGCGCAACAGCTTCATTAAGAATAATATGAGGCACCACATCACAACCATCATTGGCAATAATAGAAAAAGCACGAGCCAACTGTAACAACGTTGCAGAAATTTCATATCCATAGGAGAGTGAAAAAATCGATTGTTTTGACCAAGAAGAGGGTTCATTAACAAAGCCTTTTGCTTCTCCTGGTAAAGCCACGCCCGTTTTTTGACCGAAACCAAGACGTATATAATGGTTATACAAGATAGGACCCAATCTTTGTGCTACCAATGCAATACCAATATTATTAGACACTGCAATCACCTGGGTAAATGGAATAACGCCGCGTACCGAGCTTTTTACCGTATTTATTTTGCGGCCCTGTACATATGCGGTTTCTTTATTAGTACAATCAATCAATTCATCTGCCTCAACAACTCCTTCTTCAAGCGCTGCCAAAGCAGCAAAAACTTTGAATACAGACCCTAATTCATACGCATCGGCTATTACTTTATTTTTAGTATACTCAAGAGAAAATTCGGCATTATTATTAGGATCAAAGCATGGTGTTTGTACCATTGCCAAAATATCACCGGTGTGCGGCTCCATGATGATAACCATTCCCTCTTTTGCGTCGTATTTTTGCACCGTTTCTTGTAGCTCTTCCTGTGCGAAAAATTGTAAATCACTATCAATTGTTAATTGTATTTGCTCCGCAAAGCATCCCTCATCTTTTGTCTGTCGTTCAAAATAAAAATGGCCCGAGCGCGCATCTTTTTCTAAGAAAGCGACTGATGGCTGGCCGGCAAGTTGCTTATTAAAAAATAATTCGATACCAAATAATCCCTTGTTATCAATATCCGTTACCCCAACGAGTGCTCCTGCGCATGATAATGGATAGTATCTACTTGGCTCACGTAAAAACTTAATATCCGCAATACCGCTAGAAACGATAAGATCAATCTCTTGCTGATTCAAGCGCCGCTTAACATACAAAAAATGTGCGTTCTCATGCTCATGTAATCGTTCTAATGCAGCAAGAAAATAGTCGCGCAAAAAAGAAATGAGCTTTTGGCGATCTTCAATATGGCGCGGCAAAATGAATGCCGCAATACTCTCTTTATTCAATGTTAAAAATTGTCCTGATCTGTCGAGAATCACTGCGCGCGGCTGTTCTATTGCACATGTTGCCGCATATTGCGATTTGCCGATATTCAGATAAAACTGTTGGTGAATAATCTGAATAAAAAAAAGATTAAGAAGGATCGCAAAATATAAAAAACAAAATATAAAAAAAACGAGTGCTATCCTAAAACTAGACGCTTTGTTCATCAATTGTTTGACCCACCTTAGAGATTTTTTTTATCTGACTTAACCGTACTGCCTCCATATGTAAATTTTTTGCTGCATACTGCTTTATTGTTGTCCGATCTTTGCATGCATACAGTTCTTGCGTAAGTTGTTGTTTTTTTGCAAGAAGATTAATTTTATGCGCCTCATTCTTTTGTTTGTCATACAGCATTTGTGTATGTTTGCTATGTTTGTATACCTGCAAGGTAATCAGTGCAAACTGTGCCCCTATAAATAATGAAATAAAAAATGATCGTTTCATACTCGTTCCTTACTTATCTATTTTTTCTTCTTTCAAAACTATAGCAACTGCAATTCTCATTTGTTAAGATCTTGAAAAAGAGATGCTCTAAAAGAGGAATTTGCAATGAAAATTTTTCTTGATACATCAAATAAAAATGACATCGTAAAATGGCTACCAACCGGCATAATCGATGGTGTAACCACTAATCCAACTACATTAAGTAAAGAAGGTAGTGAGCCCAAAAAACAGATTCTGGAGATCTGCTCTGCGTTTCCACAAGGTGACATTAGTGTTGAAGTGACGGAGCAAGAGCCGGACAAAGTATATGCGCAAGCAAAAGAGATTGCTGGATTGGCAAAAAACATTACGGTAAAAATTCCCTGCCAATTGCGCTATTATGCCGTTATAAAAAAATTAGTGGAAGAAAAAATTGCCATAAATGTGACACTCGTGTTCACTCTTATTCAAGCGACAATGATGTGCAAACTCGGTGTGCGTTATATCTCTCCATTTATTGGTCGTTGGGATGATATTGATGTACAAGGTGCCGATATTTTATATGAAATTAGAGCAATGGTAGACGAGTATGGTTATAAAACTCAGATTTTGGCTGCCTCTTTACGCTCTGCTCTTCATTTGCATGCTGCGATTGCTTCAGGTGCCGATATTGCGACCATAGCGCCGGAAGTTCTTGAAAAAACATTGAATCATCTACTAACTAATCAAGGCGTAGAAAAATTCTTGCATGATTGGGCAAAAACAGGCGTTAAGCAGTTTCCGTAATTGGTGCTCCAGCCCACTTTTGCCATGCGCGCTCATAATAGACAGTGCCATAGCGCTCATTCGCTTCTTCTGTTCCAAACCAGCGCTCTTCTGCTTCAAATAGATTTCTTATTTTGAATGCATGAATATAGGCATGTAGCCATGATGGGTGTTCATCATCACTTGCCTTCCCTTTTATCGGATCATTGTCTTCGAAATAATTAGCCTTAGGCCCTATCTTTAGGGCTATGCCTAGCATTCGCCAATTATAAGCTTCTTCTTTTTCCGGAAATGTTAATGCCGCATAAGTATTCGCCTGCTTTTCTTTGTGGTACCTAAAAGTATGATATTCTTTCGGACAGTTATTATATTCAGGTATATCGCAATGATTTCTCAAATAATGCCTGAATTTAGCATGTGCACATTCATGTGCCATACTGGCATCAAGTTCATCATCTGAATAATAGCTCGCAATTTTTTTTTCGTTATATAACAATGAAGGTAGCTCTTCCGTATAGCACGACATTGCTAAAGAATGTTTATCATAGGGAGCAGTATCAACAACCATCCATTCTATATCAAATAATGGCATACATTTTTTAAGCGCAGTTACGATCCGTGCCTGCACTCGAGTAAGAGATTCCTCTTCTGGCTTGAACAATGCATCATCTTTATCAGTAAACAAAATACCCTGATAAGATTCCGATGCTATTCTAGTTCCGACAATTTTGCGCACTTTTAAATAATGCTCTTGGCTCGCTGCGCCTAATTGCGCTTGTGCATTTAACTCTTGCTCAGCTCTATCTATTTGTTCTGCCATTCTTTGAGCAACTCGCTCTCTGACCAGGAGGCGTTCAGCTGCATATTTTTTACGATATTCCTCATCATAATTAAGTTCCATCACTTTTTTTAATTTTTTTGCCAGGCGAGGCGGCGCATAATTGGCAATAGCCTTCAGTTTAAAATAATGCTGAATCTGTTTTAATTTTACTAGGGGATAGATAAGAGCTTCAATGATTTTTTCTGACAAAGATACCGGCTTATCACACATGTTTTTTGGTAGATCACCAGCTTTGGCTAAAGATAAGAAAAAGGCAAGCAGAACAATCATATAATAATGTTTAAATGCCATAAAAACCTCCTTACTTTAATTAAAAATATAGGCTTCATCTTATTTCATTGTTTCAATTTGAAATAAATCATTGATAATTGTTATTACAATGAGTTACTTTAATACTATAAATAGTTTACAAGAAAAAAGGGGATTTTTCATGAAAAAGTATATGATAATGTTCGCGCTCTTGGCATTCGCACCTATCGCGGCCAAAGTACAAGAAATTAACTCTGAAAAAGAGTTTTATGATGCCATTGCACATGGTGTTTCTGTGGTAAAATTCTATGCCCCGGGATGCCCAAGTTGCAAAGGCGCGCTTCATACCTTTGAACAACTTTCCAAAGAACATTCAAACATTCATTTTATATCAGTTGATGCCAATGATTATCAGCAATTAAAAGAAAAATATGGCGTACCGGGATTTCCAACCTTTGTTTATTTTAAAGATGGCAGAGATTTGGGCAAAAAGCATAGCGGTATGACTGATGGATTAAAAAGCAAGATAGAAGCTAATCTTGCAAGCATAAAATAAAAAATCATTTGAAATAAGGGGAAAAATCATGAAAAACTATATCGTAGCTTTAACACTGATCACATTCGTATCCGTTTCAGCACGCGTGGAAGAAGTTAATTCCGAATCTCAATTTCGCACCGCCATTGCACAAGGCGTTTCTGTAGTAAAGTTTTACCGACCATCGTGCCCTCACTGCCAAGCGGCTACAAAGCCTTTTGAAGAAATATCGCAACAACTTCCTCAGGTACACTTTTTGGCAGTCAATACCGATGATTTTGAACACCTAGCAGACAAATATGGCGTACAAGGCTTACCTACCTTTGCCTATTTTAAAAATGGAAGCTTACAAGGAAAAACACATTCAGGGTTCTCAGGACTTAATAAGCTCAAGTCAGACATCGAAGAACATATAAAAAATATACGATAAATTATTTATTTCAAAAATTAACCACCCAGAGGCGATAATCGCTTATGTGATCGTCGCCTCTTTCCCCCTGTCTACGCTTATCCATGCGGCGCTCCGCGCTGCTTAGCCGCGTCTTTGCTTGCAGCTTCGTCAGGCTCCTCAACAAGAGCCCGAAAAAGCTCGAAGAGCGACGACGGGCAAGCTACGTCAGGCTAGCGCCCGCCTTCCGACTTCGCTAATCCAGGCCTTCAGGCTTGGCTAGCTACGACGGACAGGTCGCCTATTCTATAATTCTGAAGATTCCACGATAATCGCGATCTTTTAAAAATGGCTCAATTTCAAAATTAGTAATTTTTGCTTTGGCAAAATCTTTGTGCAAGGTATCAATAAAATCATCAACTTTATCTTTTTTGCCGCAGGCAATAATGCGCACTTGTTTGTCTGGTTGAACGATCTGCGCAGTTCCTTCTATCTCAAAACTACGCGCATGCTTTTGAACTGATGAATGGAGAAAACCTTCAGGCATATCCATACCCAAAACAATCTTAAGACACTTCTTCATATATACTCACCCCTTTTTTAAGTGAAATTGTGATAAATCGGTAAGAAAATAGCAAAAGATGCATTCGGGTGTCAAAGAGATGTGTAAACCACCCCCACAAGAGGACTACACATCATCCACTAGAGCTGCTATAATATAAAGAAAAAATTATTCCCCCCCTCACTCCGCAGGATTTGCATGACTTCACCATTACCTATTCGCGTACGTTTTGCACCCTCACCTACCGGCATGATGCACTTGGGCAATGTCCGGGCTGTTGTAATGAACTACCTTTTTGCAAAACAGAAACATGGCACCTTCATTCTCAGAATTGAGGATACGGACCAACAACGTAATGTTGATGCGTATGTCACCGGTATTTTGGATGATATTTTGTGGCTCAAGCTTGATTATGATGAAGGCCCTATCAAAGGCGGCCATTATGAGCCCTACTTCCAATCACAACGTACCTCTATATATCAAGAAAAACTCATAGTATTACAACATCGCGATTTGGTCTATCGCTGTTTTTGCACTGCAGAAGAATTGGACAAAAAAAGACAACGTCAAATTGCGCTAAAACAACCACCGCGCTATGATCGCACCTGTCTGCATTTAAGCAAAGAACAAATCCAAGAAAATCTTGATGCACACAAGCCATTTATTTGGCGCTTTCAACTGCCTGAAGGCACAATACAAATTCATGATATGGCTCGTGGTACCATCACTTTTGATATGAAAAATTTTTCTGACTTTGCGCTCACTCGCCAAGATGGTAGCTTTACCTTTATGTTTGCTAACTTTGTTGATGATGTGGTGATGATAATATCACACGTAATTCGTGGCGAGGACCATTTAACTAATACTGCAATGCAGGCAGCATTGTACCAAACATTTAATGTACCACTTCCTATGTTCTGGCACTTGCCCATTATCTGCAACGCATCAGGACAAAAACTTTCAAAGCGTGACTTTGGCTTTTCTTTGAATGATTTGCGCAACGCCGGTTACCTGTCTGAAGCGATTTGCAACTATTTGGCTATTATTGGCGGTGGCTCTTTTGAACATGAAATTATGCCGCTTGATGAACTAGTTAAGGCTATGAACTTTGATTCTCTCAATGCAACCGGCCAAGTACGTTACGATATAGAAAAATTACGCTGGCTCAACCATAAATGGATAGAAAAATTAGAACTAGAAGATTTGACCAAGCGCTGCTTGCCATTTTTGCAAACACGTTATCCAAATCAACCATTGAATGAACAAAATATTGCATCATTGCTCAAAGCATTGCGCACTGATTTGACCATGCTTGCTGACGCTGCTGATGTATTGCAATTTTACTTCATGGCGCCGGAAATAGATAATGCACAACTGCAAGAAGTTATTCCTGCAGAATTTATAACGTCACTCAAAGAAATTGCACGCAACAATGTTGCACTTATCGCAAGCGAATCTTCTGCTCAATTCGTTGATAAAATGAAACAAGATGCGCAAAAACAGAATATTCAAACCAAGTATCTGTTCTGGTTTATTCGTTTATGCTTAACCGGCAAAGCACATGGACCGGCTGTGCATGAATTGATTGATATGATTGGCACAAAAGAAGCAATCAAACGTATTGAAAAAGTTATTGCGCAGTAATTGTTTGTGTTTCAGTAATATAAATACAAGAGCGTCACTTGAATCAAAGTGACGCTCTATTTGTTTAGTCATAAATCAATTTTATCTAATCAACTTTAAAGCTATAACGAAATATAAAAATGAACGGAGACCATCGCCTACGGTTGTCATACCGAACTTGTTTCAGTATCCATTTGTGATGAATTATTCTTTTTTCTGCATTGTTATAAACAGTGGATCCTGAAATAAATTCAGGATGACATAAGGATGGTTATTTTTTTTGTTCGGCTTCTAGCTTCTTTTTTTCTTTTTCAACTTCAGCCCAAAAATCTGCAAGAAATTTTTCTTTTTCTGCTGGCGGCAGCTTAGAAGCCCTTTCTTCTAATGCAGTCATAATTTGTTCTTCTGAAAAGTCTTCCGGCGACAAGGTATTTACCATTCCCATCATTTCACTTTTTTCTGGTGACATCTTAGTCATAGCTTCTTGTGCAGGAGCTTGCTCACTAGGCATATATTTTTTTATAAATTCATTAAGTTCTTTTTCATGATGTTTTTGAATTTTAATTGCATCATCATGAAGATCTTTGCAGAGCTTTTTAAATTGATCATTTTGCTTTTTGTGCAGTTTTATAGCTTTACGTAATTCTTCAGTAAATATTTTATCTTTACCTGGCTGAGAACAATCAGCATTATTTTGCCAATCACTCAAACTTTTATTGATATAAGAAGTCCACTCTTTATGCTGCGCTTTTAGCAAATCATATTTAGCATTATGAACTTTTTTCATATGATCAAACCAGTCAGATTTATGTGATGATTCCATAGTGTTGAAAAGCATAAATTCATCTGCGGGGGATTTGGCATGTAGTTGCATTCCTAATACCGCGAAACTCGTAAGAATTAGAGATTTTTTCACAGAATTACTCCTTTGATTAAAGATTAAAAAGATCATGTTCAGCATCAGAAACATGAGCTTTTATTGTCAATAATATTTTGTCACTTGTTAAAATAAGCGATAGTATGCAATCTAACTAATTTAGTTACTAATTAATATTTCATTATAAGGATTGTAATATGAATATAAAACAGGTAACAATAGCTCTTGCTCTTCTTTGCACACTTAATACCATGGCAATGTTACATCGCATAGGCAACTGCCAAATGGTACGTCAACTAAATCCAAAACTTACACAAGTCAAAAAAGATGGAGGGCAAACTGTATTAAAATCTGCTCGCATTGTAGCAAGTATTCCACTTGGAATGGCTGGTGCTACTGTCGGCTGGGCTTCCGGAATGATATTAGGGATTGGAGTGTGCGCGGGATGCGAGATACTCACTGCTGAAGATCCATTTAAAACAAATCCTTTTTCAGAAAATTCCGATTCTTGGGCATTGGCCGGGGCAGAAATAGGATTTCTTGCCGGAGGAGCGGGAGCATCTTACCTTATAGCAGGCTTGCCCGGTGTAGCCGCAGTCGCAATGACTCCCGTTGCTTTAGGATTGTATGAGCATATGAGTAATAACCAGAAAAAATCCTACACAAGAAGCATTGAAGATCAAAAATTGATGATTAAAAGTTAAAAATATTGAAAGACTCACTCACAAAGGGGAGTCTTTCAAGCGATTAGGCAATTTTTGTAAATCTTTTACCATGCCATATTCTTGATAGTAGCGCATAACATCAAGAAAATATTTTTCTGTTGCCTCAGGCACAAAAAATTCGAAAATGCTGTTTTCGACGTCCATAGTTCTATCGAATGATATATGCTCATGGCTGCGCAATGTTGCGGTCAGGAACCAACAATGCACCGGCACTACGTGTGCCTGATAATAAAGACAATAGTTCATAGCTGTTTTTGTCACTTGTTAAATAAGCAATAGTAGGTAATATAGTTTAGTTAATATTAGTATTCCATCTCTACATATAAAGTAAAGGTAACCAAAAGGAATTATCTATGGCAAATCTTGCTGAGAAACATAAAATAGGTGTTGCAACGGCAACTATCATTGGCATGAATGCGATGATTGGTGCCGGCATATTTACTGCTCCTGCTGCTATGGCATCAAATGTTGGCCCTGCCGGCATTATTGCCTATATTTTTGTAGTGATTGCCGTCTGGTTTATGGCGCAATCATTGGCACGCCTTGCCTATCTGTTTCCGCAAGAAGGTTCCTTTTACACTTATGCTAAACAATGGGGTGGCCATATCGCGGGGCTTGTTGCAAGTACTGCTTATTTTGCCGGACTGCTTGTGGCCATGGGATTACTCTCTCGCGTAGCAGGATTATTTTTGGCAGACTTTTTCCCTTCCATATCACCAACCATACTCGGTCTTATCGCATTGTGGGCGCTCGTCATACTTAATATGTGCGGCATGGCTTTGTCTGAGTTAGGACAACATATATTAATTGTTTGCACCGTGTTGCCACTCTTGGTAACCACTATAATATGCTTCTTCCATGCAGATATACATAATCTTACTCCATTCATGCCATATGGTATTGGCAACGTATTTAAAGCAACGCGTATTGTTATTTTTGGCTTCTTTGGATTTGAATCAGCTGCATCGCTCTTTGCAATAGTAAAAAATCCTGAGCGCAATGTGCCCAAAGCATTGACCTATTCTATTATTGCGGTTGGTATTATTTATACGTTGTTTATCGCGTCTATTATTGTGTCAACGCCAAGCTCTGTATTTACCGGACCCTCAACCAAAGTGACTGACATTTTACGTGCAATCTTACCCAATCATCCATGGCTTATTACCGCCATTAATATCTCTATTCTTTCTGCGATAGTTGGCACTATCCATTCTATGATTTGGGGATCAAGCGCCCTTCTTATCACTTTGATGAAAAAAGTTAAGTTCACCCATGACCTTATCAAAAAAAATGTTATTGATCACAAAATTGCCGTATTTTTAGTTGGTGTATCTATATGCTTTGCATACCTTACCTTAACAAATATGGATTTATTTTTCTCTATCACGGCACTGTGTATAATCAGCGCATTTATATTATCTATGATCACCCTGTTGACTATTAAGGCAGAATGGCGATCAGGACAAAATATAAAAACATTGCTCGGCATTGCAACGGCATTACTCATTTTCTATTTTGCGGCTGAAGGATTGTGGCAAGAACTTACCTCATCTCAACAAGAGACGCCTGCATGTGTACGTCTTCCTGAAGAAACAATGTCGTAAAAAAAATCAATGTCGGAACTCGCCTACAAAACGAGTTCCGGCACTCATGTAGCGAATAATTTGACGTTCTTAATTTGAGGATGCTATAAGTAGTAAAAAACCGACAGGTCAAAAAAGGAACTTAGTACGATGTCATTATTCAGCTACCACCAAATCAGGAAGTGTATCAGCTTTGCGGTACTTCTTCCGTTGCTTTATTCATCACAAATCATTGCTACCAACCTTTCTTCTCTGGCAAAAAATGATCCTTATCCAATATACAAAGCGGTTGACCCACAAGAATTTCTTAACACCTGGCGCGCATTGTGCTTAAAAGGCATTCCTAATGAAGCTGACGAATGTTGCCAAGATGTGAGTATCGCAATATCTCCTTTTGGACAAAATGCCTGCACCGGTAAAAATTTTTGCAACCAAGGTGTGCCCCTGGGTGATTTAAATGGTCGCTGGAGCATGGTCGGTTTGTTAATGGGGCCACTGCCTGAAGGCAGAACATTACCACCGACATTGTTAGCAGCATTGCAAAATTTATTCCCCGGCGTTGCAGAGGGCACATTAACTGATCCGAATATTATTGATCCTAATCAGACATTTGGCTTTTTCTCTGTTCCGCTGCGCTACTATAAACGTGGGGTACGTTGGGATTTTGCATTGAATTTAGGTTATGGTTTCGGATTTATTTTTCAAGGTGGGCTTGCAGACATTGTGCAAAAAGTAGAAGGTTTTGATAATCTCACTTGCTTGGCATGCCCCTATCCAGTCAATGGCACCAATTGCAAAAATGTATTGAGTGCGCCTTATACTGTTGATGGTCAGCCTGCGGGAACCGGCCCTATTACAAAGAATGGTACCGCCGCAACGCAAACAGCGGTGAATGTTGCCAATACACCGACACCACCTCTACCGATAGATTGCTGCAATCGTATTTGTGATTCAACCATTCCCTGCTGCGGTAGATTTTTTACAAAAAATAGTACTACGGGTGCCGTTAGCGTAATAGACCCACTCGCTACAGAATATCCGCAGTATACTACTAATAATGTCCAATATTTTCTTATGAATCAGCTGCGTCCCATTGCAAAGGATATTGGTCTTGATATTTGTAATTTCCACAAAGTTTCATTAGAAGATTTACGTTTTGAGATTTATTGGCGCGATTCTCATTTGGTAAACAAAGGGCGCGCGACCTGGGCAGAATTCCTCTTTATTCCCTATGTAGAATTTGGTGGCTCAATAGCGGTAGGAGCCGCTGAACATTCAAACTATGCCTTTTCATTGCCATTCGGTAACAATGGGCATCATTCCATAGGTGCTACAGGCGGTATTAATCTTGATTTTGTTGATACCGTAGAAATTGGGGCCGAAGTAGGAATTACACACTTTTTTGCGCGTGATTTTTGCAATTTGCGCATTCCCAACTGTATGAATGGCCGCCAACCGGCAAATCAATGCCAATTGGGTATCTATCCCTTTAGTACCGAGGCGCGCGTACAGCCGGGCTTAAACTGGCAATTTACTGCTAAGCTACAGTGCTACCACTTCATCGATCGACTTTCATTCTTTTTCCAATATGTGTTAGTACATCATGAGCATGATCATATTTGTCTACGCAATCCTGATCCGGCATTTGCTCCATGCGTGTTGGAAGAAATGTCGAACTTTACCTCACAGCTGGGCAACTTTAGCTTGTATTATGATATATCACCACGCTTAAATCTTGGCGTATTAGTACAGTTGCCATTCCAACAGCAAAATGCCTATAAAAGCACTACGGTAATGTTCTCGTTATGGTCGACATTCTAGCAGCCCGAGCATTCATAAAAACATCTAATCCCAAAACTTGCGCCAACTTGCTCCGCTGTAGTAAGCGAACGCAGTGAGACACTAAGGCGGATTGCCATTTTTTCCCCCAATGTTATACTTCATTTTGTATTAAAAAATTCAATACAAAGAAATAAGCAATTTTTGGGGGATCATGTTTTATCAAGTAGAAAAATTGACCAAGGGAC
>JAKAUA010000042.1 GCA_021827875.1 bacterium | reverse complement strand
TATTTCGCAGAAACTTGCGGTCAGATCAATGAAAATAGGATTCGCGAATACATACAAAATCAATAAATTGAAATTCATAATAAAGCGGGGGCTTTTAAGCCCCCTGAATTTTTACTCCCATTATCTTCAGCTGAGAAAGCAGATGCGCCAAAAAGGGCTAAAGATATGATTATTATTTGTTTCTTCACGAAAAATTACCTCCGTTATCTGATACCATAAACATGAGAGTTTTTCCTTTTTTTACTTCGCCGGCTATTTTAGCCGATACATTTAGGAAAAACTCTCACTTTTTAATTTTGGATAAGCTCTTATTATGGCTGTAATTTGTTAATGTCATTTTGAATCTTATTAATTTTAGATCGAAGCTCTCCGAGTTTTTTATCCAACTCGTCTCGCTTTTTAAATAATTGTTTCACATCGGGGTGATAACCCTTACGATCTAGATAAAAAAGCGCGGTTTCATGGTCCATATTGGGCTGATTGTATTTCTTTTTTAGAAATTCAAATACATCTCCGCCATCGCTGTTAATACGATTAAATATTTCTGCAGCATTATTCTTCAACTGTTGTTTGACATTGTTACGTTGTTCTTGAAGCCTTGTGAGAAGTGAGTCTGCTTGTATATTTGTTTCGGCTGAGAAAGCAGATGCACCTAATAATGCTAATGATATGATTATGATTTGTTTAGTCATGAAATATTACCTCCAATAATATGACAATTAGAAAATATTACAATTAAAAAAGAGCTGCTCTCTAAGTTGAGGACAGCTCTTCATTTTTTACTCTTATGATTCCGTTTCTACTTCTAGGTTACCATTACGCTCGAATATATAAAGATCAGTATCATTTGTTTCGAACTTGCCGGCAGCACCGTCGGAAGAATTTACTGAGAATATAGTTTGTCTATTTCTTTCCACTGAAACAGTTGTGCCGCCCTTTGGAATGTTATAACTTTTGCCATTCACACTTAAAGTGATATTATTTTGCGTTTCGTTAGTCACATACCATTCATTAGAGTGCTGTGCAGGGACATTATCAGACTGTGGGTTATGTCGTACCGCATTGTCATTTTCATATACTGGTTCTTCATAGTAGTCGTCAGCATAGTAATCAGTTGCTAAAGGCCATAACCAGAACCATGGATAGAAGCCCCAACCAAACCACCACCACCATGGCGAACCCCACCAAAGACCGCCGAACCATCCCCAGTTGCCCCAACCGCCCCAATTATTGTGCCAGCCATGAGCATGATTAAAGGCATTATGCCCTATATGACCGCCATGTGCGCCCGCACGAGTAGATGCTCTTGAACGGGTATCCGCACCTGCACGAGTAACCGTACCGGCATGAGTGGCTGTTCCAATAGAACGAGCAGCAGTATGCATAGCGCCACCACGAGCTATAGCACCGCCATGAGTTACAGCGCCGCCATGAGTTACAGCACCACCAGATGCAAAACCACCGCCGTGGAATCCGCCGCCACCGCCACCGCGGCTTAAAATTGAATGAGACATGTTAAGCAATCCAAGAATAGCGATTGCTAATATGCCATAACGTATTAATTGCATAACAGTCTTCTCCTTGTGTTTTATGATTAATTATAATTTTTTTAAAATCCGCCGTATCCATTACCAAAAAAAGGGCCACTTTGATGGCCAATTAATAGGGAAACCCACGGAGTCCGGGAAAATAATCTACGTATGTGGGTATTTTATTACCATCTGTTGAGACACTATAACGAGCATATTCTTCATAGGGATAATTGGGATAATATTCAGAATCGTCTTCACACTCAGAATCATCTTCATACTCAAAATCGTCTTCATATTCAACAGGAAGATTATTAATATGGGTTGAAACGCTACCCTGAATATAATCATCTTCGGGCTCATTATAGTCTCTATATTCACTATCATCATAATCTTCAAAATCTTGGCGACCAAATGGACCAAATGGACTATCGTATCCTCGTTTTGCTCTATCAATATTATCACGATAATCGGCAGGGTGAGATTCCTCATCATAGGTATATCCAGCCCTACTTTGTTTTAATTGGCTAGTCCCTTCGTCATAATCGCTCGTATATTTTTTGTGATGTTTGTGGCGCGATTCGCAATCTCGCCCGTAAATGGGTGGTATTGCAAAGGCAAGGAGTAAAATACCCCATAAAACTCTACTTTTCATAAGGAAATCCTTTTTTTCTAACATCATTTTATTTGATTATATACCTTATTATTTTAATACAATAAGAAATTAAATAGCAACAAGTTAGTAATGAAAAAATGGATTATCTTTATTTAAAAATATTTCATATATCTTATTTAAAAAAAGAGGCGATTATCAGGTAATTTTTCTTTATAATGTGCCTTCTTAAGATTCTTCTTTTTTAATTGCAATAGTTGGCATTTTTTTATTGTATTTCTCCTTAGTTTTATTATAATCTCCGATAGTATCTTGTGATCGATGAATTTTTCCCTAAAAAAAGAAAAAGATGAGTAATGAAGAAGTTAAGAATCCCCTTAGTGGTGATGCTTATGTTTATGGCATCATGCGCGCATAAAAAAGTAATGGAAGAGAAGAAGCAGGTTATCGTAGAAGAAAAAATAGAAGCATCATTAGTAGCATTGCACAATGAATATATTGAGCAAAAAAAGCAATATCTACCATTTTCTTCAGCATTATTAAAAAAAATGGATAATAATTCCGGCACTTTGTATAAAAATGCATCAGAAATCATCAGTTTAATTTCTCAATTAAATCCCACCGATTATCTATCTTTAGCCTTTCATACTATGTTTCATCGAGAAATAGCCACTATTAAAGATAAAATAATGATTATGCAGGCATTGCAAAATGCATCAAATGATGCTGAAACACAGAGCATTTTACAGTTTTTTAGCCAAGTATTGGCAGAAAATGAGACATATTTGCACGAACATCCCCTGACTGATTTACAAGCCTCTTTAGTCAATGAGCAGGCATCCACCTCATCAGAATATTTTAAGGATCATCCGGAGGTCAGTGATGTGGTATGGTCCATAGAAGAGTTGTATAAAACAGGCAATAATTTGTTGCAAGAGGCGGTACGCCTGAATAATTACGCTGCCGTGCACTATCTGTTGAAACAGGGCGCTTCACCACGACATCTTGATGATCCGCGCGGCGTGGTGCTAGCCTTGGAATGGGCAGATAAATATGGGTATAAAGAAATAGCACAGGAGCTTGCATCAACAGTAAATCATCTCAATGCCGAGCACATCACCTTGTTAGATGAATTACTGTACAAAGATCCCAATGCAGCACAATTAGTGCGCAAGTATGGTGGCAAGCGTGCGGTGGAACTTGTATAGAAAAATAAAACCACCTTAAAAAAGGATTGAGTATGAAGATGAAGCAATTAATGTTGATGACTCTGGTCGGGTTCTGTTGTGCTGTAGATGCGGACATAGAAGAGACTTATCGTGCCACCAAAGGTAAAAAGTGGAACCTTGAAGTTAAAAATAAACAGTTTGGTCATCGAATCTACGTCACCATTCAAAATGGTAATAAGCTTGTCATAAATAGACAGAGAGTAGCAGGATCAAAAGGTGATGCGGAAAAGGATCACGGATACTTGCGGGTGAGTGATCTCAATTTAGGATTGCCTGTTTTAATTACGTTGGAAGATGAGTATGCCTTACCAAGGATAAAAGGATATATGATCGAACGCGGTGCTAAAGATAGAACAATATTTGTTACTTATGAAAATGGAGAATTGCGCACTCAAAGTGGTAAGGGATTTTTTTCTAAAGAAACGCAATCAGGACTTTCACTGAAAAACAATATTAGTGATAAAGATATAGAGCCATTGGGTGAAAAAGAAGCTCTTGGGAATCTCAAAGAAATCAATGAGAAATCAAAGCAAAAGAAGCAAGAAACAGAAAAGGAGAGACAATCGCTTAACAAAAAGAATGAGGAGGAAGCTCATCAGAGAGCTCTTGATTTAGAAAAAGAATTGCAAGAAGAGCGTGAAAAAGAAGAGAAAAAGGGAAGTGAAGAAATTGAAGGCAAGAACAATAAACCGGCCAAGAAGCTAAGCACAGCAGAACAGATACTACGTGGAGATGAAAAACTAAGCCCGGAAGAATTGCGTGAACTTGCTGTGCAAGGTAGTAAGAAGCCAGTGGTTAAAAAGCCTGTTGTAGAACTTGATATATCCGATATTGATATATTACGCAGTACCATACCAGTAATGTCTGTGCAAGGGCTTGAGCAAGCAAGAAAAGATGTTAAAGCACAAAAATATTCAACTGATAAAAAAACTAATGATACTTTAATAGAACAAATAGACGCACAGATTGTCAAACAATCAAGAAATCCTAATAGTCGCAATAGAGAGATAACGAAAAAAACTCACAAATTTGTAGAGCCGTTGTAATTGTAAGATTTTCATTTAACTGATCTATTGTTTTTAAAATGCTCTCAACGATAAGATAAAGTCGTTGGGAGCGAATTTTTTTAAAAAATTTTAAAAGAGGTGAAGTATGAAGATAAAATTAATGGTAGTAATGTGTTTGGCTGCGTTATTCAATATTATTCATGTAGAAGCTATCTACATATCAAAAGCAGCAAAAGCACCTGAAGGCTGGCACTGTAATTTGAAAATCAAAAATAAGGATAAGAAGAATCTCTACGTGACTCTTCAGAATGGTAATAAAGTGATATTGTTTCGACAAGAACTGGCTGCATCAAAAGGGAACAAAGAGTCAGATCATGGCTATTTACGTTTGCCGGATCTTAATTTAGGGCTTCCTATTCTTATCACCATAGAAATAGGCGAGCCAGAAGGTGCGGCGCAAGGGTATATGATCGAGCGTGGCGCTAAAGAGAGAACAGTATTTGTTACCTATGAAAAAGGAAATTTACGCGCGCAAAGTGGAACAGGATTTTTTAGCAAGGATACTCAATCAGGTCTTTCTTTGAAAAAAAATATTAGAGATAAAGACATTGAGCGATTACCTGGAAAAGTTGTTACCAATAATTTGAAAGAAATTGTTAAGAAGCATCCTATTGTCAATATTGAATATTTTGAGCCGGAACATGAAGAATCAGAAAAATTAACAAAACAAATTGAAGAACATACCAAAGGAGCATTTGAGCTCGAACCAGAAGACTATGATGTCTTTGAACCTGAGGATCTGGATGTATTGCAACCCGAAGACAAAGTATATGCAAAGAATAAAAGTATGGGCAAGAAGCAAGCAAAGATCTCTTTGAAGATTTAAAAAAGTGACCAATAATATTTGTTGAGGATGGAATATGAAAATAAGGTTGATGCCATTAATGGCATTTGCACTATTACTTAGTATTATTCATGTGAAATCTGTCGAAGATGGGTTACCAGAAATAATTAATATCGATGAGCTTGTTCCAAGTAAAGCAAAACAGATTGGCAAGCATGAAGGCAAAGACATGTCTATCGGTATTGACGAATCCAGTGCAATAAAAGCGACGCCTGGTATCAGTTGGAATTTTGAAGTTAAAAATAGAACAGGTAAAAAATTATACGTGACTCTTCAGAATGGCAACAACATACTATTATTTAGGCATGAAGTCGCTGCATCACAGGGTTTTTTTTACCACACTCCCGGCTATTTGCGTTTGTCAGGCCTTAATGTGGGACTGCCTATTATTATTACTTTAGAAATAGGAAAGTCGGATGGTAAAATACAAGCGTATGGGATTGGTGTATTAGGCCAAGATAAAACCATATTTGTTACTTATGAAAGTGGAAAGTTAAGGCCACAAAAAGGGCAAGAATCAAAAACAACATCTGATCTTTCTTTACAAAATAATATTGCTGATGCAGAAATTGTACGATTGCCAGATACTACTGCCCAGAAAAATTTGGAAGAAGTTCTAAAAAAAGTTCTTGAGACCACATCACGCAATAGATTTGTCGAATTAGAAAGAGAACGATTAGAAAAACTCAAAGAAGAAAAAGAAGCAAGAGAGAGAGGCGAAAGATTACAAAGAATTGTAGGCGAGCACGGTATACAGGAGGCTAGTGAAATTGAACCATGGAATGAGCCCATTACTTCGATTAAACCATCAAAAAAAGAGAAAAAAAAGCAAGTAGTAGTCGAAGAGCCTATTATAAGCAAAAAGCCTAAGCAACCAAAACAGGATAAGGCAGAATTGATATTACGCGGTAAAGAAGAGATAAATCCTGAGGAATTGATAGAAGAACAAGAACCTGTTTTACAAAAAGCGCAAGAGATGCGTGAAAACATTCCTCCCGAGACGTATGAAAAAATTGCCAATGAGATGTATGCAGAGCGGGTGGCAAAATTGCCACCGAACTTAAAGAAGTTTTTTGAAGAAATTCCTACTGCGAGTATACAAGAATTACAGGCAAGGTTACAAATTCTTCAAACGATGCGGCAATATCTTAGCGCTGAAGACAAAGCGAGTGTAGATTTAGTTATCAGTGCAATAAAGGGACGTATTCTAACTGGCCGGTAAAATTATATACATTTTCATGCGAACAAATTGACCTATTGCGGTAATTTATTTATCTTTTACGACTAAAGTGATTCAACCATGCTTTAGGAGTTTGTTCGCATGAAGAAGATATATTTGGGAATAGTAGTAAGTCTATGTACAATGGGTTTTGTCCAAGCCGATTCTATTGATGATTTTATACAACAGGCACGTGATGCCTATGCCGATTCAATCGATTGTTTATTCACTGATATTCTTGGCTCTCTGCGTTGTGTAACCATTCCTTTAAATGGTGCAAAACGCGTACTAGAAAAAGGAACCGAGTTTGATGGCTCTTCTATTCCGGGATATGCATCCATTTATGAAAGCGATATGCATTTACAGCCGGATTTGACTACTTTTAACATTGTTGATGCGACGGCGCGTGTGATGTGCGATGTGTATGTAAATGCACATGAACCCTATGAGGCAGATCCAAGATCGCTCTTAAAAAAGCAATTGGCACGAGCTCAAGAATTAGGATACGAATTTTATGTGGGGCCGGAATTAGAATTTTTTCTTTTGAATGAAAATGGCGATCCAGTCGATACCGCACATTACTTTGATGCAAGCAACAATTTCTGTATTGATAATCAAAAGAAGTGCATCCTAAGCACCTTAGTGCGCAATGGTGTTGCAGTTGAAAAAATACATCATGAGGTTGCATCCGGTCAGTATGAGATTAGTATTCATTACAATAATGCACTTGAAATAGCTGATCAAATAGTGCTCGCCAAGCAGATAATCAGGCAACAAGCTACTATGCAGGGATTGCGCGCTATCTTTATGCCAAAACCATTTAATGGTATGAATGGCAGTGGCATGCACGTACATTTTAGTTTATATGATACGGTGAATAAGAAAAATGCATTTTATGATTATGATGATGCAGCGCATTTATCAGAAGCGGCGCAACATTTTATTGCCGGTATCTTAAAATATATTCCCGAAATGAGTGCCATTTGCAATCCTACGGTTAATTCATACAAGCGCCTAGTAGCCGGATATGAAGCGCCCGTTTATATTTGCTGGGCAACAAAAAATAGAAGCGCATTAATTAGAATTCCTCAAATAGATGCGCAAGAAGCTGCCGCAGCGCGCGCAGAAATACGCTCTCCTGATGCGCTGAGCAATCCTTATATACTTTTTGCAAGTTTGCTTGCAGCAGGGCTACAGGGCATAGAAGATGCGGAGCAATTACAAAAACCGATTGAAAAAAATCTTTATAAATTATCTTCCACCCAAATAAAAGAGTTAGACATTGCGGTGTTGCCTTCCAGCCTGAGCAAAGCACTTTCTTATTTGCAACAAAGCGACTTTGCACGACATGCTTTGGGCTCTCGTTTTGTGCAAGAATTTTTATCTTTAAAAGAAAAAGAATTGCTACAATTTAATCGTACCATTACCGATTGGGAATGGCATCGCTATGCATGAATATGCTGATTGTAACGACATTTTGATAATTGTTGGTGTTTGTGATATCAATAACTTGACATGTAACTAATAGGTTGTTACGATCATCCTCATAAATGGCTGGAAGCTATTAACAATGTCCCTAAATGAACAATACATTATTCGTATTGTTCACCCCCCTAACCCTTCAGCTTTAATAGTTGAAGGGCTTTTTGTTCTGATTTACTCGTGATAGATGTTGTCTTAATCGAAGCACTGAATTTGTGAAACAAATTTTTATCTGATCCATTAAGCGAAATATAAGATTAAAAAAGAGCATTAGCTACGGTTTGTCATCCTGAACTCGTTTCAGGATCTATCTATAAAATATTATTTGTATAAATCATTCTATGGTTGGTTATTTTTGCAATCAAGATACTTTGTCATACTTTAATTTTTCTATTGCGAGCACAAACAGCGGATCCTGAAACGAATTCAGGATGATAACCGTAGTTGATGCTCTTTTTTCATTATTATATCTCGTTATAGCTTTACAAATGTGCTGTGCTTAGCGATACTTGCTATGGTTTTTTAAAATTACCCGCACTCTTCGATAAAGCGGCCATGGTCCGCCCACTCAGCGGCAGCCCGGCGTAGTCTGCCAAGCCTGAAGGCCTGGATAGACGTAGAGGTGGAGTGAGCGGGGAAAATATATTTTTTGTATCATATGCGTTAATCTTATCCATAATAATTTTTTTAATAATATTTTATCAAAGATATGCAAAAGGCCGCTCGTGGTGAGTTATTTCGGAGAAATCGTATCGAACCATGCGGCTTCTAAAAAATCAATGTAATGTGCGCAGCTTAATAAAGGGCACTATACATGTCCAAAAAGACATTCTAATTGATAGTTTTTATTTTCACCGACATGTATAGAACAATGCGTACAAACAAGTGCAGAACGTGATTTTAATAATGTTAAAAAATGTAATAATGCACTATGTTGGCCATGCGCCCTAAAATTAATCGTGCCTTTATGATTAGTTTGTGCACAAGAATCAAGAGCAAGCCCGGAATTTTGTGCGTCATGCGCTAAGGTAAGTAGTAGATCAGCACTTGCGGGTAGTTGTAATGATGTACATTCGGCACTTACTTTTTTATGTTTGCGTTTTTCCGCGTTAAGCAGCTTGTTAATATTTTTGCTTATCTGCAGCTGCTCTTGCAATATTTTTTTCTCGGATTGATATCGTGCTAGTTGTGCATTATTCGGCTTGTAGAGCAGCAGATACCAGCCGGTCACGCAGCTAGATAATAACAGCAAGCTTATCGCGTAGCGTACAGGACGCGACAATGGCGCAATAGTAGCATAATAGCGATTACCGCGTGGAATAAAATACGACATATAGGCTCTCCTTTTTTTATAGAAAACTATTGTGCCGTTATCATACAAAAATATCAGACTTTTTCCGAAGGGTTATGATATTGACAAGTTTTAGAAGGTATTTTTGGTCCATTGCATAGGGTCGACGGCAACGTTGTTTACGCGCAATTCCCAATGCAAATGATAGCCGGTGGCATAGCCGCTTTTGCCCAAAGTGCCAAGCGGGTTACCTTTTTTAATACGTTGTCCCACGCTAATGTTGGCAAAATCTTCAAGATGGAAGAACAATGATAATACGCCGCAACCATGGTCAATCACTACCGTATTACCGCTGAAGGCATACCGCTCTTTAATCGCAACAATACCATCTTGTGTTGCCCAGACAACACTCTTTGGCATATTGATAACATCAAGCGCTTTGTGCATGTAGCGGCCACGTTCTTGTGTAGTGCGCACGGTACCAAAGTCACAGGTAACTTTGCTGATATCAATAGGGGTACAGAAGGCGCCACGCCATAATTTTTCTTGTGGCGATTCCATAGCTAATTTTTGCAACTGATTTTCTAAATCAGCCATAGCAAGGTCAATTTTCTTTTCTCTTTCGACTGTTTCAGAGCTTACTTGTAAGTTCTGTTTTTTGAAAGGATAGGCAATAATCTGGAATTTGTTGTCAAGAGTAACATCATTGCCTACATGGTCAGCAATTTCTACCGAAAACAGATATTCATTTGGTGCTTCTTCGCATGGTATTGGTACAAAGCACTCATAGATAGGTGATTTTTGTGATTCCATTACACAGTTGTACGTGGTCGCCAGCGCATGTACTTTTGCAGATTTAATAGGTTTATTTACCTGAAATTGTACATGCAAGGTTCTGCCTTGGAATACTTTGTAATCAGCATCAGATCGTACAAATGAGGCTTGCAGTGGCATATTATCAACAATGAAATTATATTTTATTTCTGCTTTATTCTTATGAAATGTTGAATCTGTTAATTCAATGGTCAGAGAGTGCGCACCATTCGCAATTGTTTTTGTAGGTATAGTAAAAGGATAAGTATGCTGTTTACTGCTCAAACGATAATTTGAACTGAGTGGCTGCCCATCAAGCTTGACAGAAAGTTCACCTGATTTGCTGCTGGTAATCTGACATGCAAGATCGCCTCCATAAAAACGGCCCTCATCAATGCCTTGTACGGTAATCATGGGAGTTGATCTATCAAATAAATAAGTATAAGTGCTCCTACTGAGCCAACCAACAATAAAAATTCCCGCTACTATGATTATATATTTAACTTTAAATGCCATGGGAAACCTGTGATTTAGAACCTCTGGAATATATTTTCGATTGTCTTAAATATAATTCTTTTTGGTAGATAGGTAAATTAAGAATTTGATAAAAAAGGCAAAGCATTGATGAAGCGCTCTTTTTTATGTTACCGCTAGAAAAGAATTGTACATATCATCTCGCAAAAGGAGTAGTTTATGAAATGCAATATATACGCATGCCTATTGATAACATCGTTAAGCTTGGGCTGCTTTGCGTTAGATAGATCTGCTAAAGCAACTAAGCCTAAGACATTTACCAAATCATTAGAAGAATATTATCCGATGGAAATAGAGCTCAAGGACAATGATGATGTTTCTGTAAGTGTGCTTCAGGGAGAAGAATTTGCAGTAAAGAATGGTAGGCTATCTCCAAATGAGAGAATAATGCGTTTTAATTATACAGAAATAGGTATTAGACATCCTATTTATCTTGAACTTTATGGACAGAGCGCTAAAAAAAGATACAAAGTAGCCTACGAAATTAATCCAGCAGGTAAGACCATTTATTTGAAAATCGAAAACGGTAAGATTTTGCCACGGGTAGGTAGTCTGGTTTTGAGCAAGACCCCTTCAGGATTGAGTATTAAAAATAATATCTCAGCTGATCAGATGATAGTATTAAATTCCAAAGAAATAGAAAAAATATTTCCTCAACACCATGCTCAGCCAACAAATGTGCCTATAAGAGAGCCTATCGCTCTTTAATTTGTAAACTGCGTTACGCGACTCAATATCGCTTTGATTGTAATGTAATTATATATCATCCATAAATTAAGGAGAAAAAGGATGAAAATTAGTATATACGTTTTTACGCTTATAGCATTGTTAAGTGGCAGCTGCTCTGCTGTAGATTATGCTACTAAGGCAGTTAAGCCAAAAACATTTGCAGGAACATTAGAACAGTATTATCCGTTTGAAATAGAATTAAAAGATGATATAACAATGACAGTAAATATAACTTCACAATTTCCAAATGGAGAGAATAAAATCGATAAGTTGGAGCTTGATCCAAGTGATAGCGTTGGGCGCTTAGACTATAACGAAATTGATATTAATAATTCTATCACTATAGAACTCAATGGTAAAAGTAGTAAAAAGAATTACCGCGTGCGGTATATACTCGACCCCAATGTTAAGAGTACGCCTAGAACTGTGTATCTGAAAATTGAAAACGGCAAGCTTTTGCCTCGAGTAGGTAGCGCTTTTGGTAGCAAAACACCTTCGGGATTAAGCGTTAAGAATAATATAACAGCTAAACAAATTCATTTGCGTAAATGAAACAGCTAAAGAACGTGAAGAAAGATTGCGTAGAGAAAAACAAAAGCGCGAAGAACGCGAAATACTTTGAGTGGGTATCCACAGAACACTACTGCAATCATCGTAAGATCTGTGCAAGCTATCAACTAGTTGTATCGCATCTGAATTCGATTGATATTTTAATCTACAAAGAAGAATTGGGAGGCATTGAGAAATCAATGCCTCTTTATTTAATGCGGCCCAATAGCTTTTGGTGTTTCTTTCACCACATCTTTTGCGGCTTTATCATCGCGCAATCCTTTGTAGCGGCCAACACGCAATTTGTTTGCATTGGTCCAATTAGCAAAATGGAATTCTGCGACAATAATCGGCTTTACCCAGACTACATCTTTGGTTGATTCATTATAATTGTTGAAGGGGCATTTAGCTGTTTTTATTTTTTCTAATTTGCCACCAAGCAGAGCGAGTGTGCTTTGTGTGTAGCCGGTACCGACTTTGCCTGCATAGTGGAGCTTACCATCTTTGTAATAGCCAACCAGCAGCGCACCAAAATGCTTGCGAGAGCCTTTTGGCAATGTGTAGCCGCCGACAACTAATTCTTGTTCCATAATACATTTAAATTTGAGCCAATCATTAGAACGGCGGCCTACATAGGGGGCATCAAATCTCTTGGCAATGAGGCCTTCCCATTTTAATGAGCAGGCTTTTTTAAAGTAAGCAACGCCATCGCCGACTTTGTGCTCGGAATAACGCAATGTTTTGTTGTAAGAGAGAAGTTTTTTTAGAATTTTTTTGCGTGCATACAACGGCATTTCTCGAATGTCATAACCATCCACATACAGAAGATCGAATATACAGTAGTGGATAGGAATCACTTTGCGTTTTTTGGTAAATCCTTCTCCTTCTTTCTCGTTAATGCGGCCTTGTAACAGTTGAAAATCAGAAACACCTGCTTTATTAAGACTGACAATCTCACCATCAATAATAAAGTTATCAGCTTTTCCTGCCGATAGTACTTTGACTAATTCAGGGTATTCAGCATTCATGCTCTTGTGGTTGCGTGAAACTAAAAAGACTTTGCCCTTTTTTTTGATAGCCAGGCAGCGTTCACCATCAAATTTATGCTCATAAATCCAATTAGGATCTGAGAAGTAGGTTTTTGTTAATGTGGCAAGCATAAGTGGCATAAAAAGCGGCTCGGCGCTTTTTTCTCGTTTTTTTAAATCTTCGCTTGATATGTCGGCAAATAGATTGTCGCTCATGAGTTCTCCAGGAGAAAAATAAGGCCGGAGCAAAGAAATATTTTTTCCGGCCATTAAAGAAATAGATTACTTAATCATACCAAGCAATTGTGACGCTGCTTTTTTGATCTCTTCATCTTGATCTTGCTCAGCTTTCTTGACTGCTACCAAAAGAGCACTTTTGTGTAATACGCTAAAATCTCCAAAGGGATATACATATTTATCTTTGCTTTTTGGGTCAGCATCGGTATCGATGCCCAAGAACCAGGTACCATATTGTTCAAGGCCATGAGTATTAAGATAGCGTACCTGTTCGCTAAGGTTCGCTTGTACTTCATCCCAATTATTGGCATCATGCTCAACTTCTAGCCCATTTTTAATCATAGACACAGCAAGATCATAAGCAGCTTTATTAAATTTTATAGCCATAGCTACTCCTTTTTAATAGAAATTACATAATACAATACTTTTGTAGCCTATCGATTTGCCTTTGGCAAAGTCAATTACCTAGGTAGGTATGCAGCCGTGAGTCGTTATAGAGTTACATGACCAGGTTCAAACACATTTGAGAAAAAAATGGTAAAATAAAAGGCCTCCAAAACAAACCAATTTTAGGGAGGCCTTTTTAAATATGCAGCAATATAAACTGCACAAAAAATTCGTGT
>JAKAUA010000072.1 GCA_021827875.1 bacterium | reverse complement strand
TATCTCTTTTGGTTATCTGATTGCACGCTGGCGAGGAATAACAGACATTCGTCTGCATGGCTCGGGTGCGACGGGTGCTACTAATGTTGCCCGTATTTTGGGCAAGCGTTATTTTTTTATTATTTTTGCACTCGATTTTTTAAGAGCATTTTTCACCTTATTTTTTGCTTCTCATTTTTATCATTATAATCCGCTCTATCTTTGTATGTTAGGCATCGGCCTTATCGTGGGGAACGGTTGGCCGATTTTTCTAGGCTTTAGGGGTGGTAAAGGTGTGGCAACGGCATTGGGCGTGCTTGCGGTGCTCGCGCCGCAGCTCATGATAGTAGGGTTATTGATTTGGTTCATTGTATGGTATGCAGCAAAAAATGTTGGTATAGCTTCAGTAGTTTTGTTTGTATTTTTGATTTGCGCATCATTTTATATACGCTCCTATGAATTATGGCTGCGCGTGGCAGGTATACTGGGCATTGTATTACATCAGCGCAATATTAGTGATTATATTCGTTATCTGGAGGAAAAAAGGAAATGAAATTTTTAGAAGTAGCTAGTGCATTTGCGGATATTGAACGAGAAAGTTCCCGTTTAAAAATGACTCATCTTTTGGGCGAGTTGTTTAAAAAAGCAAATGCAGAAGAAATCAATTTGATTGCGAATCTCTCTTTGGGCCAATTGCAGGCGCCTTATTTGGGCCAGCAATTTAACATGGCTGAAAAAAATTTAATTAAAGTTATTGCAGAGCTACTCAATGATTCTGAACATACTATAGCACAGCAGCTTAAAGTATGTGGTGATTTGGGCATTGTTGCCGGAGCCGGCGCATGGTCAGCAGAAAAAGAATTATCAGTGCATGATGTCTATGCCGCATTATCAGATTTGCAAAAAATTAGTGGTACCGGATCGCAAGAGGAGAAGGGAAGCCATCTGCTTGGGTTATTAAAAAGTTTAGATCCTTTATCTGCAAAATACATTGTACGCGTTATTTTGGGCAAGTTGCGGCTTGGTTTCTCTGATATGACAGTGATTGATGCATTGTCTTGGATGGAAGCAGGTAATAAATCATTACGTGCCATTATAGAAAATGCTTATAATTTATCCGTTGATATCGGTTATATCTCTTCAGAGCTCAAAAGCAAAGGCATCAAAGCGCTTGAAGATATGACCATTAAGATTGGTATCCCCATTCGTCCGGCAGCGGCAGAGCGATTACCAACAGCACGTGCCATTATAGAAAAATTAGGGCCGTCGGTAGCGCAGCCCAAACTTGATGGCTTTAGATTACAAATTCATGTAAAAAAGAATGGCAAAGGTGGAAAGCCAGAGATTCACTTTTTCTCACGCAATTTACTTGATATGTCATATATGTTTCCTGATATTGCAGCAGCAGTTGCACAACTTGACGTGCAGGAGCTGATTTGCGAAGGTGAAGCGATTGTATATGATACGCATACCAATACATTTTTACCATTCCAAGAGACGGTAAAGCGTAAACGCAAACACGGGATTGAGCAAGCAGCAGAAGAATTCCCATTGCGCGTCTTTATCTTTGATTTATTGTATTTGAACGGCAAAGAATATTTAAATGCTACTCACGAAGAGCGACGCACCGCATTACTCAAACTCTTTGCACATTTCCCTAATCCGGCAATTCAGGTTATTGGTGAGCGTCAGGTGAATACCGGCAAAGAGCTAGAAGAGTACTTTGCAGAAAATATTGCAGCGGGATTAGAGGGCCTCGTGGTAAAACGTGCTGACGCAATTTATCAGCCGGGCAAGCGTAACTTTAATTGGATCAAATTAAAGCGACAAGAAGAAGGACATTTAGAAGATACCGTTGATTGTGTCATCTTGGGTTATTACGCCGGCGAAGGAAAACGCGCAACATTTGGTATAGGTGCATTTTTGGTAGGACTCTACAATCCGCATCAAGATCGCTTTGAAACAGTTGCCAAAATCGGTACCGGCTTGTCTGATGAGCAATGGGTTGAATTAAAAAAGAAATGTGATGCCATTGCCGTGCAACAGCAGCCTAAGAATGTGTTAATTGGTAACAAAGATTTAATACCGCATGTCCTCGTTGACCCATCAATTGTTTGCATTATCCTAGCGGATGAAATTACTATATCTCCTGCGCATACAGCAGGAAAGACAGAACATAAGTTGGGCTATGCTTTGCGTTTTCCACGATTTATGGGATATAGCATAGACAAGAGTGCTGAAGAAGCAACTGCGGTGCATGAAATAGAACGCATGTATCAAGATCAGTTTAAGAAATAAAAAAGAGGCAGCTTTTTAGGGCTGCCTCTTTAGCTTAGGTACTGTGAACGAAATTTTATCTGATCCAATTTTAAATCTATAGCAAGAATCGCTAAGCACAACACATTTTTACTGCGTTGATTGACATTGAGCTATCAGGATTGTATTGCCTTATCACGATTGTATCTTATTTAACGCTGCTTGCTATATTACGCACAGATCATCTTCAGTCTTCAACATAAAAGTTTATTACCGCCGCTCGCCCTGAGTGGCGGCTTATAGCCGCTGTATCGAAGGGTTAGGCGGATAAAAATAGAATGACATAAGAATAGCAGGCATACATTTTTTAGAGCCCGCATGGTTTGATACGATTTCTACGAAATCACTCACTGATTGTGATCAAAGTCAATAAAAAATTAACCAAATTCCTAAAAATGGAAGGGCATAAATTTTTGCTAAAAACAAAAGCCT
>JAKAUA010000059.1 GCA_021827875.1 bacterium | reverse complement strand
CAGACAATAAAACAATTGCTTAATCATGCTATCACGGCATTGCGCGGCCTTAATGCTCAGAAAATAAAAGTTTCTCCATTACCCAACATTGAGAAACGTTTTATTGAAAGTGTCGATAATGAAAATGAGCCGGTCCTAATACGTGTGGATAACCTGTACAAAGAACTTAATTTAATTATCGAAGAACCTATGCAAGAGAGCTGGCTACAATATGCTGGCAGACTGCTCTTCTTCTGGAAAAAAGATAATTAATATCAAGACATATACTGTTGCTGCTTTTCAAACTCTTGTCTACAATGTGCACTCACCGCGCGCGCTATGGGAGCATCAGGATGTACATTTAATGCAATACATGCGGCATCATAAGCTTCTGATAATTTTCCTAATTGTGCAGCAACTCCTGCAAGAATATTCCACCGATCAAAGTCGTACAGCTCTTTATTAATAGACAATACGTCATTATTCGGATATGGCGCATTGCATGCTTGTATAAGATAAACATAGGCACGTACAAGGTCATTACAATACATATAATGACTTGCAAGATGAATTAATGGCTCTAACCGACTTGGGCGATACAGCGCGGCACGAATTAACATATCCTCTGCATCTTGCCATGAAGCCTCTCCTTTAAAAAATAACTGCTCATACATTTGCCCCATACGCAACAACGCAACAAAATGCTCTTCAGGGAGCTTTTCTCCTACTTGATCGGCTAACTGATTACGCATTTTTAAATATTTTATTGCCTTATGGTATTCACCTAATACGGTATATTCTTGTCCCAAATAATACAGTGGGCGTGTATCAGCCGGATCTTCTTTATGTTCTAGGAATAGCCATTCTATATCGCGCGCAATACGTCGATGCGTTTTTTCATCACCATAAGCTGATGGATTATGATCTATCCATACTGATTCAGGAACTTTGAAGGTCGGCCTGTCTGAAATAGGTATTTCATGCACTCTATATTTAAATCTAATATATGCATTAGTACGGAAAAGACGTGGAACTCCATAATGAGAGCTATCATCTTTATAATAAGTAGTTATTGAAAACAGATTATAGTGTTCATTCATTAGTGCTTGTCTGCAAAATTGCAATAATTCTTCAACGCCATGTATATACCATTCTGCATCCGGCATTATAAAAAATCCTGCATTAGGGAAATGATGTTCAGCCAAAGCAATCCCTCTATTACGCGAAGAAGCAAAATCTACAAATGGCTCTTGCTCTATAACAAAACGTGTAATACCTATTTTATTAAAATAATCAGTAATACGCTCAATTGTTCTATCGGTAGAACCAGTATCGTATACCAGGAATGCGTCAACGCCACCCTTCACATATCCTTCCAAGCTTTCTACTATGACCGGCTCTTCGTTTTTTACCATGATAACTACTACTAAGAGTGGATCGGCCGTTGCAGTTCTGTTGTTGCTGGCAACAACACCCGAAAAAACAGATATAAGACATAGCAATAGTGTTATCATTCTTTCATTACTCATTACTCTCTTCCCTTTTACATAGTAATTACGCAGAGACTAACTTTTTAAACTTCTGCGCAACTGCACATTGTGGATAATCTCTTAAAATAGTCAAAACGACCTGCTCCACCCTTTTATCACTCAATTTGTATAACGCTTGCGCCCAGTACCATAGGATGCGCCAATGAGTCTGCCCTTGCGCAATAAGCTCTTCAAATATAGCTGCTGACTGACGATAATCACCACGCTCATAAAATGCCAGGCCCGCCCATACATGATAATATAATGATGCGCGCGCATCTGCCGAACACATATGATCAAAAATGTTAGCGACGCTAACATCAGAAAGCATGCGGCCAATTGTTTGTTCTGCATGCAAAATTACATGATCAGGACATAATGAGTTAAAATGATATAAGCGGCTAATTGTCATTGCATGTATCAGCGCATCCACAACAATGGTATTCGTTTTAAATGCGAGCACTACATTACCTGCTATGTAGACAAGGTGTCCGCTTTCATTCAACACTCTACAGGTAGCAAGTAGATCACTATCACTCATACACAATGCATTAGGGATTATAGTAACATCACCAGTACGCGCATATTCTTGCAAAGATGCGAGCGTCACAACTCTCTTCTTATTTTTATTTCCAATTAACGGCTGAATGAACACTTCATTAAATTTTTTCATTACTGCTGCGGGAGAAAATTCATTCGCATATATGCCACCTGTTACTTTTGGCATTTTGTTGAAATAGAGCAATATATCAACCAGATCATCTTTCCCCGAATAATAAATTCCGGCATTACCAAGAATATCTATATGAGAGCGTTCATTTGAGCCAAGCCAGGTAATAATCGGTTTATTTTTTAAAGAAAATTCACCGCAGGCAAGGCCAAATGTTTCGCCACGCCAGCGCGCATGCAACATGGCATCGCATGTGTTAATAAATTTTGCTTTATAGATCGCATCAGTTGTTTGCGGGACAAAGATTACATTGGGCAAATCGCAAAATTGTTTAGTATTCATAAAAAGAAAATAGATATCAGGCCGCTGTGCTGCTACTTCTTTTACCGCCTTAACGGCGGCTGGAACATTAAAACTCTCTTGTCCGCCATAACGTCCAAAAACGATAGCATCGGCGGGAATGCCGAGCTCTGCGCGCAAATCCTGGTCGCAGTCGGCAACTTGCACAATATGCGGTACGTAGGGGGCATTTAACTGAGGAAATTGCGCAGTTAACCAGCGTGAAACAAATGCATAGGCATCGCCATGCGGTTCTGCAGTAGGGAATACCGCATGTACGGCATTTTTGCACACTCTTGATACTATGCCATCATTGTGCCCGGGTTTTAAAAAATAGAGAATATCCACATTTTCTTGTGCAAGAACCATGTCCATTTCTTCAATAGAAACACAGTCAAAAAATTTACCCGGAAAGCGTGTAGTAAATTTTGTTCGCACCGCATTATCAGTTTCTGTATCAAAATTAATGATGATTGATTCATTGCCCAGCAATGTCTCGTTGTAATGTGCATAATCAAAAGTGGCGACTTCTATACCACGAAAAGAGAGCTCTTGTATAACAAATGCAATTTTTATTGCGGCATGTGCCGTAGTATATGAAAATGTAGTTAAGATAGAAAAGATAAGCATTATGCCTAATCTTCTGAACAATTGCTTCATACAACAAATCCCTTTTTTCAAAATTTGAAGTTTCGTTTCAAAAACGACTGTAACAAAAATTTTTAAAATTATCACAAAATTGACTTATGCCTGGAGAGCTATACAATATTTTTTTAAAGGGTATGGAAATGAGGCAATAAGTAATGCACTATTACCATATTTCTATTCAAGGGACAGAAATGTTATCCACATTATTTAATCAAAAAACACGACGCTCTCTTCTTATTTCTCGTCAAAAATTTTACAGTCTCACAGATGAAGCTCTATTTTGTGACGTCATCACCCAGATTCCCTGTATAGTTGATTGCGAAAAGCATGAAGACGATATACGCATTTTCTTTCAAGAACAACCCCTAGAAGAACAAGATATGTACGACATTGCATACCTATGTAAGAGGTATGATATAGAGTCTTTTTATTTTGCCCCGCTCGTAAATAGTCAGAATCGTGAGTATTTTAAGCTCTATCCATACACCAAAGTATTTCAAGCCAAGCCGGATCTCGCCTGCGATGATCCTGCTCACACTCCCTATCGCCTTACTTGCAAAGAGGTGGTCTTTTATACTCAGCCTGATGCATCTGCATTTTTCAATTGGATTGATAGCTTCAATAACGCAGGACATTCTTGGGGTGAAAAAGATGAAATTTATTTTCATCTCAAATCAAATATCATCCCACCTGAAGATTTTTTTGAAATACTTATGTTTTTCAAGCGATATGAGGTCGATACAAAACAATTACAGCCTTATCTCACCGATGAAATCATAGCATTCTTCTCCAAAAATGAGCTACAAGAATTCCTCACAGAATTACTAAATAACAAAGCAGCAAACGCCGCTGCTTAACTACCAGATTAAATAATGGTATGCTAGGCCAACTCTAATTACAAAGGGCTTGAACACATTGATCAAGTACAAAAGGAAAATTTATGACTTGTTACATTAAGACATCGGCAATTTTAGTGTGTTATATGATAACAACTACCGCAATAGCCAGTGAATATAGAGCTTTACTGCAGCATAACAAAGGTCTCACAAAAGACATTCGCAAGCAGATACAAAATGGTGATTTAGAGGCATTACAACTGACAACGCGTAACGCTGATTTCATCACTGAAGTAACTCAGTATTCTACTCAAATTAAAAAGAGAAACGAAAAGTGGTTAGAGGACTCTGAGAATACAGATAGCTGTGATTCTACCTGTGGCTATACATGGTGCACGCCATATCCACTAACCGTAGGCGTAGGCGTAGCAACTGGTTTTGCCACAGCTATCACATGGTTTGGCCTTAACGTAGCGGGCGTTGTGTCGGATAATGTTGGGGTGAGTATGGGGGCCGCGCTTCTTGGAATTATACCTATAGGTGCAGCAGGAGGCGCATTGTGCCAGACAGCCGTGTGGCCACTGCGTTATGCATATATAAAATGTAAACGTGGAAGAGCAGAAAAAATTGTACAAAATCAAGCAGAGCTTCAACAATATTTAGAGGTTAAAGAAAACGTAGAAAGCGCAGAAGCAGCTGGCACCCTATCTATTCACGCAAATCAATCTGCTAATGATAGTGAAATAGACGGCTCGGATTTAGTGTAATTGCTGTTCCATGTTAAAATAATAGGAGAGGAGTTGTATGATTGGCCACATTAAAACATCGATAGTTATATCATGTATGATCGTAGCTACAGCGCTAATAGCCAATGAAGAACATATTGTAATCCCAATGCAAGCGTATAGCGCCATACCTATAACCGCTCTCACAAGAGAAAATCGCAACCGTATAAAATATGGTGATCTGCAAGCACTACAGCTAGGACAACGTGGCTATGATTTTATTGACCAAGCATTTATTTATTCGCATGAAATTGAAGACGAATATAAAACAAAAATACAAGAAAACTGTTGTTACAATGACAAAGTAGCAGAAACTTTTGCAGCCATAGGTAAAACAACAGGAAAAGTTGGCATAGGGTCAGGCGCACTTTGGGGTGCAGGATTTTTTTCTAACACATTTGGAATGATTGAATTATCGTCTCCTACCACGGCTATAGTATTGTTTTTGGGATTAGGATCAACCGCTCTTGTTAGCCTAGCAGCATCCGGTATTACCTTATCTACCGCTTATTTCATGGATAAGAAACGTACAAGAGCAACAACAATATTACATAATCAAGCATTGATCCAACAGCAGATACAACGCATACAAGGTAACTCAGCAAGCCAATCCACCGATTCTAGTGATTGTGATAATAATGAGGATACGGAATAGCTACTTAACACAAGATTCCACTTTTAATTAATGGTGAACCTTTTTTTACAAAGAGCAGATCTATCTGGATTAACTCCCGTGTAGGAATATAATGCAACTCGAGCACGTCCAACACACAATATCCTAATTCATCCATAAGAACCATCATTTCATGCATTAGCGGAGCACCTTTGTTATATTCTAAGATTCCTACTTCTAGAATGATGACATGCGCATTGCACACGATTGGTAACCCACCTTTAATAATGAGCTTTTCTGCGCCTTGCACGTCCATTTTAATAAGATCAGGTAATGGTAACCCATTCTTTTGTATAATGGTATCCAGAGTTGTCATAGGAACTAGATTTTCACGGAAGCTCCCGTCAGCATAATAATGAGTTTGCTCACGAAATACACTGTCGCCACTGCTGTTATTTGTATAAAATGTTACCGATTCTTCACGGTTCCCCAAGAGAGCAAAAAAGCAGGGTGCGTTAAGCCGTTGTAACCATGGTTTATAATAGTCATTGGCTTCAAAAAGAAAAAATTGTGCGCGGTTAAAAACATTTTGAATCTCTGCTGTCCAGTTGCCATAATGGGCGCCAATGTCATAAATCACCTGAGGATTAAACCCTTTGTTTTTTAAGAGAGCTAAACGCTCTTGATGATAACTGGCGGCAATCAGTGGTATATATAAAAGGCATGCTGCGGCAAAAATTGATATACGATTCTTCACTCTACTCCTTTGTTATATTTATGATGTTTACCTCAACTGTGTGCCGTTAGGAACCAATTCTCTCGGTGCAACAATCTGTAGCTTGCCCGTTGCATCTTCTGCAAACAACATCATGCCGTGTGATTCCGAGCCCATCATCTTGCGTGGCTGTAGATTGAATACAAAAGTACCCTGTTTGCCAATTAACTCTTCCGGTGCGTAATGTTTGCGGATTCCTGAGAATATTTGACGTTTGCCTTTTGGGCCAAAATCGACTTGTAGTTTTAATAACTTGTCAGATTTTTCTACAAATTCAGCGTGCTCTATCATTCCTATACACAGCTCTACTTTAAGAAAATCATCTATCGTAATAAGTGGCGTTGTTTCCGCCTTCGCCAAGGCTTCGGCGTGACCTAGGGTTGCTTCTTTTTGTACTTGTTTCATAATTTTTTCACTTTCTTTATCAAGCGGTCTCTCAAAGAGTACCGGTATTTTCATAAGAACAAATTTTTGCTTCCATGGCGCAAGTTCTACTTTTTCTAAGTCGTGTGCGACATCAAGTTTTACCCCAAGGCTGCTTAACAACTGCTCCATCTTACTTGGCATAATGGGCCATAATACTATCCCTACTAATTGCAGAGCATGAGCGGTAGCTGTGAGAATCTCTTTAAATGCTATTGGATTAGATTTAGCAACCTTCCACGGCTCTTGCGCGTGGAAATAGGCATTAACTTTATTAATATAGGTCCATACTGACGCTAATGCCATATGAATAAGTGCATCATTCATATACTCTTTTACTTGCGCAATCATAGTCAGTCCTGCATCACGCAAATCAACGGCTGGTCCGGACCATGGCCCAGATGCCTCGAGAATCATGGCATCATATTTTTCAGCCAGCATTACTAACCGGTTAAGCAAGTTACCCAAGTCATTGGCCAAATCTGATGATACGCGCTGTTCTAAGTCAGCGATATCAAATTCACTATCATGGGTAATAGCCAATTGGCGCAATAGATAATAACGTACCGGCTCAACACCATATTTTTTGCCAAGCTCAATGGGGTCAACCACATTGCCAAATGATTTAGACATTTTTTGCTGATTCATCTTAATCCAGCCATGCACAATCAATCGTTTTGGCATAGGAAGGTCTGAAGCCATTAAAAATGCCGGCCAGAATACCGCATGAAAACGCACAATATCTTTGCCCAATACTTGCATATCTGCCGGCCACCAGAATTTAAATTCTTTTTCGCTGCCCGGTGTATTAAAGCCAACGGCGGTAATATAGTTTGCTAATGCATCTGCCCATACATAGGCGACATGCTTGCTATCATTAGGGAATGGAATACCCCATGATACGGTTGTGCGCGAAATACTAAGATCTTTAAGCCCTGCTTGCACAAAGTTGAGCACTTCTGCAAAGCGCTCGCGCGGTTGAATAAAGTCGGGATTTTGTTGATAGAATAATAATAATTTTTCTTGATACGCAGATAATTTGAAGAAATAAGTTTCTTCAGACAAATATTGTGTTGGTCGTCCACATGATGGACACACTGGACCGGCATTGAGATTATTTGTAGAGCTTTCCTGTCCCGCCATAACCTTGGCGTCAGCGGATTCTGTTACAAAAGTCTCATCACTCGTGCAGTACCAGCCGGTGTATACTGATTTGTAGATATCGCCCTTTGTTTGTAATTGCTCAAGCCATTTTTGCACTGCCAATATATGTTCAGGGTCTGTTGTTCTAATAAATTTTGAATATTCAATTTCATACTGCTTCCAGGCATCTTGGTATGCAGGCACAAAGCTGTCTACAAATGCCTTTGGTGCCATGCCGGCTTTTTCTGCTGCTTGTGCTATTTTTTGACCATGCTCGTCAGTACCGGTCAAGAAAAATACTTTTTTACCCAGCAATTTGTTCCAACGTGCAAGAGCGTCGGCAATTAAGGTTGAATATAAAGAACCAAGGTGCGGCTTTGCAGTAACATAATATATGGGAGTGGTTATATAGAATTTTTTTTCTTGATTGTTCATATCAAATACTCTTTCTAACTATTTTATCTGCTCATAATGGTAATCCAGATATCATTCACCACGCTCTGTGGAATAACATCCTTAAAGTAGTGCAAATGTGCCAGCTGTTCATCCGATGGGCAAAAGCCTTGCGGAATTAACGGAACTTCTTCATACACCGGTGAGCAAAAACCAAATTTTTTACGATGGTGCTCAAGCACTTCTTGATTATACAAATAATTAATAAATTGATAAATCATCTCATCTTTATCTGATGCTGCGGATACAACTATAGAATCGACAAATATAAAGCTGCCTTCTTCAGGAACTATAAAATCAATATGCAGATATTCTGCTTTTATTTTATAAATATCGGGACTCAACGCGAGTGCGACAGGACATGACTCAGAAGTTAACAGATACTCAGAGCGTGTTTCTGAATATGCCTCTACCCAACTCTTTTGTTCTATAAGCAGTTTTTTGATGGCTGCAATTTGCTCTTTGTTATAGGCAATATCAATAGTACCAAACAGATAATAAGCTGCCATTAACACTGCTTCACGTGATTCGTCAGACATGCCAATGCCACGGGGCGCAACCTGAGAATCAAAAATCAACTTCCATGATGTCGGCATGGTAGTGCTATCTATCATTTTTCTGTTGATACCAATACCATAAATACCCCAAAAATAAGGCAAGGAATAATCATTAGTTGGGTCACAATAAGCGCCAAGCAGATGCCTATTAAGGCGATTAAAGAAAAATAATTTTGATCGATCAAGCTTTTTAATCAGTTTTTCTTTAATCAACATCTCTACCGTATAATCAGTCGGCATAATAACATCGTACCCCACCCCTCGTGATGCCTGTAATTTACCGAATAATTCCTGATTACTCTCATAATAGGTGATATGCAACTTAATGCCGGTCTCTTTTTCAAAAGCGGTAAGGTAGCGTGAATCTAGAATAGATGGCCACGTAAAAATAGTAAGACTACGCTCTTTGTACAATACATGCATAAGAGCGGGAAAATACAAAAAGCTAGCTAAGGCTATCAACCAAAAAATGCCAATGCCCAGGCGTAGTAGAAATGTGTTTCGAGAGCTATCTCTACTCATTGAGCAACTTTTCTCATTGTGTTAATTAATTTTTACTCATAACGGTGATCCAAATTTTATTCACTAATTCCTGCGGAACCACGTTTTCAAAGAAATGCAACTTATCGAACTGATAAGAACAGGTATTGTTGACCGCCCCTTCTAAGGGAGAACAGAAACCATACAAATTAGTATGATGTTCTAACGATGCCGTCCCATAAAGATAATTAATAAATTGATAAATCATATCATCTTTAGTCGTATTTTTAGGGATTACTATTGAATCGATAAAAATAAAGCTTCCCGCATCAGGCAGAAGGAAATCAAGCTGTGGATATTCAGCCTGTGCTTTATAAATATCGGTGCTCAAAGCATAGGCAACCGGTACGGCGTCAGAAGTTAATAGATATTCTGAACGAGACTCGGTATATGCCTCAACAGTTTTTTTCTGCTCTGTTAAGAGCGCAATAATTTTATCAACATTCTCAGGTGACCAAGTAATATCGATAGTGCCAAAAAGATAGAACGCCGCGAGCAAGATTGCCTCACGTGCTTCGTCCGTCATTCCTACGCGATATCCTTCTTTTTGCGCATTAAAAAGAAGACCCCAATCTGCTTTGGGCAATGGCTTATCTTTAAAATAATTTTTATTAATGCCGATACCATACACGCCCCAAAAGAATGGTAATGAATAGTCATTGTTTGGATCAAAATAATGACCCATTAAATTTTTATTAAGCGAAGAGAAAAAATCTAACCTAGAATGATCTATTTTTTTTACCAGTCCCTCTTGTATCATTAATTTTACCGTAAAATCGGATGGTAAAATAAGATCATAACCACTGGCAGATCCTGCTTGTAATTTGCTAAAGAGTTCTTGGTTGCTTTCGTAATAAGTGATATAGAGCTTAATACCGGTCTCTTTTTCAAACTTTTGCAAATATTGTGGATCAAGAATTGTTGGCCAGGTAAAAATAGTTAAGCTTCGCTCTTGATGAAATACACGCAACAGTGCCGGTGCATACAAAAAACCAAGCAAGCACGCAAACCAAAAGACAACAATGCCAATCCGCTGAAGACCGGTTACAAAGAGGGTATTATTCATTCTTGCACATCCGCTTTTTTGATGGTGAGCAATGAATAGACCAATACTGCCAAACTACTCGTTAACAACAAAATAGTAGACACTGCATTTACCAATGGTGTTTCTCCGGAACGAATCAAAGAGAAAATATACATGGGCAATGTCTGTGTTGATCCGCCTGCGGTAAAGAATGAGATTACAAAATCATCAAGCGATATGATAAATACTAACACCGCGCTTGCTATAACTGCCGGCAAAAGAAGCGGCAAGGTAACACGCACCAACGTTTGCGTTGGCGTTGCACCCAAATCAAGAGATGCTTCCATATAGCGATAATCAAGCTCGGCAAAGCGCGACTGTACCATAGGAATAACGTACCCTAATCCAATCAAAGTATGACCGGCAATTAAACTAGTGAGCCCGAGCGGAACAGAAAAAAATGAGAAAAAAGTAAGTAAACCCACTGCAAGTACAATTTCCGGCGCGGCAAGATTAGCATAAAATAGTACTATCGTTTTGCTCAAGCGGCTATGCGCGCTATAAAAAATAAAAAGCACTCCCATAATAACGCTCAACAATGTCGCTGAACATGCCACAATAAGAGAATTTTTTAACGCATCCAAAATATCAACTGATTCAAATAATTCTTTGTACCAATGAAAAGAAAATCCCGTCCAATGCGAAGTGCCCCCACCTTCATTAAAAGAGAATGCTATCAAAACAAAAATGGGAATATACAAAAAGAGATAGACCATTATGGTAATGATTGGCAACAACAATGCTGAAAAAAAGGAACGAATATTCATAGGTTATTCCTTTTTGAAATTGAAGTAAGACGATTGAAATAGGAATAAATTATACATGCTATAAGAACCAATATGAGACCCGCCAAACAAGTAAATGCTGCGCCTGTATACACATCACGCGATACCAAGAAATATTGCTCAATGAGCGAACCGATATAAAAGCTTTTTGTACCGCCTAACAATGCAGGAATCACAAATTCACCAAAGCTCGGCACAAATACCAAGAAAAATCCCGTTCTGATACCGGTTAAAGAAAGCGGCCATGTTACTCGTAAAAAAGTTTGGAATGGGCCGGCACCCAAATCAAGCGATGCCTCAATAAGTTTGCGATCAATTTTTTCTAATGCGGTGTACAGAGGCAAAATCATGAAGGGAAGGTAACAATAGGTCATTACCAGATAGATTGCCAATTGCGAATTCAATAGATGCAATGGTGTTGAGATAAGACCGATCTTCATCAAAAGGCTATTAATAAGCCCATGCTTTTCTAACACAAAAAACCATGCATATGCTTGCACCAGTAAACTGGTCCAAAATGGCAAGACAAGCAAAAAAAGTAATATGTGCTTAAAGCGCTTAATACGAAAAACTAGAAAATAAACAACCGGATAGGCCAAGAGCAAACACATAAAAGCATTTACCAATGCCAAAATGGTTGATCTGGCAATAATGCGAAAATAGATAGGAGAAAGCAATGAAAAATAGTTAGCCAACGTCGGAAAAAATGAGCCGTGTGCAGAAATAAAACTAATGCCAATAATAGAAATAATGGGAATACACAAAAAGAGAAATTCCCAGAGCAAGGCAGGCATGCTCATGAATAGATATAATTGACTTCCGCTTGCTATTTTTTCTGAACCCAGTGCGCGATTTTTCATCGTTCAAGTACCACCACATTCTCTTTTTGCCAATATAAATAAACGACATCGTCATAATCAATCACTTCTTGCGGGAAATGTTCTTCGTTCTGCTCAAATACCTGCAAAATATGATTGTCTGCCATTCTTACATTATATTGGGTAGATCTGCCATGGTAGACAATAGACTGTACCACTCCCTTGAGCATATTAGAGAATCCGGAAAGCGGCGATTTGCTAATTTCTATTTTTTCAGGACGTAGGCTCATCAAAAGAGTAGCGCCATCACGTGCCCATTCTTTGGAGCGCGCAACACCGACTTCGAATTCACCAAGCCCCTCTACTGCCAATGTTTGGCGAGAACCGTCATCATGGAATACACCTTGAATAATATTGGTAGTACCAACAAACTTAGCTACAAATGATGATACGGGAAATTCATAAATTTCTTTTGGCGTCCCCAACTGCTCTATATGGCCATCATGATTCATAATTGCCATCGTATCAGCCACCGTAAGTGCCTCAAACTGATCATGGGTTACATACACAAAGGTAGTATTAAGTGAACCCTGTAAATCAATGAGCTCCAACAACATACGTTCACGCAATTTAAAATCTAGAGCAGCCAATGGCTCGTCAAGCAACAGAACAGCCGGCTCATTAACCACGGCACGCGCAAGTGCAACGCGCTGCTGCTGACCACCGGAAAGTTGATTGATTGCTTTATACATATGCTTCTCAAGATTTACTGCTTTGAGAATCTTGTTCACCTTTTGTTCGATAACATCTGAAGGAACTTTTTTTACGCGCAAGCCATAAGCAACATTCTCAAATACATTCAGATGAGGAAAGAGCGCATAGTTTTGAAAAATAGTGTTGATGTGACGCTCGTTTATAGGTACGTGTGTTATATCTTGATCACCAAGAAAAATTTTACCTGAATCTACTGTTTCAAAGCCGGCCATAAGGCGTAGAAGTGTTGTTTTACCGCTACCGCTGGGTCCGAGCAATGCAAAAAATTTACCACTCGGAATAGTAAGGCTTAAATTATCTATAATGACTTCGCCACCATATGATTTTGTAATATTTTCAAGTCTAATGCTTCTCATGCGATCTAGTACCTATCTTATCTAACGAATATTATTACTTTTTTCTATGCCAGCGTGCAACTGCCATAGGAACAACAACATCTGCCAAGGTGCATGGCACAACTACGGCAAACACTAAGAATAAGAACACCGGTCCTATTTGTTTGTACCAGGTAACATAGCCATGAGACACCAAATAAAAGCTGGAAGCTAGCGAGCTAATCAATATGTGGAAAAAGTGTGAAAATACTGAATAGTATCCTTGTCTTGAAATATGATGTCTGCTCATCACAATACCATTAAGAATACCGGTAAAAAGAAATGGCAATACGTTTGGCAATTCGGTTAAAAAGCAGAGGTGGAAATGCATATCAACGCCCAACAATCTACCGCCAATATACGGCAAAATAGAGTCTGACAAAGTACAAAAGATCACGGGGCTGATAATGCCTACCGCTAAGCCTCGGAACCAATTGCCGGAAAATCTGAAAAAGGTTATCAAAGTTCCCGTTGCTGCAAACACAATATGCATAAAGTGGAAACTATGAAAAAGAAGCTTTGTTTGTTTTTTTACCAAATGAGCTTCTGTTGTCCCCAAAGACATGGCGCCAAAAATACTCAAAAGAATAAGACAAAAAGCTACTGAAAAAACCGCATACGGAATATGATGAATTAACTCATCCCACGTGCTATGACCATGATCGTGATGATCATCGTGTCCATGGTCATGATGGTGAGAATGGTTAACATGTTTGTTTGCCATGAAGAAATGTTCCCCTAAATTATGTAAAAATCTTTATTTTATAACAAAAAATTTCATTACTTGTTATATCGTAAAAGATAAGCTTTTTTGCGTAAAAATCAAACATTTGTCTTGGTTCAATACATATGAGAAAAATTCAGGCCTCCGATAGCGAAGTATAGTATTGCTGAGGAGTGAGGTATTGTAAAGCCTGGTGAGGGCGGT
>JAKAUA010000051.1 GCA_021827875.1 bacterium | reverse complement strand
GAATACAACAGTGGAATCGCGGTATCAAGTTTTGTTGGACCAAAACTAAAGAAGCGTTTCTCGGCTTTTGCCAATTCGCTTCTTCAATTCATAATTTTAAGCTTGTGGGAATTTTCGGATAAGCTCTAAAACAAGCATGCTTAGGCACACTTTTAGTATTGTGCGTATATTCATAATTATTTTTAGATCCCAATTTTCAATATTATTCTAATATGAAATATATTATATCATTTTAGAAGTGAACTCACAAGCAGAAAATAGTGTAATTTAGGGCATTTTTTTAATAGTGGGAGGGTGGGTAATAAGTATGTCGTTTTACTATACACTACCGGTTAATTCGGCAAGTTCTTTGGTAATAATCGCTTGGCGCAATTTGTTGTACAGTAGCTTGGTTTGATCCAGCAATCTGTCAGCATTGCGTGTGGAGCTATCCATAGATATAAAGCGGGCGGCTTGTTCGGCAATTAATGATTGGAAGAGCAGGTATTCAAGGGTACCCTTAATAACTTGCTGAGCGAGGAAGTTGACTACATCGATACCCGGTTGCTCAAAGTAAAAATCAGTGGATTCGGTTTGTGCCATATCGCCTTCAGGCGCTTGAAAAGGTATAAGTTGCGTTCTTTCGGGCTTTTGTTGAAAGAAAGTTTTCAGGACATTGCTAAAAATAGTGACTGATTGGTAGGGTACCGGCTTTAGGGTGATATGATCTATTAATGCCTGGGTGATAGTCGGCAGTGAGGCAGCAGTAAAAGGACGATACACCAGGCTGGGAATAATCTTTTTTTTCTGCTCTAGATAGTCGATTGCTCTTTTACCAATACCAATAAAAACGGTCTTGTCGGCATGGTATGATGACACATATTCTTCAAAAAAATAGAAGAGATTGGTATTAAAATTGCCGCATAATCCTTTGTCTGATCCGACTAAAATTACCAAATGGCTCTCTTGATCTGTCTGGGTTGGCTGTAAAATAGGATTGTGCCAATCATTGACCTGATCTTTTGCTTTATTAAAGAGAGTGGCAACTGCTTTTGTATAAGTGGTGAGCGCGTGCTCTTTAGATTTAAGACGTGTATGGCTAGACATAGAAATAAGACGCATGGCGTGAGTTATTTTTTTAATAGTTGCAATGGCGCCAATTCGCTGCCGAATTTGCATGAGCTCTGCCATATCTATTTTCCTGTCAAGTTTGCTTTATTTTTTTGTATTATTATCTGCACTTATATAGTATGGTATAGACGTTTGTCTTACTTTGCAATCTCATATTGATAAAAAAATATATTCCTTACAAAGGAGCATAATGATCATTGTGGTAGATGCCTACAATGTCCTTAAGCGTGAAACAAATACAACCATGGTGACACATCAAGAGCGTGTTAGGTTCCTTTCTTATATATCTGCGTATAGCAAACAAAAAGGACATGATATGGTTGTGGTGTTTGATGGCGGTGAATCATCCTGGCCATCGGTCACCAAGCAACGTCATGTTACCGTGGTATACTCAGGCATACAGCGCAGCGCAGATGATTATATTCGTAGTTATCTGAGTGGCAACGCTCAAAAAGATATAATCCTTGTCTCTTCAGATAATGAGCTCAATCAATGGGCCGAGCGGCACAATATACCTTCTGTTGATTCAGATGTTTTTTATAATAAACTGAGTCACATTGTACAGGTATCTGAATCGGTACGGGTAACACCATCTTCACCGGCGGTCAAGATTTCAGAAGATGAGAATGCGTTGCTTGACACTATTATGGAGCAAGCGAGTATGCACGTGCAAAGAAAAAATGAAGATCTACCTGTAGCGCACGCGCATGAAAAAAATGTAGGAACTAAAAAAGAAAAAAGATTGCTTGAAGTATTAAAAAAATTATAAGGATTGTTTCACTATGAATCCCATGAATGAAAAAGAGATGGTCTATTCTCTTGATACTATTGATTTAGTGGTACATTATTTGCGCGGGCAAATGGCAAACTCTGCCATATTCACCTTTACCGGGGAATTAGGTGCGGGCAAAACAACATTAATTAAAGCATTTTTAAAAGAGTGCGGTATAACGCAATCGGTTACTAGTCCAACATTTACTTATGTAAACATCTATGAAAATCAGCAGGGGCAGATATTTTATCATTTTGATTTGTATCGCATAAAATCTGTAGATGAATTTATTGCCGCAGGTTTCAATGAATATCTGTATCAGCCAAATAGCTGGTGTCTGATTGAATGGCCGGCAGCAATAGTAGAGCTGATTGAAGAAAAAGCGTGCCATTGTATTCTTGATTATGAAGATGATAAGCGTAAAATATATATCACTTCAAATATACAGCGTATTATCTAAAAAAATCATGTGCTTCATTGGTTTTCAATTAAGCGATATGTTACTATCAGGGCAGCATACATGACCCATAAGAGTTGGTTATTGCTGGTTGCAATAATTATTGTATATTTATAGGTGTGAAAAAAATTTATTATATTACATGTTTAGTTAGGGGTGAGGTTTTATGAAAAAGATTATTGCCGTAGTTATGCTGTGTGGATTGGTATCGAACTCATGTGATGCAGATTCCATTGAATCAGCCGGCTTATTGGCTGGAGGAGTTGGCATTGGGGTAGTAATATCAATTGCAGGCCAATTTGCTTATAACAAAATTACTGGTAAAAATAAAAAATGTACTGCGGCAAAAAATACATTAGCAAATCTCAAAACTAAGTACGAAGATGAAAACGTTGAGCTGTCATTGGAATCGGTCAAAGCCGATTTGCAAACACTTGATGAAGTGTGTGCTGCTGAATATCTTGCCGAAGAATGTAGTACAGACAAAGAGGGGCTATATAAACTTTTAAAAAATAAACAAGCTGAACTCATTGACCTCGGACACATTGCAAATCGCAAAAAGTCTGCTAATGATCTGGTGAGACAACTTAAACAGCGTTATGAGATTGCAATTGACTTAGCAGAACAACAAGGTAAAATTCGCAAAGATCAATTTGTGCGGTTTGCACTAGAAAATTATGGTGGTACTAATCCAACACCATTGTCAACTTGTCATGATAATATGAATTTAGATGTGCAAAGCTTAATTGCGACCTGCTTTGATGATTTATCTCCAGAAAATCAAAGTATTTTTCAAACATTAGAGCGAATAGTGCCTGCGGCATACAAATACTTCGGCGCCGAGTGCCATGAAGAAATTCAAAAAGAGCAGACAGATTTGCGTTCAGCACAGTATGAAAAGCAGATGAGTGAGCAAGAGTATCAATTGAAAAAGAAAAAGATAGAAGCTAAAGATAAAGAAGTACAGTATCTCGCTAATTTAGATAAAAGGACCGAACAATTCGTGAGAGTGAATGAAAATAATATCAATCTCATATTGAGCAGGTTAACTGAAATAAGAGAACAGAATAATAGATTAGAAGATCAGCATGGCGGTATCACGCGTCAAAATAAGAATACTAAAATAGCAGTCGATGAAACAAGAAATATTGTAGAAGAGCTCGTAAAAAATGTGAATGCTCGATTTGATGAGTGGGCTCGATGGACGAATGAATATAATGCCTGGTTACATGCAAATAGCATTCAAAATAATCAACAAATCAATAATCAGCATAACTATCAAGCTTCGCAAGCTTCAGCGCCATTTCAGGGGCAATAAATATAAGGCACACAATGACTGAATACAAAAGTCCATTAACATTACGTCCTGATTATTTAGTATGCACGTGCATGGGTGTTATGTATTCAGAGATTTGTGATGCTATCGCTAAAGGGTCTGATACTTTTGATAAATTATCTTCACAGTTGGGAGTCGGTACCGGCTGCAATAGCTGTGTAGATGAAGTTAAAATTATCTTGAAAGAAGAATATGCAAAGCGTGCGGCAGGCTAAAACCCGTCGCATAGCTCGAATTCAAAATGCATCTGACTGGGTGATCTAGTAGTATGTATCTCTCAACTAGTCGCGTTAAAAGTAATAAATTTTTAGCAAGTAGCATAAAGTTGTTGAAATCTTGTGAAAAAACTTTATTATATTCCCTGAACTCTAATGATTTTTGATAATGGCGAGATTCCCGAGCGGTCAAAGGGGACGGACTGTAAATCCGTTGGCTATGGCCTTCGAAGGTTCGAATCCTTCTCTCGCCACCACTCTTTGTTTATTCCGCCGTCGCCAAGGCTATGGCGGACGCAGCCGGATTCGGTAAATAAACATAGAGTTTTAAGGGGTTGAGGATAGTAAAATTTAAAGTTTATGGCGTACAGCTCCTCCTTATAATGGCGGGCGTGTCCGCCGAAGCTTGCCGAGCCAGTAGGCCCGGATAAGCGAAGGCGGGAATAGCTCAATTGGTAGAGCGGCAGCCTTCCAAGCTGTAGGTTGCGGGTTCGAGTCCCGTTTCCCGCTCCAGAAAATATGGTGCCGGCGTAGCTCAGCTGGTAGAGCAACTGATTTGTAATCAGTAGGTCGCTGGTTCAAATCCAGTCGCCGGCTCCAACCTGCGCCAAGGCTCTAGTCATATCCGATGTAGCTTAAAAAGCGAAGATGGAGAAGCTGAAGCCGTGTTGTCAGAGGGAATAGCAAATTTTTTATGAAAAAAGATAGGTTTCTACAGCAAAATAATTTGTCTTTTTTCATTTTTTGCTTTAATCTGGGTAAAATAAAGAGCGGGTAGTGCCCACGTAGCTCAGTGGTAGAGCACTCCCTTGGTAAGGGAGAGGTCACCGGTTCAATCCCGGTCGCGGGCTCCAGGTCTTTATAATAAAAGTTTTTTTGGCGATAATTTTTAGATTGGTTTTTTCATCATGGCAAAAAATAGAGTAACAACGCACTTGGCGTGTGAACAATGCAAAGAACGTAATTATACTCAGGTTGTATCTAAGGGCCGCACCGTCGGTTCTTTACACCTTTCTAAGTTCTGTTCTCGTTGCCACAAGCACACCATGCATAAAGAGACCAAATAAGGGCGAGAAGTTATTGGAGGCCAGTAGCTCGAATTGGTAGAGCGGCAGACTCCAAATCTGCGGGTTGGGGGTTCGAATCCCTCCTGGCCTGCCACTTCGTGAGCAGTAGTTGATAATAACGTATAATCGAGTCTGGATATATAATGAACGCAATAAAAGAAATGGTACAGTTTTTCCAAGAGGTTAAGCTGGAATTTTCTAAAGTGGTTTGGCCTAAAACCAACGAATTTGTCGGATCAGTATTAGTGGTCCTTTTCTTGGTTTTGGTCTTTGCTATTTATTTAGGGGTAGTGGACTGGGCTTGTGCAGCGGTTATGAAATATATATTTAGGGCATATGGCCTATAGTTTTGGGGTTAGTTAGGGTATAATCAGATGAAACGTTGGTATGTTCTCCAGGTGTATGCCGGGTATGAAGAGGCGATCAAAAAAGATATTTTGCGACGCATACAGGAAGAGAATCTCGGGGATCAATTCGGCGATATTTTAATTCCTTCAGCAAAATTACGCCAAATGTTCGCTACGGAAGAAGAGCAAAATGAGCAGCTTTTTCCGGGTTATATTCTCATAGAAGTGGCGATCTCAAATGAAACAATGCGTTTAGTATTGTCGAATCCTCGCGTTATAAGATTTTTGGGAGGTACACAACCTGTTCCTCTCAGCAAAAAAGAGATCGATCGAATTATCTCTCAAATGAAGGGCGAAGTTCAGGTCGCAGTTACAGAAAAAATTGATTTTGTAATTGGTTCTGAAGTAGAAATCCAAGATGGCCCATTTGCAGGATTCATTGGTATTGTCGATAAAGTAGATAAAGAAAATGAAAAACTAACGGTGATGGTAAGCATTTTTGGAAGAATGACACCGGTAGAATTAGGTTTTAATCAAGTCAAGCGATAAGTTTGAGGTAGGTTTTTTGTTATGTCAAAAATAGTAAAAGCACAAATTAAGCTCCAGCTTTCTGGTGCAGCTGCTACACCGGCTCCTCCAGTAGGTTCAGCATTGGGTCAGCAGCAAGTAAATATTATGGAATTTTGTAAGCAATTCAATGCGGCAACTGCGAGCAGAAGAGGTGAAACGGTCCCTGTTGTTATTACCGTTTATACGGATAAAACATTCATCTTTGTGCTTAAAACGCCTCCAACAAGTGAATTGATTAGAAAAAAAATTAATCTTGCCAAGGGATCATCCCGTCCAAATACTGATAAGGTTGGCAAAATTAAGTGGAAAGATGTCGAAGATATTGCTCGTGTTAAACTCCCTGATTTAAATGCAGTTGATCTTGAACAGGCAAAAAAAATAGTTGCCGGCAGTGCAAGAAGTATGGGCGTTGAGGTCATTGATTGATAGGATAGGTTCATACTATGTCAAAGCATGGAAAAAAATACCAAAAAGCAGCGGAAAGCGTTGTAAAAGGTCAAGTTATTCCTCTGGGAACAGCTTTACAAGATGTCAAAAAATTAGCGTATGCTAAATTTGACGAGTCTGTGGATGTTCACGTTAATCTAAGCATTGATGCGAGCAAAGGCGAACAAAGCGTTCGTGGTTCTCTCGTGTTGCCATATGCGCGTGCAGCAGCTCCTCGTGTTATTGTATTCGCTAAGGGCGATTACGCTACAGCAGCTGAAAAAGCAGGTGCTGATTTTGTTGGTGCCGATGATTTGGTAGACAAAGTTGCCGCAGGTTGGATGGATTTTGATTATGCAGTTGCAACCCCCGATGTGATGGGAATGGTTGGTAAACTTGCAAAACAACTTGGTCCCCGTGGCTTGTTGCCAAACAAAAAATTGGGAACAGTTACTTTTGACGTTGCGTCAATTGTTGCTGATCTTAAAAAAGGTCGCGTGTTTTTCAAAAATGATAAGAGCGGTATCGTTCACTTCTCATTTGGAAAAGTTTCATTTGACGCTAAAAAACTACAAGAAAATCTCGCAGCATTTGTTAAAGCACTTGTAGCAGCAAAGCCAGCCGCATCCAAAGGTAAATATTTAAAGAAAATGACCATTGCATCAACAATGGGTGTTGGCCTTCAGGTTAATCCTGAAGACGCTTTGCAGTCTTGATTTTGGTTAAAGGATAAACAATGAATCGTGAACAAAAAGAGTCCGTTATTCAAGAATTAAAAAACGACTTTTCCCAAAGTCAGGGTACGTTTGTTGTTGGTGTTAAGGGCATGACCGTTACCCAATTACAAAAACTTAGAAAAGATTTGCGTGCGCAAGGTGGCAAATTAAAAATCACCAAAGCTCGTCTTATGAAAATCGCAACCGATGATAATAAAGCTATTGAAGCGTTACAGCCGTTCTTCAAAGAGCAAATTGGTATTGTATTTTCAAAACAAGAGCCATCAGCCATTGCAAAAGTTTTGTTTAATTTTGCAAAAAAGAATGAAGCCTTGTCGTTGGTCGCGGGAACATTAGAATCTCAATTGCTTGATGCTAAGACAATTGGGAAAATTGCCCAGCTTCCATCTCGCGAAGTATTGCTTGCGCAAGTGTGCGGTGTCTTGAACATGGTTATGATCAAGTTCCTACTCACCTTGAAGGCAATTGAAGCTAAAAAACAAGAACAGCAGTAAGAAGTATTTAGCTTAAGTAATAAATAGTAAAATAGTATATTTGGTCTCTATGGAGTATCCTCATGGCAGCACAATTTGATAAATTAATCGAAGAAATTGGCAATATGTCTGTAATGGACTTGGCTAATTTAGTTAAAGCATTTGAAGAAAAGTTCGGCGTTTCAGCAGCTATGCCTGTTGCAGCTGCTGGCGCAGCTACAGGTGCATCAGAAGAAGCTCCTGCAGCTGAAAAATCTGAATTCAAAGTTCTTTTAGTAGATGGTGGTTCAGAAAAACTTAAAACCATTAAAGCATTGCGTCAAATTCTTACAACTCTTGGTTTAGGTGATGCTAAAGCAGCAGTTGAAAATGCATCAACAGAAACTCCTTTTGTTATTGCTGAATCTGCAAATAAAGCAGACTCTCAAAAGATGAAAGAAACAATGGAAGCTGCGGGCGCTAAAGTAAAACTTGCGTAAGCTTTTTTATTCATTTTTATTATTTTTGTCGCGTAATTTTATTACTCGACAATCATTGATGCTGATATTTATAAAGATCTTCGCTTCGTAACAGAGGCGACGATCTCATTTTTTAGAACCTTTTTGCAGTTAATCGGAGGAGCGACTTAATGTCTCAATTGCACATGGGCAAAAGCAATATTCGTAAGTTATTCGGTAGTATTAAAGATATTGCGCCAGTTCCAAATTTGATCGAAATACAGTCTTCATCTTTTAATGATTTTGTGCAATTGGATTACTTGCCAGAAGAGCGTCAGCTTATAGGGCTTGAAAAGGTATTGCGTGATGTATTCCCTATAGAATACAACGACAAAATGTCTTTAGAGTACGTTAGCTATGAGTTGGGTAACTGGTCTTGCACCTGTGGCAAGCTCACTGGTATAGAAAATCGATATCAGTGGAGTTGTTCTTCCTGCAAAAAATCAGGTTGTTCTCGTCTGAGCAGCGATTTATTTTGTCCTTCATGCAGCAAAAAAACTGCTCGTTATAAAACATGTTCTAACTGTTTGTCTCGTGTTGCTATCAAATTAGCAATGACACTTGATGAGTGTCGTTCAAACGGACAAACTTTTTCCATGCCATTAAAAGTAAAAATTCAATTAATGAGCTGGTCTCTTGATGCGGCAGGCAAAAAAGTTATTCATGATATTAAAGAACAAGACATTTTCTTCGCCGATGTTCCGGTAATGTCGGATCTTTATGAAGAAAGCGATCGCTTCAAAGTAGGAAGTCTTGGTACTTTCCTTATCAACGGTGTTGACCGTGTTATCGTGAGCCAATTACATCGTTCTCCGGGTGTTGTTTTCTCACAAAGTAAAAAAATAAAAGATTTCCGTGACCGTCCATATTACATTGCTCGTATTATTCCAATGCGCGGTTCTTGGATAGACTTTGAATTTGATAGCAATGACTACTTGTATGTACGTGTAGATAAAAAGAAAAAGTTGCTTGTTACCACTTTCTTGCAAGCGCTTGGTTTTGCACGTGATCAAATTATGTCATTGTTCTATGATTTCGAAACAATCTATTGGGAAAACGGTGCCTTCTCTAGAAAAGTTGACGTTGCACTTATTGGTCAACGTGTAGAAAAAGGCATGTTACCTGAAAAAGAAGAAAAGCTTTATTTAGGTAAACGTATCACCAAAGAAATCATTTCTCGTTTAGTAAAAACCGGTATTGAGTATCTTCCTGTTCGCTCCACTAGTTTGATTAATCGTGTCTTTGCAAAAGATGTGATCGATGAAAAAACGGGCGAAATTTTGGTTGAACAAAGTCGAATTTTCACTGAAGATTTGCAACAGCTGTTAAGCCATTTCAAAAAAATTAGTTTTGAACTTATCCAATCATCCGGTTATGTTTTCCAGCCAACTATTGCGATGACTTTGGCGCAAGATCGTGCATTGACACAAGAAGAAGCGCTCAAAGAGGTTCATACAAAGATTTGGCCGGGCGACAGTGCTTCATTACAAGAAATTAAAGAGCGCCTAGAAGGTCTCTTCTTTAATGGTAAGCTCTATGATTTAACTCGTGTTGGCCGTATTCGTATGAATCGCAAACTCGGTTTGTCTCTAGAAGAGAATCTTACTATTTTAACCAAAGAAGATATCATTGCTACCGTCCGTTACTTAGTTAACTTGCGTGAACGTGGCGAAGGTGAATTGGATGATATTGACCACTTGGGTAACAGACGTGTGCGTCTTGTTGGTGAATTGTTAACCAATCAAGTATACCTTGGTTTCTTACGCATAGAGCGTATCATACGTGAACGTTTCAGAATGCAAGAACCACATGGCGCATTAATGCCACAAGATTTCTTGAATGTTAAACCATTGAGCGCTGTTATGCGTGAATTCTTCGGTATGGGTCAATTATCCCAATTTATGGATCAAACTAACCCATTATCAGAAATCGCTCATAAGCGTCGTCTTTCAGCCCTCGGGCCCGGTGGTGTTCTCAAAGATCGCGCAACCTATGAAATTCGTGACGTTCATACGTCACACTATGGTCGTATCTGTCCTATCGAAACACCAGAAGGTCAAACCATCGGTTTGATTTCATCTCTTGCTACCTATGCAATGGTAAACGATCTTGGTTTCATCGAAACGGGTTATCGTCCCGTTGAAAATGGTAAAATTAAAGATGAAGTTGTCTTCTTGGATGCATTTGAAGAATCAGATCAATTCATTGCACAAGCTGATAATGTGACCAAGGGTGATTCTAACAAATTGAACCAAAATAAGGTTTTTGCTCGTCACCAAGGTAACTTTATGTACGTGGAAGATGACAAAGTTAGTTATATTGACTTGTCACCAAAACAGCTTGTTTCCGTTTCATCAGCTCTTATTCCATTCTTAGAGCATGACGACGCAAGCCGTGCATTGATGGGTGCAAACATGCAACGCCAAGCAGTGCCTCTTATTCAAAATACCGCTCCTATTGTAGGTACCGGTATGGAAAAAGAGATTGTGAAAGCGTCAGGTGCCGTTATTTTGGCAAAACGCAGTGGTATCGTTACCTATGTATCTTCAGAAAAAATCATTGTTCAAGCAAATGAAGATGAATTTGTAAATACTGAAGATTGGATTTCACGCGCTATTGATACTTATTACTTAAGAAAATTTGAACGCTCAAGCTATAGAACATGGATTCATCATACTCCTATTGTTCGTTGCGGCGACAAAGTAAATGCAGGCGATGTTATAACTAACGGTCAAGCAATTGATTCCGGTGAATTGGCATTGGGAGTAAATCTCTTGGTAGCCTTTATGCCATGGCATGGTTATAACTTTGAGGATGCTATCGTCTTGAATAAGCGTTTAGTTTCTGATGATGTACTCACTTCAGTTCATATTGAAGAGTATATTGTAGATGCTCGTGATACAAAACTCGGGCCCGAAGAAATTACACGCGACATTCCTAATGTCAGCGAATCTGCATTAAGCGGGCTTGATGAAGATGGTATCGTGCACATTGGTACTCGCGTAAAGCCAGGCGATATTCTTGTAGGTAAAGTAACTCTTAAGGGAGATATTCAATATTCTCCTGAAGAAAAATTACTTCGTGCAATGGTTGGGGAAAAATCACGAGAAGTCCGTGATACGTCATTGCGTGTTCAGCCAGGGGTCGAAGGTACTGTTGTTGATGTTAAGATCTTCTCTCGTAGCGGTATTAGAAAAGATAAACGTTACAAAGAAGAAGTTGCTAAACAAGTTACTAAAGTAGAAAAAGATCATGCTGATCATATATTCTTCCTTGAAAAAATGATTGCAACTAAAATTGCTACTCTTCTTCATGATACTAAAGCTGCCGCAGGCGTTTCTAAGAAATTAGTTAAAGACGGTACATTTGATAAACAAATGTTGGAATCATTGCCATTAGCAGAACTTTTTGTCCTTAAGAGTGCAAGCAAAACAGCAAATGAAGAAATCAAACAGCTACAAGAATTGCATGATATTCAGTTGCGTGTTTTAAGCGGCCTTTTAGCAGAGCGTATTAATAACCTTAAGAAGGGTGATGTGCTCTCTTCAGGCGTTATTAAGATGGTTAAAGTTTATGTTGCAATGAAACGTCCGATCTCTATCGGTGATAAACTTGCAGGTCGTCACGGTAACAAAGGGGTGGTGTCTACTATTGTCCCTCGTGAAGATATGCCATCCATGATTGATGGAACTCCGGTAGATATCGTTTTGAATCCACTTGGCGTGCCTTCTCGTATGAACGTTGGTCAAATTTTAGAAACAACGCTTGGATTAGCTGGTAGAAAACTGGGTGATCAATTACAAGAAATTATAGCAACTAAAGGATATGAAGAAGTCAAGGCACACTTAGTTGACTGTTATGGCAAAGATGTTATCACTTCATATGAAAAAGAATATGGAAAAGATGGATTAATGGAACTTGCTCGAGAAACTGCTCGTCATGGGGTTAAATTCAAAACTCCAGTATTTGATAGTGCAGACTTGGATAAGGACATTAAGCCATTGTTGAAAAAACTTGATCTGCCTGAATCAGGTGCCTTCAAATTGCGTGACGGAAGAACAGGTGAATTCTTTGAACAACCGGTTGGTGTTGGTTCTATCTATATGATGAAACTGTATCACATGGTTGATGATAAGTTGCACGCTCGTTCCGTTGGGCCATACTCCCTTGTAACACAACAACCATTGGGTGGTAAAGCTCAATTGGGCGGTCAACGTCTTGGTGAAATGGAAGTTTGGGCGCTTGAGGCGTATGGCGCAGCATATACATTGCAAGAAATGTTGACCTACAAATCTGACGACGTCAGTGGTCGCCATAAAGTATATGAAGCTATTGTTCGAGGCGAAGATGTTCCGGAACCAGGTGTTCCAGAATCATTCAACGTCTTGATTAAAGAATTACAAAGTTTGGGGTTACAAGTGGATTTATTCAAGAGTGGCAAGGAGAAAGTCAGTGAATAATCGCATATTAGACCGCTTTAGAGAATACGTAAGCGTTACTCAATTTAATGCGGTAAAAATTGGTCTTGCTTCTCCGGAAAAGATTAGATCACTTTCTTATGGAGAAGTGAAAAAGATAGAAACAATTAACTATCGTACACTTAAACCAGAGCGAGATGGTCTTTTCTGCGCACGCATTTTCGGTCCGGTAAAAGACTGGGAATGTAACTGCGGTAAGTACAAACGTATGAAACATCGTGGTGTTACCTGCGAAAAATGTGGCGTTGAAGTAATTCAATCACGTGTTCGCAGAGAACGCATGGGGCACATAGAGCTTGTTTCTCCGGTTTGTCACATCTGGTATCTCAAGGGTATTCCAAGCTATTTGGGACTCATTCTTGATATGCCGGTAAAGGATCTTGAACGCGTTATTTACTTCGATGCCTATATGGTTATCAATCAAGGTAAATCTCCTTATCCAAGAAAAACTTTGTTGAACAATCTTGAATATGAAAATTACAAAGACGCTCATCCGGAAGATTTCGACTTTGCCGTCGAAATAGGTGCAGAAGCTATTCGTCAAGTATTGAGCATGGTTGATCTTAAGATCGAAATCGCACTCTTAAAAGATGAATACGAAAAAACTTCATCTGTTGCAATTCGTCATAAAATTATGCGCCGCATAAAGATGATGACCGGCTTGGAAGAAGCTAAACTTCGTCCGGACTGGATGGTTATGGCCATATTGCCGGTATTACCACCTGATTTACGTCCGTTAGTTCCTTTAGAAGGTGGTCGCTTTGCAAGCTCAGATCTTAATGAGTTGTATCGTCGTGTATTAAACAGAAATATTCGCCTACAACGCCTTATCGAGATCGAAGCTCCTTCTGTTATTATAAAAAATGAAAAGCGCATGCTCCAAGAAGCGGTAGATGCTCTTATTGATAATGGTCGTCGTGGCCAGCCAGTTCGTGGCTCTAACCGTCGTACCTTAAAATCATTGAGTGAAATGCTTCGTGGTAAACAAGGACGTTTCCGTCAAAACTTGCTTGGTCGTCGTGTTGACTACTCAGGTCGTTCGGTGATCGTTGTTGATCCTGAATTACGTATGAATCAATGCGGATTGCCAAAAGCAATGGCCCTTGAGCTCTTTAAATCATATGTATTGGCAGGTCTTTTAGAGCGTGAATTAGCGCCTAACTTACGTGTCGCAAAACGCATGGTTGAAGAGTTGTCACCTGAAGTGTGGGACGTGCTTGAAGAAGTGGTTAAAAATAGACCGGTTCTCTTAAACCGTGCACCAACATTGCACCGTTTAGGTATTCAAGCGTTCTATCCTATTCTGGTAGATGGTAAAGCTATTAAGATTCACCCACTCGTTTGTTCTGCATTTAACGCGGACTTTGATGGTGACCAGATGGCGGTACACTTACCATTGAGCAAGAAAGCGCAAGAAGAATGTAACGAATTAATTCTTTCAACCAAAAACATTTTGGCTCCATCAAACGGACGTCCGGTTACGGTGCCATCTCAGGACATGGTTCTTGGATTGCACTATATGACCAAAGTTCGCCTTGGTGCTATGGGTGAAGGTATTACATTTACCAACGTGCGTGAAGTAATCATGGCATATCAATGTGGCCGTGTTTCATTGCATGCAAAAATTAATCTTCGTCTCTTCAATGAAATCATTGAAACAACCGTTGGCCGTGTTCTCTTGTTTGAAGCATTGCCGGATGGGTCTTCCC
>JAKAUA010000065.1 GCA_021827875.1 bacterium | reverse complement strand
TCACGGGTATCAACCTTGATAACATCTTCTTCGTTTACAAACAGAGGAACTTGTATAACTAAGCCGGTTTCCAATGTTGCCGGTTTAGTAGCGCCACCCTGTGCAGTATCGCCTTTAACGCCGGGAACGGTCTCGGTAATTTTAAGATTAAGAAAAATAGGCGGCGTAATACCAATAGGTCGATCGTTAAAATAAAGAATGGTATATACTTCTTGTTCTTTAAGATAATCAACGGTATCGCCAATTTGATCTTTGGTTAACCCAACTTGTTCAAAAGAATCTTGATCCAAGAATTGGTACTCATCGCCATCTTTGTAGAGATATTGCATATCTTTGTATGCCAAATCAGGACTTTCAAATTTTTCACCCGAACGGAAAAGCTCTTCATGAACAAGCCCGGTGATCATGTTTTTCATTTTGGTACGCAAAAATGCGCCACCTTTTCCCGGTTTGACATGTTGATAATCGATAACCGTGTAAGGCTCGCCGCGAAAGAGAAGCTTGGCTCCCTTACGGAATTCTGTAGTTGAAATCACGCAATATACTCCTTGAAAATCAAAAAAGCGCTTTAATTTATGGGTGTTTATTCAGTATAAAAAAGCAGAGGAAAAAAGCAATTCTTAGCCCTTATATTATTTTACTGGCATGAAATAATAGCGAACATTAAACTAGTACACGTTATTATGAAAATTAAAAATTAGAGATATTTGATATGAAAAAAAAGATTGCCATTATCAGCTCAATCGGCGGCGGTGGCCATGTTGCCGTCTCCGGGGCACTCAAAGAGGTGCTCGACCCTGATTATTCTGTTGTTGTTAATATCATGCTGCAAGAAATTTTGGCACCTGTTGATTGGATACAACAAGCCAGCTTTGGCCACTCATCAGGCGAACAAATGTATAACTATTTTATAAAACGAAGAGCCTATCGCCTACTCAATGCAATGGCATGGATCAGCCATTATTTTTTTGGGAGTTTCACAAAAAAAATAAGTCACCTCATTAATAATTATTTAGATAAGACAAAACCCGATTTGGTTATTTCCGTTGCCCCTTATTTTAATGGTTACCTGGCAGAAGCAACACAGGCGAGATTTATCCCTTTTATTTTGATCCCTACCGATCTTGATGCCACCACTTTTGTCCAAGGGATTGATAATACACATCACCCCCTGCGACATATTGCTTTATCATTCAATGATCCTGAAATTAAAAAAAGAGCACATGTTAAACATCATCCTCTCATCACGGGATTCCCGGTAAGAAAAGAATTTTTTACTCATGACCAAAATAAAGAGCAGATAAAAAAAGATTTTAATATACCTGCCTACAAACCAGTAATTTTGATTCTCATGGGAGCCCAGGGCTCTCAGAGCACCCTCGATTTTGCGCGCGAGCTTGCTCACCTTACACAACCCGCCCACCTTATATTTTGTTTGGGCAAAAATGAAACAATACAGGGTCAAATAGAAACGATTCCATTCCTGCCCCACCTCAGCCACACCTGCGTCGGCTTCACCCCACGCATGGCCGACCTTATGGCAATCTCGGATTGCATCATCACCAAATCAGGGTCTGTGAGTGTCTGCGAGGCATTGTATATGAATTTGCCTCTTATTTTAGATGCTACCGGCGGCCCAGTGCTCAAGTGGGAGGCATTTAACCATCGCTTTATTCCGGAGCATGGCTTTGGTCATAGTCTAAAAAAACTTTCTGATTTAACTCCGTTGATTGATCAGTTGTTAATCGACAATCAACTACCCGTCATTAGACAAACTATTGCGGCGTATGAGAAAAAAGAGGCATTACCTGAAATCAAAAAACTTATTGATCGATTACTGGGTAACTAAGCGACTATTGAACATCCAAATCATTAAAAAAGGATAAAAAGCTAGACAAAATTCACTCCCCTCTTATACAATTAAAATACAAATTGTATAATTAAACAAAGGAGTCGTTATGTCACGCAAATTACTTTTATTGTTTTACTTAGTACCATGTATAACACTCGGCATGGATACGCAACAAGAACAGCCCTGGGTAGCTCCAACAACTGTTAGGATACATATCTCTCAAGGAGTAGAGGTGTATGTTTCTCTTGATTGTTACAAACTCATAACAATTAGAGACCTTAAAAGACACCTTCAAAATATTGTAAATATTCCGATTGAAAAACAAATATTAAGCCCCTGGGTCGGCCATTGGTACTTTCTTTGGCAATCATTGCCTTTTGGCAATATAGCAAATAATATTGATGACGATGCGAATATACAAGATATAATGGAGCAGTATAAAACTAATGAATTTTCACTTTTACGACGAAGATAAATTACTTAAAAGTTGATTTAAATAAAAAAGGGATGCTTTTCTGGCATCCCTGTTTCATTTTCTTTGTAATTATCTTAATTATGCAAAGATAATGCGAATCTCATCGCGGCGATTTGCCCATTGTTCAGCGCGGTCGCCACTTACTGGCTTACCATCAACAATAGCAGGGATTTCTTGGCCACGACCAACGATCTTAACATACTCTTCCGGAACACCGGCCGCCACTAAGCGGTTTTTCAGCTTATTGGCACGGCGCTCAGACAATGCAAAGTTATAGGTTGGTGAACCGGCCGCGTGGTCAGAGTGTCCTTCAACAACAACAGTCATTGGAGAAACTGAGCCGCTGTTCTCATAGCCGTCAATTTTCTTCTTAATAAGAGAAATAGCATCAGCCAAAGATTTTTCTTGATCTGCTTTGATTGCATCGCTATCAAAATCAAAATAAATTGGAGCGAAATTGTCTTGTTGTGCCACTACTTTTTCCCATGACATTTGTTCATCATAGGCTTGCATCACATCAATTGCTTGCGTTGTTTCATCCATGGTTGGTTCTTCAACATAAGCAAATTCTTGTACATCTTCATCAAAGAAGCTGCGCATTACTTCTTCATTTGCTACTGGAATATCTACTTCTGAGAAAACTTCAGTTCTGGAGGAGCGTGATTCTTCAGCTTTCTTCTTTCTCCATCCGCCACAACCTGCAAGGCTTAGTAATAAAACGAGCCCTAAAGCGCACTGCTTTTTCATGATTTTTCTCCTTATTGAAAACATTTTACCCGAATACCCAGAGGACTGTACCATATTTTAATTGTATTTTCTACTCAAAATATCTGTTTTGCGCTATACTTTCTGTTATAACACTGTTTTTAGCAAAAAAATTGCCTTAAAACAACGAATAAAAATTATTAATTAAATACCTAACCCTTACCCTCATTGTATATAGGTCCCATGAAAAAAATTCTTATAAATGAAAATCCTTGGCAAACCCGGATTGCTATAACCAAGGATGATGTTTTGCAAAACATCTATTTTGCCGCCCACGTAGAAAACCCTTTAGAGCGTGTCTTTTTTAAAGGCATTGTTACCAAAGTATTACCGGGAATACAGACCGCTTTTATTGATATTGGACAAGAAAAAGCAGGGTTTCTCCACATCTCCGAAATCGACCGTGAATTAGCCATCGAGCGCATGACCGATATTGATGATGAAGATGCACCGGTAAAAACCTCTACCGCCCGACTACGCCAGACCGTGGATATTAGCAATATCTTAAAAGAAGGCGAGCCCATCTTGGTTCAAGTCAGCAAAGAACCGGTCTACGAAAAAGGCGCAAAGTTAACTACATGCTTTACTTTACCGGGCAGATTTATTGTTCTTATGCCTAATATTCCACGAATTGGCATATCCAAAAAAATTGAAGATCGTGAAGAGCGCCACCGCTTAAAAGATATCTTACGCGAATTGTTACCTGAGGGCATGGGTGCTATTATTCGTACCACCTCTGATGGACGCAGCAAAGAAGAAATTAAAAAAGATGTTGATTTCTTGGTTGATACCTGGAACACCATTCAAAAGAAATTCGCTGCCGCACAAGTTAAAGAACGCATTTATGAAGACATTGAGCTTCCATTGCAAATAGTGCGTGACCATTTGGACAACGACGTAGAAGAAGTAATCAGCGACACCAAAGAAAGCCAACACAAAATATATCGCTTTGTAAAAATGATCGCCCCTGAATACAGCCAACGAGTAAAGCTGTATGAAGGGAGCAGCTCACTCTTTGAACATTACCATATAGAAAAGCAGATAGAAGCCGCTCTTGATCGCAAAGTGCCATTAAAGTCAGGCGGTTCTTTAATTATAGAAACCACTGAGGCAATGTGCGTTGTCGATGTTAATACCGGCAAATTTACCGGTAAAAAAAGTCTTGAAGATACTATTTTAAAGACCAACCTTGAAGCGGCGCAAGAAATTGTGCGCCAATTGCGCTTACGTAATATCGGTGGACTTATTGTTATCGACTTTATTGATATGGCAACAGGATCAAATCGCCAAAAGCTCTTTAAAGTGTTTGAAAAAACATTGCGCGAACAGGACAAGTTCCAATCAGTAGTGCTTAAAGTTTCTGAATTTGGTCTGGTACAAATGACCAGAAAACGATCAGGCAAAAGCCTGATTCAGCAGCTTACTGATACGTGCCAAACCTGCAAAGGTATGGGCTTTGTACGCTCACTAGAGACAGAAAGTTATACTATTTTGCGTGCGCTCAAAGCATCAATGATCAGCGCTAACCATCCACAAATTACGCTGAATCTGCACGAAGATATTTTTAACTATATTACCAACACTGAATATAATTCGATTCTTGAGCTTGAAAAACAATATAAATGCAAAATCATGCTCGTAAGCCAAAAAACATTTAAATTGAATCAATACAAAATAGAAAAAAGCTGAAATAAGGATTTGCCGTGTCAAAACCAACAACAATACTTGATCATTACCCCACCTATGAAGCAACTATTGGGATAGAAATTCACGTTCAACTTACTACTAAAACAAAAATTTTCTGCTCATGTGCCAACGAAGTAACCAAAGAGCCGAATACCAATATTTGCAATGTTTGTACCGGACAGCCCGGGTCGTTGCCGGTATTAAATAAACAGGTGCTTGATTATGCTATTTTAGTAGGATTGGCTACTAACTGCTCTATTACCAAGACATCAAACTTTGCACGCAAACATTATTTTTATCCTGATTTGCCTAAAAATTATCAAATTACCCAAAGTGATTTGCCTATCTGCACCAATGGCCATGTGACCATTAAGCTTGAAGATGGCAGCAGCAAAAAAATTCGCATCAACCGCATTCATATGGAAGAAGATGCAGGGAAAAATACGCACGTTGCTAACAGTAACGAGAGCTTTGTTGATTTTAACCGCACCGGCACTCCATTGCTCGAAATTGTAACTGAACCCGATATTGCCAACGCGCACGAAGCGCGCGCTTATTTGCGCCAACTACATGCCATTGTCCGCTATTTAAACGTGTGCACGGGAAATATGGAAGAAGGTGCATTCCGTGGCGATACTAACATATCTGTCAAGAAAAGAGACGTAACCAAGTTGGGTACTAAAGTTGAGCTTAAAAATATTAACTCATTTAAATATATCAGCGATGCTGTTGAGTATGAGATAGAGCGTCAAATAGAATTGGTAGAAGGCGGTGGCAAAGTACGCCAAGAAACACGTCTGTGGGATACGAAAAATAAGAAGACCCTCGTAATGCGTTCTAAAGAAGAAGCTGCTGATTATCGCTACTTCTACGAGCCAGACCTACCTATGATAGAAATTACTGATGAATGGATTGAGCGTATTAGGCAACAAATGCCTGAGCTTCCAAATCAAAAGTTTGATCGCTTGGTAGCAAGCGGATTAACTCCATATGAAGCTGATATTTTGGTCGAAGATAATGATCTTGCCAATTACTATGAAAAAACAGCACAATTGCATCAAAGCAAACAAGTCATCAACTGGATTTTGCGCGATGTAATGGGTTACCTCAAAGAACACAAAATTGGCTTTCATGAATTTAAAATCAGTCCTGCTATGTTAGCAGAGTTAATTAAAATGCTCGAAACCGGCGCCATTAATAACCGCGCAGCGCAAGAAATTTTTGTAGCCGCAGCAGAGCGCGGTACTTCTCCTGCTGTGCTTATGAAAGAGCTTGGCCTAGAACAAGTTGATAACAGCGCTGAACTTGAAGCAATTATCAAAGAAATTGTTGCAGCATCTCCTACACAAGTTGCTGAATACAAATCAGGTAAAGATAAGATTTTTGGCTTCTTTGTTGGACAAGCAATGCAAAAAACCAAGGGCAAAGGTAATCCAAAGATTATTCAAGATCTTTTGAAAAAATATTTGTCTGAATAATGTTCGAGGGCTGTTAAAGCCCTCGTTTTTTTTAACACAAGAAATATAACAATGAAAAAATTATTATTTTTAGTCGCAGCCATACCATTTTTCGTAACAAGTATGGACGATACTTACGTACCACTTGATAAAGATTTATCTAAGAAAATTAAGAAGGAAATTAAGAACGATAAGAAATGTAGGGAAGTTAAGAGAGTATCGATTCGCATAAAAAAAACTGGTGCGAAGTTAAAGTATGAATTAGATGACAATAAAACAATTGTTGATCTTAAGGCACTAATCGCGCATAGTCTGGGAGTGCCTGTTAATTCTTTCTTACTGTACCCTACGACTGAAGGTAGAACTATGTGCGGATCAATCTCAGACGATTGGAAGATGTATCAAATATTAATCGCATTCGAGTCTAATGTATTGGTATATGAGTCAAAAAATAAACTGCGTCATAAGGCATTTCAGGATATTTAAAAAAATGCTTGTCTGAGTAAAGTGTCCATTTTGTTATATCCAAACCACAGAAAATTAATTTTGCATGAAAACATTTAGAATCGTTCTGTTATTCATCTTTAGCATTACCTTATTTCAAGTACATGCTTGCGTGAAATGTTCTCATGCAAAAATTGGCAATCTAAAGTTTGATGAGAGGATCGTAAATTATGCCCTCAAGAACAGATTGAAGAATTTTTTAGTTGTCATGGTAGCGGAAAGTTCTGATCTTGAAACTACTTACATGACAGATTCGCCGCCCACGATTATTAAATACCGTGATTTTACTTTGCTGGATAGTGATGAATTAGTAGAAGCTGTTGTCGATGTTGGCGCATCTATTACGTGCCATAACAAGTCAATTACATCACCTTCTTCATTTTTATTAGTTGTCGCTAAACAAGCGACTAAGGCAATAGTACGTGAAAAAACATTAAAAATGATTGAAAAAACGACACACATCGAACAACGAGTAAGAAATGCAACTTCACCTATGAATGATAATATCTATACCTCTGCTTATTATCCTTACCTAATGGAAGTTGCCGGAATGGGAGTTCGTCTTGGTGTGGATTATTGTTTGGATTCTTTAGAGGCTTGGGTGATTCACAAAATCAATCATCATAAATAGAATTTTATTAAATATAGTAATATGTGTAGCGCACATGACAATACATAAATTTGTAAGAGGGAGGAGTTTTTCCTCCCTCCTCTTTTTGCTGTAATCTATTATTTCTTTGCTTTTAATTCGATTTGTAGGTTAATCGCATCTAATGCGAGTTTATCTTGTACTAATTCTTTAGTATTTCCCGCAAGCTCATCAGCTAAAATATTCTGCTTATATCTTTTCTGGAGCTCATATAAATTTTTTAACGGAAGATGTTCATACGTAGCCGCAACTATTTCTCTTTCGAGCGGCTCGCCACCACTGGCGTCAAATTTAGTCTTTGGCGAACGATATTTCAAAAGATAAGTAACTAACCCTACACCCGCCACTGTCAACGCAGCAGCAGCGCCCCATTTTTGCCAACCGTATTGCTGTGATCCATCACACGATGAGCATTTAAATATCTTGCCAAACCATTCTCTCCAGCCCTCACATTGAGTTGGTAATACAGTCATTAAAACCATACACATGAAAAGTTTTATATTTTTGTTATTCATAGACAAACTCCATTCGTTAAGTACTTGCAAGTTCAGCATTAAGATTTTCTACTTTAACCTCTAAACTTTTTACTTTTATCTCTGCTTTTTCTATTTCACCTACAAGATCGGTGTATGTTATTCTCATGTATTGCAATTCATTAAGATGCTGCCAATGACCTTGGCTTTCAATGCCGGCTCGTCCCGTAAGACTTTTTGTTCTCGCATTCTGCCGCAAATATGGATCTAATTTATCTAATGCAAGATGAGTCTTGCGTATTTGATCATCGGTATCATATTCGGGAAGTTTTTCTTTATTAGAACTATATATCTCATTGATTTTTGCTTTTATAAAGCCTTCTACTCTTTGTATATCAGTCAGTGATAGATCATCAGAATTAGTAAAATCATGTTCGCAAAATATAGAACTATTTTTTGCTAAACGTTGTAAATCTGCATAATATCCATGCAAATTGGCACGCTTAATTGCTATCTCAGAACTATTAAAGATTTCTCGCGCTTTAGCAAGTTTGGTTATATCTATTGTCAATTTCCGCTGTAATGCTTCTCTGTCAATTGTCTTGATTGGTATAGCAGGGATAACCGCCCTATTTTGATCACCAGTATTATTATTAAAGAGTTTGTCATAACAACTTTTAAGCCCTATGCCAATGGCAACACCGGCTAATGTCGCACACAGAGTCCAAGGTGTTGATGTATTTGAGCGTATCATGCTTTGGCACGGTTTGTATTCAGCGCTGTGAGCATGCATAGGATACAAAATAAGCGTCATAATAAATAATAGATATTTCATAACCCCCTCCTGTTTTAAGATCGCAATCCCCTACTTTTTTCTTTAAACCTTCAATGATCTTTTGTACTTCTCGTATTCTTCTACCAAACAGCGCGCACACTCATCTCTAGCATGCAAAGCAGCTATAATTTGGTCAAGATTCATCTCTTTTACGGGAATATCATGGTCGTCTTTAGCACGCGCTACAAGACCCTCATCCGCTTCTTGAATTTTCATTTTTATAGCTTGTTCTATGGATGCCGCTCTTCTGCGAGCTCTCTGCAAATCCAGCTCACTCAAAGTAGCACATATATCTTCTTTTCTCTGCTCACCTGCATTCACGTTAAGACATGTTGTAATTATGCATACAAAGAAATAATATTTACCAAACTGTGTTATCACAATTATCATCCATTAAAATATGGTTTATTTATTTTTATACCTACGCAACACTTCAACTATTTTCTGTTGCTTATCAACGGAAGATGATCCTTTTGATTGATCATACCATTCTTCTGCCAATTCATATGCATTTTTACCATCAGCTGTTTTGATCATAGGATTTGCGCCATAAGAAAGAAGTAATTCTACTGTTGCAGGATGCCCACGCATAATCGCTACATGAAGTGGCGTGTAAAAACCGCCTTCTTTTTTTCCGTTTTTTTGATTGATTGTCTCTTTTGCATCACTGCGATCCAGTAGAAGTTTGGCAACTTCAGTATTTCCTGCTGCCGCAGCTTCATACAAAGGAGTACAACCTTCATTATTAGATTGTGCCGCAGAAGCATGATTTTGTAACAAAAATGTAATCATCGATAACTTATTGTTGGCACTCGCATGATGCAGTGGAGTATCACCATGTCTGTCCCCTTCATTTATACTATACCCTTGTTTTAAAAGACCTTCTGCCCCCAAAACGTTTCCTTTTCCTGCAACGTCAACAAGCTTCATATTCACAAAAATAGTTATTGCAAGAATAGATAAAATAATGGTTGTTACTGTTAATTGTTTTTTATTTGCTTTCATGAACGCCTCCCTCTTACCCCATCCGCCGTCGCCTCTTTAGGCTATGGCGTGACAAGTTTTTGATCGAAAAAATTATTTATAATAACAATAACATAAATAAATCGATGCTTTCAAGGTATAAAAGAGCAAAATAGGCATCAGCTCATCATTTTTCAGCCCCTATGATAAGCGAAAAATTGACCCTAGCGTAAATAGATAGCGTGGAAAATAGAGGAAAAGTAAAAATTGGTTTTTATATTTTAATTAAGAACCTTTAATGATTTTTTCGCTTATTGAACTCAAGGCGCTATTATAAGCTTTCTCTTGATCCTGTTCCATAGAGGTATATGAAATCATTTTGACACCACTTGCAGGATTAAGCATAATATCATCACCTATGAGAATACGCGTCTGCACAATATCGAGAAACAGAGGAATAGACGCTTGCTGAAGTAGTAAGCCATTTGTATTGTGATAGTAGTAATCTTCTGTGACACTCTTACGTAAAGACAATAAAGTCTCTTCCGCTTTTTGATCTAGAGATGCGATGCTTCCAAAACATTTGCGGGAGTAAGCGCCTTCTCATCTTTACCCTGTTCTTGAAAACAGAGAGGATATCCGACAGGGCTTGCTATATACACACACTTATTGGCGAGCTCTTTTGGTATAAAAATTTGTAGCATACCTGATGAATCATTACTCTCAGTTAAAGATAGTAATTGCTCCATAGATGCAGGTGAAAAACCAAACTCAGCAGCTAAATCAGAAAACATAGCTTCTGCCTGAGGCGGGCTCATATTGTAATGAGAAACAAAGTAATCAAAAGAACATTCCTTCTGTCTAGAACGGGAAGTATTACCAAAAAGTGATACATTTGCACTTAACAGAAATGGCCGTAGCCTTCTATCTCTATCATAATGCCAGCACCCACGGCTCGTAACAAATTTTTCAACATCGGTTTTTTCAAGGGCAGTATGCCATTTTCTCACAAAAGTAAAATTACCCACCTTTTTATTGTGAACATACTCATATAATTTTGTGATAACATGTTGGTACGTTACTAAGTGTGACCGCTGCGCATGATAAAAAACATGATGTGTCTTGGCAAATTCTTCTTCTTTTTCCATCATACGGTCTATCATAGGCTTATGCACCTCAACATCCCGCCCCCATTTTTCTTGGACCATGCCAGACAATTCGGGTTGTTTTAGATACGTTCGGGTAGGAGTTACTATTTTTCGACTCGTCCATGATTTCAACAACGAAGCCGCTGTCGCAAGTTCACCTGCTTTTGCCTGAGTTATGATAGCCAGTAAAAGGAGAAAATGTCTGTATTTCATAGGGTATTTTCCTGATATTATTCACAATAGTTTAATTCTATTATAGTATATATAAAAAGCAGCAAAGCCTCAAATCGTCAATCTTTGAACTTTATTGACAGATGCACAGGCTACCGACCTTTTCAAAAAGAAAAAGAATAAGTATTATAAATAACGATAAAACTTACTGCTTCATGAGATATAGATAGTATGATAAACGCCCATTCACTTAGTCTTTCTTTTGGTACCCAAATAGTATTCAATGATATATCGTTTACCACGACGGACGATCAGCGTATCGGTCTCGTAGGAAGAAATGGCTCCGGAAAATCAACCCTGCTCAAGGCCATTGCCGGCCAACAAGTGCTCGATGAGGGTACTATTACCATCAATAAAAATAAGCGTATCGCCTACCTCCCTCAAGAAGTAGTGCTGAGCTCCCATCAAACGATATTGCAAGAGACTTTCTCCGTTTTTGCTCAAATTCAGACATTAGAAGACGAACGTATCAAGCTCGAACTCTATTTTGTCCAAGCGGCTGAACCTACCCAAGAAGCAGTCGAACGCTATGCCCAAATCTGTGAAGAGTTACAGCAATATAACCCTGCCTCTGCATTGGCAGAAACACGTCAAATGCTTATGGGCCTGGGATTCACTGAACAACAACTCGAGACATCAGTCAATACCTTGAGCGTCGGTTGGAAAATGCGCATTGTTTTGGCAAAATTGCTCTTACAAAAGGCTGATTTTTACCTTTTCGACGAACCCACCAACCACTTGGATATTATTGCCAAAGATTGGTTTTTATCATTCTTAAAACGTTCTTCTTTTGGTTTTATGATTGTTTCACACGAACGCTATTTTTTAGACGCAGTATGCGACCATATTCTTGAATTAGAATTGGGCAATGGCAAATTGTATACCGGTAATTATACCAGTTATTTGCAACAAAAAGAGCATGATAGCAAACTTCTTGAAGCAGCCTACAAACAGCAACAAAAAGAAATTGCCCAAAAGATGGAAACCATACAACGCTTCCGCGCCAAGGCAAATAAAGCACGCATGGCACAAAGTATGATGAAAGCCGTTGATAAAATTGAGCGCATTACTCTACCGCCACAGCAAAGAACTATGAGCTTTAGCTTTCCGACATTACAACAAGCCGGGCGCATTGTAGTAAAAGCGGAAAAAATAAAACATTCTTTTGGCAGCAAAAAAATATTTGAGAACATATCCTGCGAAGTAGAGCGCGGACAAAAAGTGGCCATTATCGCCGGCAATGGTGTGGGCAAAACCACCTTGTTTAATATTATCGCCAACAAAATGAGCCCGCAAAATGGCTCTATAACTTTTGGTCATAATGTGCATCATACGCTTTTTGACCAAGATCAAAATAAAAGTTTGGAACAAAATTGGACTGTTATTGAAAACATCTCATACAATTGCCCAAAAAAGACAGATCAGCAGATCAGAACATTGCTTGGTGCATTTTTATTTGATGCTGATGATATCCAAAAAAAAATAAAAGTATTGAGCGGCGGTGAAAAAAATCGCGTAGGTATGGTCAAGGCACTATTGCAAGATGCTAATGTTATGTTGCTTGACGAACCAACCAACCATCTTGATATTCCTTCAAAAGAGATTTTGCTCAGCGCACTGCAAGAGTATCCGGGTACACTACTGTTTGTCTCACATGATCATGATTTTGTTAACAAACTTGCTACTCATATTCTGGAATTAACACCTGATGGTTTATATCGCTATGAAGGCAATTATGACTCGTACTTGTATCAGAAAAAAAATAATCAGGAAGCTCCTTCTATAGCACCTGTTATAAAAAAAGAAGTACCCATTGAAAAAAATCAGAAAAACAATTTTGAGTTACAGAAAAAAGTTAAGGCGCTTGAAGCAAAAATAGAGAAGTTAGAAAAAGAGATTAATCAACTTGAGGCCTCTTTTGCTACCATTACTTATGGCAGCGATACCTTTAATAAAGCATCAGAAAAATTGAACAGTCTAAAAAAAGAACATGCGCTGCATCTTGCACAATGGGAATCATTAGCCAATGAGTTATCTTTATAAAAATAGACCTTCGATAAAACATACGCGTGCAGGATTTGTAAATATTATCATGTTGTGCACCGGGCTTGTTATTTCTGCTTCGATCACCATAGGTTGCGTGATAAAATGTACTTATAAACAAACATTAGAGATTATTGCTCCTCCTGCGCCTTTTCAAAAGGCTTACAATGCTATTAACCAAGAAGACCCACAAGCACTTGCAGAAATTCTTGACTATAGCGATGAGCAAGAGCCCGGATTGATTGCCGACATAGACGCTTGGTATCATGGCAAATTATCTTATGATCAGCGGACTCTCTTATTACGCCACGCTATTATGAATCTTCCTGCAGATGATGAAGTATTTGACCCCTTTACCTCTCAAAACAAACAGGTAACAACACGTCTAAAAGATATTGCTATGAAATCTATTGCCGACCGTCGCGCAATACGAGGCAAGCTCTTAAAAACAGGTATAAAAATTACTGATGCCATTCCTGATGACTATGTTTTTAAGTTAATTACTGGAAATGAGGATGACGCCATTTTATTCAGCAAGTTAAGGCGTATTGCGCCCTATCGCGCCCTATATTCTCTAGTTGATCACCCCAATAACGAGAATTTACTGCATGTTGTTACCAGAGGCGCTGTCAGGCCTAAAACAGTTGCTTTTCTGCTCGCTCAAGGCGTTGACGCTTCTCATTGTAATTTTCATGGCAATACGCCACTACATCTTTTTCTCATACATCTCCCACCAGCTCATCCCAATAGCGATGCCAACTTACTGCATATCATTTCTCTTTTATACGAATATGGAAATCGTAATTTTGATACTCCAGATCAAGATGGGGATTCTGCTCGAGATCTTGTGAGAACAGGATCTGCTATGGCTCAATTTCTTGAAAATCCCGAATTATACAAAAGAAATAATCCTCATGTTGCACGCTTGGTTGCACAATCAAACCACTATAGTAATACTATTAAACTTGATAAAAACATTGTTCATCAACTACATAATAGACAAATATATGGCCCCTCACATCGATAAGAAAAAAACTATGATAAAAATAAGAGCTTATCCGAAAATTAAATAGATAAGAGCGCCACTTTGATTTATTCGCTAAAATAGCGAGTGAAACAAAAAGAAAGGACGCTCTTATGCTGATGATAACAGATAATTTATGGAAAGAAATAAGT
>JAKAUA010000032.1 GCA_021827875.1 bacterium | reverse complement strand
TCCATGTAACACGAATTTTTTGTGCAGTTTATATTGCTGCATATTTAAAAAGGCCTCCCTAAAATTGGTTTGTTTTGGAGGCCTTTTATTTTACCATTTTTTTCTCAAATGTGTTTGAACCTGGTCAAGCTTATTCTATGACTCATAAACTCTAAAAAAGGACGGGTTCGTCTTCGCCTATGGCTTCTTCGGACAGTCTCCGCTAAATCTGACAATTAAAATCATATTGTGGGGGGCGCCAGCCAGGCGTAGCTTACCGAGCTTGAAGGCCCGGATAAGCGAAGACTGGTATGCTATTAACAAAAGCTTAATTTTATGGTATCTTTTATCAATCGTATATAATGCCATTTGAAAATTTTGGCATTGCCTTATAGAGAAGGCAATCAAATTCCTGGAGGTTGAAAAATGGAAAAAGTAAAAGCAAATGATCGCATAACTATTGTAGGGGCACGTGAGCATAATCTTAAAAACGTCTCAGTCGCCATCCCAAAAAATTCTTTAACCGTAATCACCGGGCCCTCAGGGTCGGGCAAAAGCTCTTTAGCCTTAGATATCCTCTATACTGAGGGTAAACGTCGCTATATGGACTCACTTTCATCTTATGCGCGCCAATTCTTGGGTATTGTGAAGAAGCCTGAAGTTGATCGTATAGATGGGTTATGTCCCTCGATTGCTATCGAGCAGAAGACGGTGGGGGCCAATCCCCGTTCTACCGTGGGTACCATAACAGAAATTTATGACTATATGCGCGTATTATATGCCCGCATAGGCCAGGTCTCGTGCCCGGACTGTTTTATACCCATTAAGGCAGAATCTCCTGAAAATATTACCTCAATGCTCTTGGATAAGTTCGAAAACACTATGGTGACCATTGCGGCACCGGTAGCCACTGAGAAAAAGGGTGAATTTGTACAAGAATTACAGAACCTTTTTGCTCAAGGGTATTATCGCCTACGTATAGACGGCATGAACCATAGATTTAGATCAGCAGATGAAGTTGCTGCACTTAAACTCTCCAAAAATCATAAACATACTATTGATGTCATGATTGATGCACTTGATGTAGTATCGCATGAGCGCGCTCGTCTACAAGAAGCGGTTGAACGTGCCTTTAAACTCGCTGATGGTATGTGCAAAGTGATTGTGGGCCATCAGGAGTACCTCTATTCTTCCAAGCGTATGTGTTTACAATGTGCAGTCTCAATTCCTGAAGTTGAACCACGATCGTTCTCTTTTAACTCGCCTATAGGGGCATGTCCGGAATGTCATGGTCTTGGTATTATCCATGAATGGCCATGGGATGCAAATGACCCTGAGGCATGGAAAGCAAAATATCCTGATTTTTTTGGCAAATATGCACAAGAAAAAAGCTGCCAAAGCTGTTATGGCAAGCGCTTAAATAAATATATATTGGCAGTAACTATTGCCGATAAAGATATTTATGAAGTGGGTAATCTATCAGTCAAAGATGCATTAAATTTCTTTAAAAATATAACATTATCAGCAACAGAGCGAGAAATAGCACAAGGGCTCATAACTGAGATTGTTAATCGCCTCACTTTTTTAAATGACGTGGGTCTCAGCTATTTAACTATGAACCGTACTGCACGCACCTTATCAGGCGGTGAAGGGCAACGTATCAGACTCGCAACACAAATAGGCTCTGCGCTCTCCGGTGTATTATATGTGCTTGATGAGCCAAGTATTGGTCTGCACCAGCGTGATAATGACCGTTTGATTGGCACGTTAAAAAAATTGCGTGACCAAGGTAATACCGTAGTAGTGGTCGAGCATGATATGGATACTATAGAGCAGGCCGATTATCTTATTGATATGGGGCCGGCAGCAGGAGTATTAGGTGGACAAGTAACGGCATTTGGGACACCGGCAGCAGTTGCTAAGCAAAACTCATCATTAACCGGTGCCTATTTAAGTGGCCGCCGTGCTATAGCGGTGCCTAAGCAATTAAGATCAGCACAAGGTCATATTACCCTGCGCCATGCACGCAAAAATAACCTTAAAGACCTCACCGTAAAATTTCCGCTTGGGGTCCTTTGTGGCGTTTCAGGAGTGTCAGGATCAGGTAAAAGTACACTGATTATGCAAGAACTAGTACCGGCATTGCAGCGTGAATTGAATGCTAAGGGTAAATCGGCACATTCTGATTTACAAGGGGCTGAAGCTCTAGAGCATTTAGTAATCATAGACCAAACACCAATTGGCAGAACACCGCGCTCTAATCCGGCGACCTATTTAGGTATATTTGATGATATTCGCAAGCTTTTTGCAGCATTGCCGGAAAGTGCGGCACGTGGCTACAAAGTAGGACGCTTCAGCTTTAACGTGAGTGAAGGGCGTTGCTTTGAATGTTCCGGTGATGGCACTATTACCATTACCATGCACTTCTTGCCGGAAGTGACTATGGTCTGTAAATCATGCAATGGCTTGCGTTATAACCGCGAAACATTACAGGTAACCTATAAAGGCAAAAATATTGCTCAGGTGCTTGAGATGACGGCGCATGAGGCGTTAAGCTTCTTCAGCGCTCATAGTCAAATTGCCAAACGCTTGGCATTACTGTGCGAAGTTGGTCTTGATTATATAAAATTAGGGCAGTCATCCATTACTCTATCGGGTGGTGAGGCACAGCGTATTAAGCTCGTGGACGAATTGGCAAAGCGTGGCAACAAAACCATGTATATTCTTGATGAGCCAACAACAGGATTACATACCAGCGATATAGAAAAGCTTCTTAAGGTGCTTAATACCTTGATTGACAAAGGTAATTCTATGATCGTCATAGAGCATAATCTGGATGTGCTCAAGACGGTGGACCATATTATTGATATGGGGCCGGAAGGCGGCGATGGCGGAGGTACCATAGTAGCACAAGGTACACCGCAGCAGGTTGCTCAAAATGATAAGAGTCATACAGGAAGATACTTAAAAAAGCTATTAACGCCAACTGCGCATTATAATAAAAACAGATAATAAAAAGAGCCGCTTCATAAAGCGGCTCTTTTTTTAGTTCTAGATGCAGAATTATTGTTTAAATTTCGAAAGAGGTCCAAATTGTAAGGCTCGCTGAGCGGCACGTTCCTTAAGAAATAAAGCTTGCCTAGCAGCACGCTTTTTACGAAGTTCCGCTAGTTTAGCAGCATGCTCCTCAGGAAATTGAGCAGCCCATTCCATATTTTCCTTAATACGTAAATTTATCGTAGCAATACGCTCTTCTTCCTCTTTAATACGTAATGCGAGCTGTTCAGCCTCGCGCTTCTTGCACTCCTCATGCTCCAAAGCTTGCTTAGCATAGCGTTCTTCATCCTTTTGTTTACGAAGTAAAACTTGCTCAGCATCACGCTTCGCACGCTCTTTCATCTCTTTGCGCTCCAAAGCTCTCTTCGCCTCACGTGCCTCCGGTGTATTTTCAGTTACAGCCTTAATGGTGGATTCCATATCAACCTGCATACCTGATTGCTCCAATTCATGAGCGATTTTTGTTACATGTTCTATAAGTGACGTTGTAAGGTGTGGTAGAGGATCATGGGTGAACCATCGCAATGAATCACGCATTGAATCACCATAATTTCTCGGAGATGATTCCGGAGTTTTTTCGCTATGCATGAGTGACGCTTTTATATATTCTTTAATTTCAGCTTCCATGATAGAGCAGTTGTCATCCATACTAGGTGTTGTCGATAGTATCATGCGCCAAGGTTTATTTATAAACATATGCTTCATAAAATGCATTTTTTTCAGACTTTTTGCATAATAAAAAGCTTGTTGTATCAATTTATTCTTTTCACCTTCATCGGTGCTTTTTGTATAGACGAGATCCAGGAAAGACAAGGCCGATTGCTCTCGGTGTTCATTGCTAAATCTAACAACCGCATATTCTAACGGTGTTCTATTCATAGATGGCTTAACCATTACTGCACAAGTATCGTGTAAAGGTAAATCGTATAATGCCACATCTTCAGCAGAGGCCTGTTGCCATCCTTCTTGCTGTAATGATGCAATTTCATCAGCATTAGCTGCAAAACGAAATGGGACAATTGGCGCAATAAGATCATCAAGTTGAATGGCATCTTTGTTTTCTGTAGTGATAGCAATCAGTTTTTCGATTGTATTAACTGTGCCGTATGTTGGGTGTTCATTATCCTGCATAAGAAGGCGAGTTATAAAGGGAACAGAAACACTAGTTCCCTCATGACCGTGATAATCCATGTGTAGTCTATTATTAGGCTTAGCGCCATAGCGATGCAGTAACTTTGCCATGAAATGTGCATAAGATAAAGAATGCGATTCCGAGACTGCTATCTCAAAAGGAGTTAATCCGTCATGATTATGTGCATTAATATTGGCCTTGTTTTTTAGTAAAGTTTCTATAATAGATTCCAGTGTTGTTGTATTAAAATGCACATAATTAAAATGCTGGAGGTAGTGTAGTGCGGTATTACCATTTTCATCTCTAAAAGCAACAAGATGCTGAATCTCTTCTTCAGAGAGTTGTATCTCTTTTAAAGAACCTTTTTTTAGGCCAACATTTACTTTTAGGTTTTCTTTTATGCCATCATCTAGCCTGGCAAAAATGTTTGTAGGATGCATTTTGTCTGCATGGAATTCAGTAAGTTGAGATGCCTCAGCAGCAGTGAGTGAAAATACGAGGGACCATAAGATAAGTGATGTATGTGACATACGTACTCCATTAAATAATAAAAAAATTAATTAATCTAATTTAAAAAAAATAGTAAGAAAATTATCGTAGTCCTATTTTACGAGCTTTTTGGCTACGCAAAGCGCCTTTTGTTATAAGGTACCGCCTTATTTCTGTACGTTCAGGTGTCCGCTCTCTAAACTTTGGTAAAGTATCAAGCGGTGTGTCGCCGGTATGATTAATAGCATTAATGGCGGCCCCTTGGCGTATCAATCTTCTAATAATACCTGCCGGCTGTGATGTGACCGCATGATGAAGTGGTGTGTTTCCATTGCCGTCAGTTATGTTTACCGTTGCACCTGCATTAATGAGCAGTGTTAAAATATCTGGGGTATCGTCATGTCCTCTTTGCATTACATCTATAAGAATATAGGGATAGTGATTTATGATAAGGGGTTCCATAGATACAATGCTTTTCAGTGTATGGAAATTGCCGAATTGTACGGACGATTGCAATCCTTGATGAATCAAAGCATTGCGCTCTTGCGGCGTTCCGGCATGGTTAATAATCGATTGAGTTATCTGATCATGAGGTTCAAAGTTACGCTCTATAAAAAGTGATAAAGGATTAATTTGAAGAGGGCTAAGAAAGATCTTCATACATTCTTTACAAGGTAAATTATATTCCTCTGGTTGTACGAGCGTCCAACCATGTTGTTGGAAGTTTTGAGCTTGCGTATCAGGTACATATTTAACTTTAATCAAATGTGAGTCTTGTACGGAGACCCCTTTGTTAAGTAAATAATCAATGCCTTGAATATTACGAGAAAGAATTGCTGTGGTAAGCAGTGGTGATAACCACAAGAGATTTTTATGCTTTTGATCGGGAATAATGCGTAGAGTCGTAAGTGAAGCACCTTTTTGTATCAATGTATCTGCTATATCAAATTTTCTATATTTGATTGTTCTATCTAAAGGTGAGACTGCAAGGTTATTTTGTATATTTATAAACTTTTGTAGTGGGGGATAAGGTGCGCCAAAGTTGTTTCGCTGTTCATTAAATTCTTTTTCTTTTTTTTGATATATATCCAATAGTGTCTGTACGCTCGCAAGATCTGTGGATGCTGCATGATGCAATACTGTATATCCGTCATTGGCTTGAGCAGTTATGAGAGTAGTGAATTCAGCTTCATCTGTTATAGATTCTAATTGTTTAAGGTATTCAGGCATGTTTTCACATTCTTTTGCTCCATGAGCAAAAGCTTTGCCACAGAATTCTACTAAAGAAGGGATAGTAGATTGAGGAGCACTAGATTCTTCCATGGTATGTAGTGTTGTGACAAGTAGTGATAGCGTTATGGCGCTTATGAGAAAAGTTTTATTAAAAAACATATATTGAAATCAACTTTTTTAAATCTTTTGATTAATTCACATAGAAACTTGTAATATTAAATAACTATATCATAAACATATTATTTTTCATTACTTTTTTTATAAAACTGGTAAGGTATTAATGCATAAAATCAAAGAATAACCTTATTAGGGTAATGGTATGGAAATTAAAGAGCTACAGCACAAAGTTGCCCAATTTATGGATGAGCGTGAATGGGGACAGTTCCATTCGCCAAAAAATGTAAGTATGGCCATTGCTACCGAAGCAGCAGAGCTTATGGAAATTTTCAGGTGGATGACTGAAGAGCAGTCATGGCAAGCATTGCAGGGTGAATATAGAAAAGATATTGAGCATGAAATTGCCGATGTTTTCATGGCAATTCTTAATTTTTGTAATCGTGCCGATATTAATTTGAGCGCGGCTCTTGATGAAAAACTTATGCTTGCGGCTAAAAAATATCCGGTAGAAAAAGCAAAAGGCAACATACGTAAATACACCGAGTTATAGTCCATGGAAGAACAAAAAATAGTAGATGCTACCCCCTTAATGAGACATTATTTTAAGATTAAGGAGCAGTACGCCGATATGCTCGTATTGTTTCAGGTGGGTGATTTTTATGAACTGTTCTTTGAAGATGCAAAAGTAGCGGCCTCCTTTTTGGGCATTGCGTTGACCAAGCGGGGTAAATATAATGGTGATCCGATCCCACTCTGCGGTGTTCCTGTGCATACGGTGGACCATTATTTAACCAAATTAGTACGCGGCGGCTTTAAAGTTGCCTTGTGCGATCAGCTGGAAGAAGCTCAGGCGGGCAAAATGGTGGAGCGCGGTATTACGCGCGTTCTCACTCCCGGTACCTTGACCGAATCACAACTATTAGATGAAAAATCTGCCTCTTATCTTTTTTCTTTTTTCCCATTGGAGAATCAATGGGGATTATTGTTCGGTGAGTTATTAACAGCACAGCTTTTTGCTACGGTACTACCGATAAGTGGCGACAAACAGCTTGATGCTGAATTGTCGCGCTTTTTCCCCGATGAAATTTTATTACCGCGTATCATACTGGCAACTCCCTTTCAAGCTCATTTTAAAAAAACCGGTTATGTAACCACGTTAGTTGATGTTTCAGAAGACCAGCAAAGTGCATCAACACAATGGATGGCACAACAATTCAAGCCGGAGACAGTATCGCGTATTCAGTCTCAGCAGGCATTGCATGCCGCTCTGGGCACCTTCCATTCATATTTATATAAAAATCAACGCGCTGCTTTAGAGCAGTTTAAATCATTACATTTTTATAGTCCTGAAGATTTTTTAATGCTCGATGCGGCAACGCAGCGCAACCTTGAGCTCGTAAAAAATAGCCAAGATGGCTCACGCAAAGGCACCTTATTTAATACGCTTGACCAAGCAGCGACGCCAATGGGATCTCGCATGATCAAAAAATGGCTCATGCGCCCCTTGGTATCACGTGATGCTATTGTGCAACGCCAAGATGCTATTGCATACGCGGTGCAATCAGTAGCCTTCTTACAGCAACTTGAAGAATCACTAAAAAAAATTGGTGACGTAGAGCGAGTAGTTGGACGCATCACGCTTAATCGCGGTCTATTACATGATTATCTTATGCTTATGCAGACCCTGTCATTAATACCGCATCTGAGGTCATTGTTGTTGGCTGCGGCTCAAGTACCACTTTTTGGCATGGTTGCATCATTGCTGGATAATTTTGATGCGTTGCACAAACTTTTGACAGATGCACTCAATGATGATGGAACGCATGAATGGTTCATAAAACAAGGCTATTCATCAGAGCTTGATAACATGCGTGTGTTAGTAGAGCATGCACATATAAAGATTCTTGAGCTTGAGCAGCAGGAGCAGCAACAGACAGGTATTGGATCGCTCAAAATACGGTACAATCAGGTGCATGGTTATTACATAGAAGTTACCAAAACACATATGGATGCGATTCCCGATTATTACAAGAGACAGCAAACATTAGTAGGGCGCGAGCGTTATACCATGCCGGCACTGCAGCAATTAGAGCATGAAATAATGACGGCACGCAATACCATAACTCATAAAGAAAAAGAAATTTTTGAGAACATAAAAAGAACTGTTGGCACCTATGCTTCATCGCTGCGTAAGATGGCACATGCATTATCTTCTTTAGATGCATTATTTGGATTAGCAAAAATTGCTTATCAACAACGTTATGTACGTCCAATGCTCAATGCAGAGCGCATTATTCAGATAGATCATGGTCGTCATCCAGTCGTGGAACAACATTTGCAGCGATCTTTTATTGCAAATTCTACTCATTTAACTGATGATGAATCGCTCTTGATTATTACCGGTCCTAATATGGGTGGTAAATCTACCTATTTACGACAAGTTGCTCTGATTTGTATTTTGACACACGTTGGCTCTTTTGTTCCTGCAAAAGCGGCAAATGTAGCATTGCTTGACCGCATTTTTAGTCGTATTGGTGCCGGAGATAATTTAGCCGAAGGTAAGAGTACCTTTTTAGTAGAGATGGAAGAGACCGCCACCATCTGCTTGCAGGCGACAGAGCGATCACTGGTTATTTTGGACGAAGTAGGCCGCGGCACGAGCACCTTTGATGGATTAGCCATTGCACAAGCAGTGGTAGAATATATGCATACTACCGTGCGTGCACGATGCTTATTTGCAACACATTATCATGAGTTAGCATTATTACAAGAAAAGTTTCTCGGCATTGCCAGTTATTATGCAGCAAGCAAAAAGACGCCTAACGGTATTATCTTCTTATATACTATGCAAAAAGGTTTTGCCAATGGCAGCTTTGGTATAGAGGTTGCCAAGCTGGCGCAGCTTCCTAAGCGAATTATTAATCGTTCGCAAGAAATTTTAGATGAATTAGTTGAAAATGGTGATAAGCCAAAAAATAGCACAATGATTGTTGCAACAAATAATTCAAACAATTCTGATATGCGCTATGATGCACTGTTCAATGAGTACCAACAGCTTACTGAGCAGTATCATTTGTTACAGCAAAAAATGTCGCATGCTACTGCGGTAATGCAGCAGTTAACAAGCATTGATTATGAGCAGCTTTCTCCCAAAGCAGCATTTGATTTATTGTGGCAATTAAAAGAACAGCAATAAAAAAGCATTTATTCTCCTGCATACTCTTTGTTACGTTGGTAATGGTAGTTATGATCCATAACTAAGGATAAGGAGTAGTATTTTTATCATGAGAAAAATATTTCAATGTCTAAGTATGCTGGGCAGCATACTATTTTTATCATTGCATGGAGCAGAACAGCATTCAGCCGACAGAGAAGCAGATACAAGAATAATAAAAAATATTGATGAACAATATAGGAAATTAGAAACTATTCTAACGGAAGAATTAGATGGCAGAGCTGCTATAGAAGCATTAAAGCAGAAGTGCGATGATCCTAAACATAAACTGTCTAAAAAGCATAAAAATATTTTAAAACGCCATAAAATTCTTATAAAAAAGCCATGTGGCGGATGTCTTAATATAAAAAAGCGCTATGTTGTTTGTTATCTGGTGAATCACGATCTCATCAATAGGTTGTTATACAATCACTCTACTCAAAGCGCGGAAAGTGATACCCAACTAACATCTGAGTTTAGAACAATGAAAGATAGCTCAGAGAAATTTAGAGCAGGTTGTTTGAGATACCAATCTCCAGTATATAAACGCTCTATTCTTGCTCAAACCGCTCTTGCGCTTCTTTAATTACTTGGAATGCTTTTTCTTTTGATTCCCAACCACGTACTTTGCTCATCTTGCCTTCTTCAAGATCTTTGTATGTTTCAAAGAAGTGCTTAATTTCTCGCTTAAGATGAATGTTGACGTCATCAATAGTAGATACCGTTTTGTAGTAAGGATCTTTATCTGCTACTGCAATAATTTTCCAATCTCTGCCTGCTTCATCTTCTAAATCGAGCACACCAATAGGGCGAACTTGCATTACGCAGCCAGGAAAGGTTGGTTGAGTGATGAGTACTAAAATATCAAGATGATCGCCATCTTCTGATCTAGTATGAGGAACAAAGCCATAATCAGTCGGATAAAAGAAGGGAGAGTGCAGTACACGATCAAGAGTGATCGCATCCATCTCTTCATTATATTCATATTTATTACGCGCACCGCGGGGAATCTCGATTACAACGTTAATAATTTCGGGTGCTTTGCTTCCTATAGTGATATGCGCGAATGACATGATATTTTTTCCTCCATTACGGAATCATGGGTAACTGATTAATCATTATTTAAAAGCGCCCAACGGTTTTATGATCCGTTGAGCGCTTTTATTTTGTTATAACTTTACAGCAATTCTCATAAAGATTATTGCTGCGTCCGCCGAAGCTTGCCGATGCGCCGTCGCCCGGAGGGCTATGGCGGCACTGCCGGCCTGTTCCGCCGAAGTTTTAACGAAGGCGAAAAGGCCCGGATAAGCGTAGGAGGATTTATTCAACAATTTTGCCTTCTGAAGTAAGTTTAGCATTTTTGCGGCCAACATAGAGCGCAGCTGCAAACCAGATACCAATCAAGCCAAAGCTCAAGAAGGTACCATAGGTCATTAAATCAGCAAGAGAATGTTGGAATAGCTTATTAATTTTAGCGCCACTTGCTTTTGCAACGCGACTGCCCAAGGTGTCAATCACCCCTTTAGCTTTAAACTTAACGTCTTTGCTGGTTGGGATGTACATCATTTCTTTGGTTGGGTTACTGACTGCATAAGAAATACCTTTTGCCAACATCATCACACCAAAGGTTGCCCAGAGCAATGCGCTTGGTGTAGGTGAACCTTGGAAGAAGAGGTATAGACCACCCAAAGCAAGGCCAAGACCAGTAGGGAAGAAGAGCAAGCCAAAGATTAAACCAAAACGTTTAATCAAGTAGCTGGTTCCCAACAATGCCATGAACAATGCCAAGGTATTGGTTGCCATACCATACAGAGACAAGAATTCTTGGAAGTGAGCGCTATCGGCGTAGTAAGGATGCACAGCAGCTTGCATCTTCATTTGGTAATCAACGATGGTATTAACCACTTCATAAAAAGTTGAAACAATAAGAATTCCAACCAAATAACGACGGGTTAAAAGGAGGCGAAGGCCTGCAAAAAGACCTTCGAAGAAGCCTTCTTTTGCTTTTTCGGTTGCGTGAGCTGCTTTGTTACCAACGCGTTGTTCTGTAGGAATAGCACGCATAAAGTAAGAAATAACTGCCATAATTGAAATGACCGCTAAGGTACATACCGCAAATAACTTCCATGGCGCAAATACTGAGCTGAAGTAGTTCAATGCAGAGCCTAAAATAGCACCCACTTGCGCACCGGCAATAATTAACGGATAGCCACGTTTTGCAGCATCAGTTGTGGTAATGGAGCTGGTAAATGACCAGAAGAATGCAACAAGAATAGAACCAAAGCTTTCGATTGCGAAGTATGAAACCCAGCCCATGGTTGCCAATATTGTTTTACCTAAGTATGCATCGCCCAAAGTTGCTTGCGCAAATAAAACGGCGGTAATACCGGTAAACAAAATAGCGTAGGCTGTGCAGAGAATGTAGAACAATTTATGTTTTTCAAACATATCAATCAATTTGGTGTAAACAGCAACGAGAGCGATTACCACAAAGACAGAGTAGAATTTAGCATCAGTTTGAAATTTTCCGCCTTGATTTGGAAGCCAGCCAAGATCAGCAGGGAATGCAAGTTTAAAGAAGATTACATCTTTAAGAAGGCGTAGCGCCCAATATGCACCGATGGTGAAGAAGAAGGTGAGAGCGAGTAATCCGAATTTCTTAATCTCTTCTCGCTTGAGATCTGGGTAAATATAATGCACCACTTGCGTAAACATAGACACCTTTCTTTTAGATGTATATAGGTTAGAATTGTATCAACTTCAATTAGTTTAATGGGAAAATCATCAAGCCGCAATATTTTAATAGCAATAATCCCTGGTTGATGGGGGTTGTTTCGTCTTTTGATGCAACTTGGACAGAATGGGAACGTAAATGTTTCAAATAGAAAATGGGATGGCGCGCCATCCCTATCCCGCCATAGCATCCGCCTCTGCTATGACATCGCTACGGCGAGAAAGGTTGGCAACGGCGGATGGGTAAAAACTCTTATAAGCGTGGGAAAATTAGCTAAAAGTGCTGGACGTTACCTATATATTTGATACAATATGAGAAAACGTATAAAAAAATTACCCCAAAAATATCATAGATCTCATCAGGTAGGATAGAGAAAATGGAAACAGTAACATTTGATAAATATGCAATTTTTCAAAATGGCAGCAAGCAATACCAAGCTATCGTTGGTAAAACCGTAGCTATTGAAAAAATTGAAGGCGAAGCCGGTAACAAAGTTGAATTTAAAGAAGTTTTGTTCCGCAAAAGCGCCGATGACAAATTTGAAGTAGGTACCCCTTTTGTAACCGGTGCAGTAAAAGCATCTATCGTTAAACAAATGAAGGGTCCTAAAGTGATTGCTTTCCGTTTTAAACGTCGTCACAAAGTACGCGTAAAACGTGGCCATCGTCAACAAATGACCATTGTTCGTATCGAAGCTATCTAAATTTGCTCTTATAGAACAATCAAAAATAAAAAGCTCGGCATAAAAACCGAGCTTTTTTATTGTCTAAAGCAAGCAGCGTTAAATAAGACACAATCGTGATAAGGCAATACAATCCTGATGGCCCAATGTCAATCAACGCAGTAAAATGTGTTGTGCTTAGCGATTCTTGCTATAAAATCAATTCAATAAAATATGATCATTATTTTTTGATCGTTGGCTGAATTGCTAAAGAAAATCCTACTGCATTTAAAAGAGATATAATGCTAGTCAATTTGGGATTACCTTTAGGTGATAATATGCGATATAAATTTTCTCTGCTGAGGTCTGTTTTTCTAGCGAGTTCGGTCATATCAATATCCTGAGCAGCGTAGACATCTTTAAGTGCTAAAAGAAAAACTCGCGGATCTTCGTCCATGAGTGCTTCATTGAGATACCCAATAGCACGATCGACATCTTGCAAATCTTCCATGAGTTTTTCTTCATATGTTCTGAAGATTCTTTTTTTCATATTTTATCCTTATAATCAAGCCAGTATCGCTTTGCTTTTTCAACATCGCTTTTTTGACTCTTTTTATCCCCGCCTGTTAATAAGATAACTATAGTTTGCCCTATTTTTCCAAAATAGATTCGATATCCGGGGCCACAATCTATTCGTAGTTCCCACACGCCATTAGCGCCTTTGAGCATTTTGGCATCTCCAAAATTGCCAAGTCTCACGCGAGCGATTCTGCTTCTGACCTTATCCAGTATAGAATAATCCAGATTGTCTTCCCATTCAGAATAAGGTTCTTTACCGGAGGATGTTTGGTAGATGACGAATTTAATCATACTCATGTTCTTATTGTAATATAAAGGTCACACTTCTGCAATGGTTTTTGTCGCTACTCTTGTGCGGCCTCTTCCAAATCATTGGTGCTGCCAGCACAAACGAGCTGATCGCCGGGCATAATGACATATTCCGGATGTGCGGTAATAATACTGTCATCCTTTTTTATGCCAAGACAGTTAATTTGGTAATGGTGAGACAAATCAAGCTCATTAATAGTTCTACCCACAAAGCGATCGGGCGCTTTAAAAGGAGTAACTGAGAAATTCTTTGACAGTCGTACCAAGTCGGGGAATGGTGAGCTTAGACTATCTGCCAGGCGGCGTCCAATCTCTTTTTCAGGTAAAATAGTGCGGTCGGCACCCACCAGCATCAAAATTTCTGAATGAATATCGTTAATAGCACGAGCAATTACTGTTTTAACACCCAGACGTTTTTTTACCAGCGCGGTGAGCAGAATTGATTCGGCAAAATTCTCTGCCATGGCTACCACAACGGTCTCCATCTCTTCTATGCCCACATTGCGCATTACCGATTCATCGGTAACGTTCATACAGATCGCTTGAGTAACATTGTCTTTTATAGAGGCAACAATAGTCTCATTACTATCAATGGCCATAACTTCAACGCCATTGTCTGCCAGGCCAGTGGCAACCTCATAGCCAAAGCGGCCTAGTCCTATAACGCATACTTTCATAATTTAAAATCCTTTCTAGTCCGTCGTGCTAGCCAAGCCGTGAGGCCTGGATTAGCGAAGTCGGATTAACTTAACATTACCCGTTCTTCAGGGTAATTAATTTTATCTGTGGCTTGTTTCTTGTAATTTTT
>JAKAUA010000025.1 GCA_021827875.1 bacterium | reverse complement strand
AGTATTATTAACGATACCTTTCATAAGATATTCCTCCAATAAGAAAGGGGTGTTTTTATATTTCTTTTCCAACAATTTTAATTGTAATACATTTTACAAAAGTGTCAATTTGGAAATGATGGGATTGAGGGCAAAACCCCATTTGAATAGGAAAGAAATATATTAGAAAAAAAAAGAGGGGGGGAAATCTTTATTTATCTGATCAATTTTAAAGTCATAACGAAATATAAGAATGAAAAAAAGATCATTGACCTACGGATGTCATTCTGAACTTGTTTCAGGATCTATTTATAAAATATTGTTTATATAAATCATTCCAAATTCTTTTCAATCAATCCAATGTTCCATGATCTAGCAATTTTAGTTTTTTGTATTGTTACATGGATCCTGAAACGAGTTCAGGATGACATAAGGAGGATTAACTTTTTTAAGCTTAGCTCCTAAAAATCATAATAAATAAAAAAGAGAGATGGCAAAAGAACCATTTCTCTTTTAAAGAATTTCTTTTTAATAACTTAAACCTTAGGATAAAAGTTATTTATTTTTTGAATAATAAAGGGCTCCACCGCCTACAGCAACAATCAAAGCTGTTGTGAGAGCCGTGTAGCGATTCATGATATAACTTTTTGCCATTGTAAACAGGGATGACTCTGAAGGATTGTTTAATGACATAGCAGAAACTGCAGGAATGACATTATCTTTTTGAATTGTTTGTGTTGTCATTTCGGTAGCTGCACCATTATTGATTAAGGAAAGTGGATTGTACTTAATAAATAATTCCTTAAAATTAGCTGTAATGTCTTGCGCTACTGGACCATATTTTTCTATCAAAGATTCTTTAATAGAAGCAAAGCCCTCAAAAGAAGGTTCCGGAATGTCTAGAGCAAAAGATGTTGTCACCAATAATGCTACTAATGCAATTGAATATTTCATAAAAAAGAGTGTCCCTGTTTACAAAGATTTTGTGTTAGTTCTTAGTTGTTTTTTGTTTGGTTTTCTTGATGCTTTGTGTAAACAACCCAAGCACCGCCAATTGCAGCAGCAACAGCAACTAGACCACCGGTGATTTTACCATATTTTGATGTGACTGCAGAAAGAACAACTTTTCCTACGGATTTTGTAGTTTCTGTAGAAGTTGGAGTTGTAGTTTCTGCAAATGATGATGATGCGATTAACAATGCAACCAATACTAGTTTTTTCATAAGTGAGTCCCTTATGTATGATTAAAAAAATTAAACAATAACGTCATGTAGTATAAATAAAACGCTCAATTTGTCAAAAATGCTGACAGTGACGTTGTGGAGCGTATCAGTGAAAAACAGTTATCAATTGTTTCTATACGGAAATTATTCGTCGCAGCATTCATCTTCGCCACATTCTTCTGCTGATTCTCCCGATATAATCGAAATAATGGAAAGAAGCAATAAAACCGGTACCAGTTTTGGTGCTATATCAGGTGCTTTGTCGATATCAAAATTTTCTTCAGAAAGTTGCTCTAGTAAATCAAAATTTGCTTGCGCAGTTTGTAGCCATGATCCAGTAGAAAGCAAAGCAGAAAGAGTTTTTTCAAGCTTAATGCCCTGTGAAGTAAATTCATTTTTATCTTTAAAGGTCAGTGCAATTGCAAGGCGAGCTTGAGCGTATGCTAATTTACCAATGAGTTCGATTTTTTTTGTTTCATCAATGTCGGGAAGAAATGCTATATGATGAATCGCATCATTTATGCCTTCATTAATAGCATTTTGTAGCTCAGCATCTTCATAAATAGTATGCCAATCCATGCTTATATTGCTGCTTTTGAACTCATTAATAAGATCAAAGCATTCTGTTTTGTAGGAATCCATGAAAAAACCTTTTATGTAATGAGGTTAAAAGAGAAGAGTTGATAATGAATAATTATAGCAGGTTTATAGAGAAAATTCACTGTTACTTGCGATAAAAGAATAACTATAGGTAGTATCAATAACGATCTAGATTTTTCTTGGGTGGGAGTTGCTCTATGAAGATTGTTCATGTTTCTGTCATTGTTTTAATGAGTTATTTCTTTGGTCTGTGTGCGCAACAAAACAAAATACAAAGTACACAAATGCACGTAATGATAAAAAACGGCGCAAATGCTGATGATATTCGTGCAATGTTAGTCAAAAACTATGCAGTTGATGCGCGTGATGAGCAAAATCGTACGCCATTGCATTGGGCGGCTTTGTATGCCAATCCTGAAGTGGTAGCTGTATTATGCGCACAAAAAGCAGATGTTGGGGCAAAAGATTTTCAAGGAAATACGCCATTGCATTTAGCCGTAAAATATAATGCGAATTATAACAAGCGCCTAAAGACAATAGACGAGTTATTATTATGGGATGCAAATATTTATGTTAAAAATAATGCAATGTATTCACCCATAGAAGATGCTATTGAGTTTGCATACAAGCGCATGATGTTCAGATTTGTTGAAGAGCATGCTGAGTGAACAATATGTTATCTAATGGATAACGACCATGTCGGAACCGACGATGTTCTTTTTGTGTTGGTACTGTAAGCATCTTCTTCACTATCTGATTCAGAATCGCTGGTTTCTTGTATGGGTGAAAGATCAGCTTCTTGCGCAGCTGTATTCTTTCTTGATGGAGAAGTGCCCAAGATATAATCTAAAGTCCACGGAACTTCGCCGGCAATTTTCCTCGATTTATTCACATTTTTTTCTGTATTTTTCGAATGCGAGGCTTGTGTTACTGTAACTTTTAAGCCAGTGAAAATTAAAGAAGGAACCGGAGAATTAGGCCTTTTTATGTCCATATCAGACGCGTTTAATGCTTGTTCTGCTAAAGACCGAGAGTTCTGGGCGTCTTGTTCAGACGGCTCTTTATGAAAATCAGATAGTTTAAGATATTTTTGAAAAATATCGTTTTTATTCAAATTATCGTTAAAAGTCACTGTTTTTTTTGTAACTGCTGTAATTTGTCCTGATTTTTTTAAAATTGATTTAGGAAATGCGGGAAGAGAATCTAAACTTGATGAAGTCGATACAGTGTTTGTTGAATCATGCAACGATGGTGATGAAGTGCGTGATATTATGCGAATGAGAGCAGCAAGTTCTGCAGCAGTGTCTTCAGTTGAAACACACACTTCTTCTGAAGCAACCAGAGAAGTAGAGCAAATAAAAACAAATAAAATGTGAGCTAATTTCATAATAACATCCATGTATATAATAAAAGTAAAAAATATACTATATAGAATAGTGTTAAAATTTCAGTCTGTCAAGCAAGATGGTTTTTTAATAGAAAAACTTGCGCTATTTGCCAACGCAGAATTCTCTAAATACTGCATCCATAGCAGCTTCGCTAATAGATTTCCCCGTAAGTTCTGCCATATGCGCGAGTGCGTCGTTTAAATGTACAGAAAGCAATTCGTACGGAATTTGGCTATCGAACAAAGGTTGTAGAGAGTGTAATTTATTCTCAAGCGCGATGAGCAAATTATATTGTCGTTTATTCAACAAAAATGGTGAATCAAGTGAGTTAAACAATGCACTGATTTTATTCTGAATTTCTTGTTCTAGAATCGCAATGTTAGTTTTGTGCGTGCTGCTTACCAGCAAGAGCGGACAATCAGTAGCATCAAGTAAAGGATTTGTAATGCGCGGCAAATCTGTTTTTGTTCCGACAAAAATAATTTTGTGCCGATGTGCAGCAATAATCTGTTGATATACTGCTAATTCATCAGCTGTAATGGCGCGTGCGCTATCAATAACCAGAATGATAATATCAGCCGTGGTAGCTTCTTCAAATGATCTTCTGATTCCTTCTTGCTCGACCACATCATTAGTTACACGTAACCCGGCGGTGTCCACGAGTGTCCAATAATTGCCATTGCAATAGAGGCCCGCTTCAATAGTATCGCGCGTGGTACCGGCAATTTCTGTTACAATAGAGCGCTGTTTGTTTAACAATGCATTAAAGAGCGATGATTTTCCTGCATTAACACTACCCAAGAGTGCGATTCTGACCCCTTGGCGAATCTGTTGTTGTTGATCGTAATTTTTTTTCAATGTTTTGATGGTAGAAAGAACATTATTAATAATCGCTTGAATACGGTCGCCAAATTCCATTTCTTCATCAATAAATTCAAAGCTAGCTTCACAAAAAGCAAGCCCTTTGAGCAATTCCTTTTCAACAACATGCATTTGTTGAGAAAAACTGCCCTCAAGTTGCGAAAGCGACTGTTTTAATGAGAGTTGTGTATTCGCATTAATAAGATCATTAATAGCTTCGGCTTGTAACAGATCTATTTTGCCATTGAGCATTGCGCGCTTGGTAAATTCACCCTCATGCGCCATGCGCGCACCCAGTTGTAGGGCGCGTTGGATAATCTGCTCGACCAAAAAAGGATTATTGTGCCCCGTTATCTCAACCGTGTCTTGTCCGGTAAAGTTATTGGGACCACGCATAAGCAAAAAAAGTACTTGATCAATATGATTGCCTTGCGCATCAGTCACATAACCATAATGTATGGTATGCGTTTGCTGGGCAAGTAAACTTTTTTTGCCAGGCAATAGTGCCATGCTGCTTGCTATTTCTACCGCATTTTTCCCGCTGAGGCGAAGAAGAGCAATAGCGCCGCTACCCGCAGGAGTACAGCGCGCAATAATAGAATCTTCGTCGCTATGGGAAAAAATCATAGAATTAACTGTTTAGCTATTTGTTTTTAAAATAATTTTTAGGCCACGTGCCTGGTTTTTAAACTGATTTCTCACCACTTGCAATGCAAGATGTGCCAAGCTGCTGAACAACATGCGTTCTTGATGAGCATCTTCAACAATAGGAGTCTCAAATGCAATAATCAAATGCTTGTTTTTAATTTCTGTCGTAAAGGGAGGAACCGTTTTGCCGAGCACAGTTATGGTATCTTTGAGCCAATTTTCGGCAATGCGTGCCATGGTGTCGTGCCAGATAAGTTGTTGTCTTTCTCTTGGCTCAGCGCCTTCTGCCATCTGTTGTTCGGTACGTGTTGTGCGAGGTTGTTGAGCAGGCTTATTTTCTATAAGTTTCTTTGGTTGTCCTTGTTGATGCTTATCCATTGGCTCTTTAACATGATCATGATTTGCTACCATGCGATGACGATCGTGCTTTTGCATTGGTGCAGGAGAAGTTTTTTTGGCTTGTTGGCCCTGTTGAGCAGGCATGTTTTCTGTTCTGTCGCGCATTGGTTGCCTGTCCTGCGGCCTGTCCGACGTAGCCTTGGCGAAGGTGGAAGCATTCTGCTGTTTATGCGGGGTGCGTGATACGGCAGTTTCTTCAAATAAAAAGGCAATTTTTGCCGGTTTGACAGTCATGCCAATAAAATTTTTGGTTGGCTCTTCGAGTAATTTTACAGAGAAAGATTGCGGTTTTTCTGCGCGGGTCCAGGCCTTTTCAATAGCCTTAAAAATAGTTGAGGCCTCTTCCATAATAGATTTCATGCGGTAACCTTGAAATAAAATATATACATTAAATTATTGGTGTTTTGATTGTACTAGCACTTAATAGTGAAAAACAAAATTTTTATTAAATTATAACAGACAGACGCTATATTGACAAATATAGCCTTTTTTTTGAAACTATGGAGCAGGAAACGGGATTCGAACCCGCGACCTTTGCCTTGGCAAGGCAACGCTCTACCAACTGAGCTATTCCTGCGAGATGTAAATGATACTAGAAAATGTACCATTGCAATTGCATTTGTCAATAAAGAAGATTAAAAAAGCAGACGCTTACCCACTTTCATGAGGAAACGGACATGATACATATGGTTCAAGGTACAATACAAGAAACAGGTGAGGGGTATATTGCTCTTGAATCGGGGATAATAACCTTGTTGATTCAGGTTCCTCAAAGCGCCGGCTTTGTATTAGGGCAAAATATCAGGTTACAGACTCATTTACACTGGAACCAAGAGCAGGGGCCTTCACTTTTTGGCTTTGCAACAGCACTGGATCGTTCTATATTTCAACTCATTATTAGTTGCTCCGGCCTGGGACCCAAGATTGCCCTGGCAATATTGGCAGATCTTGGCGGCAAATCATTTTTAGAAGCGGTGCATACGGGTAACGAAGATGCCTTAACCAAGGTGAGCGGTATCGGTGCAAAAAAGGCAGAACAGATGATTGTACAGCTCAAACACAAGGTAGCAAAATTACTTGATTCAGGTGTTGAATTGGGTCAGACAGATACTTTGGGACAATGGCAAACAGTCTCCCAAGTGCTGCAATCGCTTAATTATTCACGCGGAGAGATTAGTGCGGCAATTAAGCATCTTAATGAGCAGCCTGCGACTATGCAGCTTTCATTCGATCAGCTAATGCGCCACGCGCTATCATTCTTGGCTAAAAAGGCGTAAACTAAAATTTTTGATAATTACAACTATCGACCAACATAATCCAAGGTTCTTTTGTGAATGTTTCTGCTTTTAATTATATTGATCAGTTTTGTATTTGGTTCACTTCTATTTTTACCGTACCCGCAACGCTTTTATTCTTTGGTACGGCGCTATTCTTAACGATTAAAACGGGTTTTGTACAATTTCGCGGCTTTCCCCGGTTTCTTGATTTAGTCTTTAAAGGGCTCAGCCGAAAAAAGGAACATGACACTCATGGACGAGTAAGCACCATAGATTCTTTCCAGGCACTTTTTACCGCTATGGCAAGCACGATTGGCATGGGTAATGTTGTGGGGCCCTCGGTGGCTATTATGGTTGGTGGACCGGGCGCTTTATTCTGGCTATTGGTCTGTATCTTTTTTGGCGCAGCAACTAAATTTACAGAAGTTACTTTTGCCTTGCATACGCGTGTACAAACTCCCCGCGGCCTCATTGGCGGTCCCATGGAATATTTAAAATTGGTGCACCCGTATTTGGCTTATTGGTACACGCTCGTAATGATTTTTCTCTTTATGTCATGGTCATCATTACAGGCCAATACCTTAGCATCGGTCTTTAGTCTTGAAGGTGTATCTCCTTATTACGTGGGCATAGCATTAGCATGCATTATGTTGTTTGTTATCAGTGGTGGTGCACGTCGCGTAGGCGATGTTGCCAGTGCTTTGGTGCCATTAATGTTTGCGCTCTATGTTCTGTTTGCTGCCGGCATTTTGATTATAAATGGTGGTATGTTAAAGCAAGCGATCATGCTCGTTTTTAGCAGTGCATTTAGTGGGGCAGCAGCAGTCGGCGGTTTTGCCGGAGCAACGGTGCTACGTGCAATGCGAGAAGGTATTTATCGCAGCATCTTTATTACCGAAGCCGGCTTGGGCACCTCATCAATCCCGCACGCTATTGCAGATACCAAGCGACCGACTGACCAAGGCTTACTCGCATTATTTTCTATGATGTCAGATGCAGTTTTGGTAAGTTTGTCCGGATTAATTGTGTTAGTAACCGGCGTGTGGCATACCGGCGCGTTCAGAAGTACTTTGATTTACGAAGCTTTTAAAATGCACTCACCGCAGTTAGGCAAATTAGTATTGCTGCTGAGTATCACGTTGTTTGTAGTTACCACCGTGATTGGCAATACCTTTAATGGCACCCAAAGTTTTTCATCTTTGTTCCGTCGCCATTCATGGCTGCGTTGGTATATTCGCTTTACTGCACTTGGCATTGTTGCCGGTGCTATGCTGCCCGTGCAATCTATGTGGAATGTTATGGATGTGTTGCTGACTTTGGTAGCAATTCCAAACATTATTGGATTGCTTATTCTATCATTTACGCACGCAAGCGTGCTCCGTTTAAAATAGCCCTCCTTATAACTTTTAAAATGGATCAGATAAAATTGGTTCACAGAACCTAATACAAAGGATATATTTTCCCCGCTCGCCCTGAGTGACGGCTCTTGGCCGTTGTATCGAAGGGTTAGGGGAATTTAAAAAATGTGAATAAACTTATGCAAGATTTTTATGTGTATATTTTAAAATGTAGCGATGGATCATTTTATGTCAGTCATACCGATGATATGGATGCGCGTCTTTATCAGCATCAAAATAAAGTTATATCCAAATGTTACACAGCAAAACGCTTGCCAATAGAACTTGTTTTTGTTGAAAGAGCTTCGAGTTTTTTCAGCTGAACAGCAAATTAAAAATCCGATCTGAAAAAAAAGGAAGCACTCATTAACGGAGACTTTACATTACTTTCGGAACTTGCAAAAAAAATAAATTTTAAAAAATGATCATATCTCAAGTATCCGCCTAGCCCTTCGATACAACGACCAGGACCGTCACTCAGGGCGAGCGGCGGTAACAAACTTTCATAATGACTTACAACGAAGAACAAAGGAACATTCATCGCGGAATGATTTATATAAACAACATTCTATAGATGGAGGGCTGAAACTGAGTTACGCTGCTTTATTCTTTATCATAAGTATTCGTAATTGTGAGTTTAATTCTTTTCTTATTTCTCTAAGCTCTTGAACAGTTTCTTCTATCGATTCAAGTTCTTTCGTATCTTGGCTTTCTTCGGCTCTTTTTTTATCAGCCATTAGTCGCTTAAGGTCTTTGGTGTTCAGTTCTAATTGCGCTTCAAGTACACCCATGTCTCTGGTAAGGCCCACAATAGTGAGCTCTTTAGCAGTAGGAGTATCAGAAGGCATGTTGTTGAACCAGTCAACAAATCTTTTAAGTGCGAATTGCAATGCGAGATCGCTAATTTGAACCATAATTCGGCCTGGTAATGCTTCTAATCCTTCCCAACTACCATTGATTAAGGTGCCAGCTACTTTTTGAGCAAAAGTTGAATCTGTGTCTTCATACGCTTTATGGCGGACGTAATACACTTTTTCATTCTTAGTATTGTTTATACGTGCCTCATTAAAAACGGCACTCCCTATTCTGACTCTGGTAGTGCCATTAGAATTATCAATTGTTTCATCAGTACTATTATTTTCTGATGGCCTAGTAAAATTTGGTACAGAGCTATCGGCTTGCGCTTCGGAAGAGTAATTATTGACTATGGCAAGTAATCCTAACAAGTAGATGCCTGTATATATTTTCTTAATCATAGATGTCCTACAATAAAAATATTTTTGTACTTATTTCAACTTACGCAACAAAGCGATTTCTTTTTTATGCATAATTTTATAATCTGCATCCTCTATATGATCATACCCAAGCAAATGGCACATGCCGTGCACGAGCAATACTTTAAGCCGCTGTTCAAAGGTTTGTCCCCAGCGCGGCAGATCTTCTTGCACATAATGCGGGGCAATAATAATATCGCCCAGATTTTTATCTTCTTCAGTTTCAGCTGTAATACGCTCACCCGCTTTTAATTTTGGATAATAGGGGAAAGAAAGCACATCGGTTGCTTTATCTTTATCGCGATATTCACGATTATATTTTCTAATCATTACATCTGAGGTGATCCAAATGCCCAAATCAAAATCTGAATAATCAAGTGCATCAAGCATTGTTTGCGCATCGCGCTTAAGCTGTGCTGTATCTACTTTGATTTTTCTTTGGCTATTTTTTATCAAAATCATGGTTATCGTATTGCAATGTGTGCGTGCCATGCATCATTGTGCTGCTCTATAAAGCTTTGTTCTATTTCATCAGCTTGATAGGCAATAGTATGTGCATGAGTAATCCCTTTGATCATCGCTTCTTGTTTTTTCAATGGCTCAAGCAATTTTGGATTATGGCAATGGATAGTCAGCTCTTGCAATTCGGTCTTGAGCGATAGCTGTTTTTCTGTCTTCAACTTACGTACTTGCTGTGCAACCATAATAAGCGTCTGTGCAATCAAGCTGCTTTCGGCAAAGCTATGTTTTGTTTGTACTGCTTGGAATTTGGTTTGGTGCAGAGAGCTTATTTTTTCTTGCGCTTTGTACAACTCGCCATACAATGCCTCGGTAACGTGCGGCAAGTAAGGAGCATACAACTGCAGAATACGTAACCCAACTTGGTACAATGTCCAGCGAGTGGCCGCTACTTCTTCGTCCGCATATTTTTCCGGCTTGAATAACTGGTCTTTAATTAATTCAAGATAGTTATCGCAGAAATCATGCCAGAAGAACTGTTCTATCTGATCAAGCGCTAAACCAAATTCATGCTGGTCAAAATAATGCTGATACGAAGCAAAGCGTTGGCTAATCTGATCGAGTAACCATTCATTCAAAATACCCAAGTGACGCGGAGTCTGTTCAAGTGAGGCGCCAACAATATGGCTTTCTACAAAGCGGAAGGCATTCCACAATTTAGTAACCAAGCGTTGGCCAATTTTAAGCTGTGTATCGGAGAAAGAGATATCGGTTCCCAAGCTACCTGATGCGGTCCAATATCTAATCACGTCAGCAGAATAGGTGTTCAGTAATGTTTCCGGTGCTAATGGGTTGTTGCCCTGAGATTTTGATATCTTTTGTTTTTCTGAGCTGAGTACGTGGCCTGAGATAACAATGTTTTCCCACGGAATAGTCTTATCATGCATCCAGCTTTTTACAATGGTATAAAATGCCCAGGTACGAATAATATCATGTGCCTGCGGGCGCATGCTCATGGGCAAGAAGCCACTAGTTTTTGCTTGTTCAAAGGGAGAATGTTCTTTATCAATAATGCTAGCACAGATGTAGGGAGTTAATGATGAAGTGTTCCAAGTATCCATTACATCAGTATCGGGTCTAATGTTTTTTCTAGAGCAATTGGTGCATGCACCCTTATATGCTTGCTCTTGTGGATCAATAGGCAAATCTTTAATGTCTGCTGTTAAAATCTGGCCGCAATCTTCGCAATGCCATACCGGGAAAGGTATGCCAAAAAAGCGCTGACGCGATAAGCACCAGTCCCAGCTAATATTCTCTACCCAATTTTGATAACGGGTTTTCATATAGGCAGGGTACCAGTTAATTTTGTCAGCGAGCTCAATAAAGGTCTTTTTGTGGTCGAGAATATTTAAGAACCATTGCGAGAGCATCATATATTCAATTTCTTTTTTGCAGCGCTCATGAATGTTCACCGCATGTCTGATGCCTTGTTGGCGGAGCAAGAGATTATTGGCGCGCAATTGATTTAATACGGCTTCGCGTGCTTGCGGCACTTTGAGGCCTGCTAAGAATGCAGTATTGGCGACAAATTTGCCATCAAAGCCGATTGATTGTTTGTAAGGTAATTTGTGTATTTTATACCATTCAATATCAGTCTTATCACCAAAGGTACAGCACATTACCAAGCCGGTACCTTTTTCTATAGAAACTTTGTCATCGGCGAGGATAGGTACTTCAAAGTTAAAGAGAGGCACGATTGCTTTTTTGCCGGCCAAATGTTGGTAACGCATATCTTCAGGGTTGTAGAGTAATGCCACACAAGAAGGGAGCAGTTCGGGGCGTGTGGTACCAATGATTAAATCATTGCCGTCTTGATCTTTAAAGACGATGTCGTTGAAAAATGATGCTTCTTCTTTGTCTTCCAATTCTGCTTGTGCAACTGAGGTGCGGCAGGTGGTACAATAGAGTGCCGGCTCATTTTTGCGATATGCATAACCGGAAGAGAGTAGTCGCAAGAATGATTCTTGAGAAATTTTTCTTACTTCAGGTGAGATGGTAGAGTAGCTGGCTTTCCAGTCAACAGAGAGCCCCATGCGCTGCCATAAGTCTTTAAATTGCTCTTCAACAGATTCAGTTTCTTCTAGACAGATTTTTATAAAGTCAGATCTCGACATGCTATGCGCAGTAATTTCACGTTTTTTCTCAACAAAACGTTCTGTGGGCAAACCATTATCATCAAAGCCAAAGGGATAAAATACAGAGAATCCACTCATTCTTTTGTAGCGTGCAATAATATCAGTCTGGGTATAAGAAAAAATGTGGCCGATATGGAGGCTGCCGGAGACAGTCGGGGGTGGCGTATCAACGCTATAAAGTTTTCCGGGGTTGTTAGCAGCGGTATACGTTTGCTCATCATGCCAGAGCTGTTGGGTGGCTTTTTCATGAATCTGTGAATCGTATTTTGTATCCATGCGATCTTATAAAGTGAATGGTTTAAAAGCTGTTTTTCATAGGTAGTGTAGCACAAACTGGGATTTTCGCTATCCGCAAAGAAAAAGGCCGATTTTCCCAGCCTAGTTAAAATATTAATTATCTGTTGATTTTTCTTTTATAGTCTTGTCTATGAGCTTGTATCGCACTACTATATCACTAAATTCTTCACGCGAATAGCCCGTAGGGTTGCTGACAGCGATTAACTCATTGCTATTGTTTAGATAATGGTATCGATCGTACATACCGCTAAGAAGCTCGCGCTCTTCAAATGCTTCCTTTAGTTCGCATAGCTCTTCAAGGTTCATATCCTTTAACGGCTTGTTAAAGCTCTTTTTAAGTTCTAGCCAAGGTGATGGGACTTCAATTCTGGTAAAAGTATTCGATTCACTCGCTTTTGAAGAAGTTGTTAATAATAGAGCGATGCAGAGAAATTTTTTCACGTTTATATCCTGTGATAAGAAAAATGCTTTGTAATTCGATTCTCCCCTATTTTACATCCGAAGATGGTTCTGGTCTAGGTTAGGAAGCCTCCTAAGTGTTTTGGCACAAACTGAGATTTTCGCTATCTGCAAATAAAAAGGCCGGTGAATTCCGGCCTTAGAAATTGAATGATTTACCGTATTATTAAGCCAATCGGGCTTGACGTTCAAGCTCTCTGTCTAAATAATCAATTCTTTCCTCAGAAGTGTAAGAGCGAACCGGATATAAAACGGTATTGACTATAGTTTTTAAATTAAGCATGGTTGCAATTCTGCTCAATGCGCTTTCTTTGACGTATGAATCTTTTAATTTGCGCAAAGCCTTGAGTCCATTTCGCACGCTTTTAATATCAGTCAATTCAGCGGCCTTAAAATCGATCTCTTTTTGTAAGTTGCTTGATAATACACATGCGGTTATTATGGCAGGGAGCGTAAGGGCCACGACAACAGTTTTTACGATATCATCTCGATCTTGTCTGCAATGGGATGCTTTATAACTACTCATTACTTTTGAGCCTAATCCCAAATCATAGTAGTTATTGAGGCCATATACAGATGCGCAAGTGAGACCAAAAGCGCCCACGCCGGTTAATGTCACTTTTGCAGCTCTATTTTCAGCTTTTTCTGCGATAGCAATTGCAATGACGCCCTCGATTTCTTCATAAGATAGATTTGCTAAAACTTCATAACATATATATAAATCTCCTAAGACATCTACATATGCTTCCATATCTCTTACCATTCTGCGGGAATTTCCATCGATAATCACGGTATATTCTGCATTGAATAAGCTTATGTATCGTGGCATGGGCACATTGGCCTTGGTAGATAATTCTTGCACCATGGTATATATGGTAGGATGTGTCTCTTGGGTTAAGTGTGGATTATTATGAGATGCCAGTTCATTGCGTAAGGCATGTATCTTTTCAAAAGAAGAATGCGCAAAAGCATTGATGCTTAGGCCTAATAAAACTATGAGTGTTTTTTTGATCATGGAATGGTCCTTATTGTTATGGTGAAAAATAGTTCAATTTAAGAAATTACAATTGTTCTAATTGATCGAGTAATGCTTCATCATGATCGAGTTGTTTTTGTAAATGATTGGCATAGCAATAACCGTTGATTACATTGCGTAGGCCGTCAATATATAGGGCAATTGCTGGGGCATGCACTACAAAATTAAGGACCTTATCAGCGTAACATTGGATATGATTGTCGTTGTTGATCATGATAGCGACAAAATGCATTATTGTGCCAATGCATATTTCGGTGGCACCAATATCCATTTTTTCATTATTGCCGGAGCGCACAAGACGCAATTTGGTTTTTAGCCGTGTAATGCGATTGTTTAGACAAGATAGGCATGTTTGGAGATGCTGTGATAGTTGACCATGATTAAGAGCTGTGTCGGGAGTAGATTTTATCAGTGATTCGAGTTTTGATAAAATTTGGTCCTCTTTTTTTTCTTGGGGCTGCAGTGAAAATAGCGCGCTTTGCGTTCCTGTTGTGACTGATAATAGTCCCGCTAGCATGACTGCCTTTATATTCATCATCAATCCTCTGGAGTAGGTATAATTTTTGTTTTTATTAGTCGTAATGATGCCAACAATAGTACATTGTCGCGCAGTGCCGTTTGTAATTTTTCTGGATATGTTCGTTGCTCTCTAAGTAAGTCAATTCGCTTAACAGTGGCAATTATTCCCAAACATGAGCAGAGAACAAATAGAACATTGCAGCCTAATTTATTAAAAAGAGAGTGTTGGATGGTATATATTTTTTCTTTATCAAGAAACATGGTTAGAGCTAATGCAGATGATGCTATTGCCAAGGTTTTGTTTGTTTTTTCTGCTTTTTCTAATTCCTCTATGACGATTGCGCTTTGTGTAATTTTTTGCTCAATGTTATGTATTTGTTCTTCAAGCAAATTAATGTAAACGTCAAGTTGCGCATTTATTTCAGGATTGTGACGAATGACATCAGAAGGCTCTAGAAGTATTTTGTGAATCCACGTATGAGCTTCTTCTACAAATGCGGTTGACTGGTCGAATGAACATAATAAGAAAACAACCAACAAAGATAATGATTTAATATTCATGAGCCGCCTCTTAGTTATTGCCTGATGAGGAATTGCTATTGCCTGTGCCACCTCCGCCAGATCCACCGAGTTTGCTCTGAAGTACTGCGTAAATAGCCAGGCTTCCGACACCCCATGCAAGATTGCCGGCTTTTTCAGCTGCCCACCAGCCCCACCGCTTACACCACTCTTTAGTTGATTCTTTTTCGAGTGCGATAGAATCCTTCATCGCTTGAAGTGCATCTTCAAAGTCTTTTTGATTAATCTTTTTACGATTGTCATCGGCTGGATTACTTTTTGCTGTA
>JAKAUA010000031.1 GCA_021827875.1 bacterium | reverse complement strand
GATACGGGTCAGCGTCATCTTGTTGATTACTATCTTGATGATAGTGGTAAAGTAACTGCCATATCTATTTATTCTGCACAGAGAAACAAAACAGGACTTGATACATTTAATTTGCATTGTGTTCCCGGTAGGGCAACGCATAACACGGCAAAACTATAATAATTATTTATCTCTCATGCCAAGCATAAAAAATGATAATCCTCGCAGCTTATATAAATTTTGCTACACTATGACGATAGTTAAAATATTTTCTATCGCCAATAGGTATATTGTCAGCCAATAATGGAGACTTTACATGTACTTGGATCATCAGTTTTTAACATTAGCTGTTCCGGAATTGGAATGTATCAGTTCGTCTTCTCTCTCTGATTATATTTTTTCAATCGATTCTCGCACAGTGCAGCCGGGAGAATTATTTATAGCTTTGCCGGGAGAAAAAGTTGATGGGCATACTTTTTGTGAAAATGCATTGCGCAAGGGCGCTGCGGGTCTTGTTATCGCAAGTAATAAAAAAGATATATTAAAAAAAATTGATTCCAATCTATTGCATAATAAATATATTGTTGCAGTGCCGGATCCTAAGACCGCCCTTGTTACCTGGGCAACAGCGTGGCGGCAACAGTTTACTATTCCGGTGATAGGCATCACTGGCTCAGTTGGCAAAACATCTACTAAAGAGATTACATCTGCTATTTTAACTGCCGCCTGTATTAAACATGTATCGTCTATACATAATCAAAATACCTTGTTGGGCATATCGCTTAATATGTTGCGCCTGACCGATGAACACAAAGCCGCTATTTTTGAGTTCGGTATTAACAAGCGTGGTGAGATGGCGCAGCTGGCGCAGTTGGTCAAACCCACGTTCGCACTTATTACTTCTATAGGTCATTGTCATATGGAAGGACTTGGCTCATTACAAGATATCGCTATCGAAAAAAGAGATATTTTTAAATACTTTACCGAACAAAGCATAGGTATTGTTAATGGTGACGTACCATTGTTGTCACAGGTAAGCTACATTCATCCGGTAGTTAAGTTTGGCACCAAGACCATAAATCAGATCCAAGCGCGTAAGATACGAGTGAGTGATGGTAAAACCGATTTTGTTATGAAGGTGTATAAACAAAAATATATGGTATCGCTTCCTCACATGCATGAAGGTGCGGTATCTAATGCATTGGCAGCAGCTACTATAGCACATATGCTGCAGGTGCCTATGGATGTTATAGTGCAGACTATTCAAATGCCATTAAAAATTAAAGGGCGCTTTGAAGAAAGAAAATTACGACAAAATACTGGAACAATAATAAATGATTGCTACAATGCAAATCCCGAAAGCATGAAGGCAGCGCTTCTTGCGTTTGAAAAATATGATACGCAGGCAGATAAAATTGCCATTTTGGGAGATATGCTTGAGTTGGGTGTTACTACTGCATTTTGGCACCGGCAGCTTGGCAGATTTTTGCGTAAAGTGCCCTCACTTAAGCGATTAATTTTAGTTGGCTCGTATGTGCAATCGACTAAAAAAACTGCGCCCATAACACTTCAGGTGGAAATAGTACCCACGTGGCAAGAAGCATTGGTAAAAATAGAAGAAATAATAGCACAGACAAAATCGGTAGTGTTGGTAAAAGCCTCACGCGCAATGCAGTTAAACTCATTAGTTGACGCATTAACAACTGACGTGCATTATATTCAGAAGGAACAGGCCAGGACGACGCACGTAAAAGCATCTGAATCATCATTACACGGATAATCTTAATGACTGAAAAACAACTAGTACATAAAACGGTTTTAGTAGATGAAGTACTTGAATATCTTGACCCTAAACCGGGGCATGTATACCTTGATGCAACATTTGGATCAGGTGGCCATACTCGTGCCATATTAGAGCGCGAACCAAAATGTTCGGTAATATCGCTCGATTGGGATCAGGTAGCTTTGGATACCTACGGCCCGGCGCTCAAAGAAGAATTTGGCGATCGTCTTACCCTGATTTGGGGTAACTTTGCCTTACTTTATAAACTGGTACGTGAAAATAAAATCAAAAGAATAGATGGTGTTTTGGCCGACTTTGGTACCTCCCAGATACAGATTATTAACAGACCGGGATTCTCGGTACACCGCGATACGCCTCTTGATATGCGCATGTCTCCGGCGCACCAAAAAATTACCGCAGCCGAGCTGCTTAATAAGGGGACCGAAGAAAAGTTGCGTGAAATCTTCTGGCAATTTGGGCAAGAGCGTAATGCGCGTCAAATTGCAGCAGCTATTGTGCAAGAACGTGTTATTAAGCCATTTAGAACAACAAAGCAGCTGGCGGACCTCATAGAACGCGTGTCTCCTAATAAAAATCGCCGTATTCACCCGGCAACCCAAGTGTTTCAGGCATTGCGTATTTATGTAAATAAAGAATTAGACAACATTAGTGCTTTTTTAGCGGCAGCGACGTCAGCATTGGATGAGCAGGGCAGATTGGTTTGCATTAGTTTCCACTCATTGGAAGATAGATTGGTAAAACAATTTTTCAAAGAAAAAGAACGAGAGGGTATATTGAATATACTTACCCCTCACATGATCAGTGCCAGTGAAGAAGAATTAAGAGAAAATCCGTCATCACGCTCTGCATGCCTGCGTGCAGCAGAGAAAAGAGAGGAGATATAAGCTATATAAGCTGATTTTTGTTGACAAAAGAGGGGCTTGATATAAAATTAAGGGACAATTATATATTGTACTCACATTAAAAAGGGATTGTATTATCTCTAAGGGTTGCGACCATGGAAATAACAGAAGTAAAAGTGTATCCGGCTAAAGAAAATAATGGCAGGCTAAAAGCATACGCAACAGTGGTCTTTGACAATAGCTTTATTGTGCGTGATTTA
>JAKAUA010000048.1 GCA_021827875.1 bacterium | reverse complement strand
CCTTGCATCTATATAAAATATGCGCACATTACACGTGAGTAAGTTGCTTAATATATAGTTCAAGATCAGTTAAAGTCAAGTTCAATGTCTGCATGGTCAGCAGTATTGGCGATGAGCTCTGTTGATTGGCAAGAGGCAATAGTTTTTCTAGCATGCGCCAGAAAATTATTTGACGTTTTGCATAGTTGCGACTTTTTGTTTTTATTGTTGCAATCGCATCTTTCAAAGAAACAGATCCTTTAAGATACTGTAAAAGATCATCGTATCCAATGATCTTCTTTTCTTCTAAGAATGGCACCCAGTCACTATTTTTTAATGATTCAACTTCTGCTAATAATCCTGCGTCCATCATAGTATCAACACGCTGATTGATACGTTCATATAATTCTTCGCGCTCACGTGCGACCCATATAATAGTAGTATTATCATCAACCGGATTATATTCAGGTGCCTGCTCAGATGCCTTTTTGCCACTGGTGTACCAAATAGTCAATGCTCGCTCAACACGATAGCGGTCATTAGGATGTAGCTGCGCCGCGCGTTCCGGATCAATAGTATGAAGTTCTTGCCAGAGTTCATCATTACTTTTTTGTGTTATATATTTTTGATCGTGCAACACACTGGTTTGCGCCGGCATAAAAAAAAGTGATTTTAAATAAAAACCCGAGCCACCAACTAATAGAGGAGTATTACCGCGCGCCTTAATTTCTTGTATTAAACGCTGCACGTCAGCTCTATATTGCGCAATGGTGTAATTGGTAGGAATATCTAAAATATCAAATAAATGGTGAGGTATTGGATAAGAACGCCAATCAGGCTTTGCCGTACCGACGATCAGCGGTGTATAAAATGAGCCCATATCCATATTGATAATTTCAGCTTTTATGTGCGATGCAAGCTGTAATGAAAAATCAGTTTTACCAACCCCAGTGGGACCAAAAATAATAATCATTTTTAATTCTTATTGCAATTATATTGATTGATTAAACATAATAATGTCACATTAATATAAAGCATTTTATACATATTGATAGGGTAAACTAATAAAAGATATAAAGCGGTATGAAATTTTATCATACCGCTTTTTTTTATTATCGTAACTGAGAAGAAGATGATGCAACTTGAACGCCGCCATCATAATAAATCGGCTGAGATACTAAGCGAAGTTGCTCTATGGCTTTATCTTCGCCCATCTTTTTTACTAATGATATCTCTTGGGCAAGTAAGATCTCTGTCTGTTGTAAAAGAGCTTTTTCTCCGAATGAAAGCTCTTTATATACTGATATATGGCGTAAGTCCTTATAGATTTTGCATATATCATATAAATTACCGGTACGTAATTTGCCTTGGTACTCTTTGTTGCGTTTATTCCAATTACTCGGTGCTGATTCAGAATGTACTATATGATGTGGTTCGGCAAGCGTTTTAAATATGTCATTAATACAGTCCGGTGAACTAAGATGTCTGACACCAACCATTTCTAAATTATCAATCGGTACCAAAATGGTCATGTCTTTATTGAGAAACTTAAGCTCAAAAAACTGTGTAACTACGCCGGAAATAACTTTTTCAAAAATACGACTTATTTTTGCTACGCCATGACCAGGGTAAACAACTTTTTCATCAAGAACAAACATAAGCATGTCCCTCTTCTTTTAAAGGGGAGATACCTTACTTACGCTGATTTTATCTATGCTCTTCTATAGTACCACAAAAAAAGAAGCTATAAAACCTTATCCTATCAGATGATTGGCTTGCGCTTTTGGGCTTTTTATCTGGCTAAACAACAGTTCAGTGGCTGCTTTTTGGCCGCCCTTCTTGGCAAAGACTAATACAACGCATGTTATTGCAACAGGCGGTATCCACCAATTAACTTTTAACCAATCGAGCCATGTTTGTTCTGCTTGCAATCCGTACTCATCCATTAGATCAACTAATGCATAATATAATTCATCAAGTTTTTCTAATATTTCTGAAATAGGAAGTTTCGCTATTTTAATGTATAAATTAAAAATTTCTTGTAATGATACGGTGGGTAAAATCACCGGAACATCGTCATCTGATACGGTTAATGCGTGACCATCATTAGGCTTCTCTTGCTGTTGATTATTTTTTCTTTCAAGTGGACGAGCACTTAATGCCGCTACATATTCTGATGAGACTGCACATACCATAGACGAAAATTCTTGTAAGAAAAGTTCTGATTCTATATCAGAATAACAGGATTTATATAATTTCCATGCTTCTACTACGGGATCAAGACAAGAATTGTGCTCCATTTTTTTCATACACAATTTTACCAGTTCATGAGAACAATCGCTGCATGCCGATTTTTTATTTTTTATTAGTTCGGATCTTATTTTTCCCTGTTTTGATAATTTATTTAAAGTATCAATCAAGGTAAGATGTCTCTCTATACGAGAGTTAATTTCGCTACCATCAAGTTCATTGGAACGAAAAAAATCAAAAGGAAATGATTGAGCGAATATTAAAAGAGAGAAACTGAGCACACATAATTTCTTCATTGCAAAAAACTCCCTTATTGCAAAAATAGCTGTTATCTTATTATATAGATATAACGTATTTTCAAAGTAAAACACAATGATGAAAAATCTTTATAACAATTTTATTCGTGGCATAAGCACTAATTTTGTTGAATGGATTATATACAATATAATTTTTACCATTCATCAGATCGCACTTTTCAAAAATACTGACATTTCTTTGTTTGGCCAGCAAGGTGTACTTTTTGCACTTCTCTATACTACCATTGCGTTGTCATCTTTAGGCTTAGACCTTTCATTGGCACCATTTTTTTCATACGCACAGCAGAGCAAAAAGAATTGGCGCTCTATTATTACTACACAACTTTTTATACAAATAGGC
>JAKAUA010000023.1 GCA_021827875.1 bacterium | reverse complement strand
GCAACTTGCTCAAGATCTTCAAGAAGCTTATAAATTACATCAAAGGTTTTTATAGATACCCCAAGACGTTGCGCCAATAAATTTGCATTAGGTTCGGCTTTAACATGTAAAGTAAAAATATCTGAACCTGTATCAGCTGCTAAAACAACATCACTTTCGCTAATTGCGCCAATAGATGCTTGAATAATATTAAATCCTTTTTCAGATTTATCCGATACTTTTAATATAGATTCAACAAGCGCTTCTTTGGATGAGTTAGTGTCTGTTTTAACAATAATATTTTTTGCGCCTTCAGTAAGCAATTTGCGATATGTTAAAGTTTTGCGATTTTGCAATCCGCCCGACTTTACCTTGCGGATATCTTCTTTTGACAATACCTCAAGATAATCACCTGCTTCCGGTAGTTCATCAAACCCTGCAACTTGTACCGGTATAGATGGCCCTACTTCTTGCAAGCGTTTACCATAAGAATCAGTCAAAGAACTTACTTTTCCTGTGGTGGCACCACATGAAAAGTAATCACCTATAGCTATCTTGCCTTGTTGAAGCAGTAATGTTGCAACAACTCCCCGTCCTTTTTCCAATCTGGACTCAAGCACATAACCTGCGCCTTGACCAATGGCATCGGCACGCAATTCCATAAGTTGAGATTGCAACACTATCATTTCAAGCAAATGATCTACGCCGGTACCATTTTTTGCTGAGATAGGAGCATAAATAACATCACCGCCCCATTCTTCAGGCATAAGGCCATGGTTAGAAAGATCACGCTTAACAATGTCAACGCGACTTATATCAACTTTATCAATTTTATTAACAGCAACCACAATAGGAAGACCTATCTCTTTTACATGCTTAATTGCTTCAAGTGTCTGAGGCATAACACTATCATCTGCCGCAACAACCAAAACAGCAATATCTGCAACGCGAACGCCGCGCGCTCTCATTTTTGAGAAAGCTTCATGGCCCGGCGTATCAAGAAAAATGAGACTACCTTGTTTAGTTTTAGCCTCATAAGCACCTATGTGTTGTGTAATGCCACCTTTTTCGCGGGTGGCAACACGAGTGTTTCGTATAAAATCAAGAAGAGTAGTTTTGCCATGATCCACGTGTCCAACAACTACGACAACCGGTAGTCGCTCTTGGGCGCTTTCACCCTGAGTAGAAGATGCGCGTTTAATTTCTTCTTTCTTTTGTACAGGTTTTTCTGTTTTAATCTGATAATGCTCTGCTAGACGAGATACTACTTCAACGGGAAGCATTTGATTTTTATTTGATAGTATGCCCCATTTAAGAAGCGTGACGATAATTTCACTCGCAGGCTTTTGTGTTGCTGTTGCGATTTCGGCTACAGTAGTAGGAGCTAAAATGAGCGTAACCGGAGTTGAAGGGGTTGTGGACCGTACAACGGGCGCCTGTTTTTGCATGTGAGTGATAACAGGTTCTTTTATTTTTGACGCAGGAGCCTTATTTACTTGTTTATGTTCTTTAGTTGTAGCTTGTTTCTTGGTAAGAGCAATTTCCATCGGTTCCTTGTTTGCCTCTACAGGATGAGATATTTTTTTTGTTTCTTTTACTGGTGCTTCAGATGAATGCGCTTCCTGTTTTTTACTACGCTTGTTTAAAAATTCGATTGCAGCAGGGGACAATACCGACATATGGCTATTTACAGAAAAGCCGGCCTTGCTTAATAAATCAAGCAATTCTTTACTAGATATACCACTTTGCTTTGAAAACTCATACACACGCATGCAGATATCTTATTCGCCCCATTATAAAATTTTAATAATTCTATCTATACAATCTTTTTAATCCAGCTCCTGAAAATCATTATCTTCATCAGAACGTGAATCTTTTTTCTCTTCTTGTGCAAGATGCAAATTCATGCCAACCAAGCGTGACGCAAGCGAAATATTCTGACCCATTTTACCAATTGCAAGCGAACGCTGATCTTCGTTAACATAAATCTCCGCGTTCTCTGTGTCAACAATAATGACTCTTTTTACTTCTGCGGGCTTAAGTGCGTCTTTTATGAATTCTTCTTTAGAATCGGTCCATGCTATGATGTCGATTTTTTCACCACCAAGCTCTTTGAGAATAGGCTTTATGCGAGCACCCCCAACCCCTACACAGGTGCCGACAGGGTCGATATTTTTATCATGTGAAGCAACCACTATTTTAGACTTATAGCCGGGAATGCGCACGATCTTTTTAACTTCAACCAATTTTTCGAAAACTTCCGGAATTTCAAGCTCAAACAATTTTTGCAAAAAGTTTTCAGAGGCGCGGTCCAATATTAACTGATTTTCATTGCGGGGCTCTATTAACACCTCTTTTAAAAGGGCGCGTATAGAATAACCAACAATGCATTTATCGCTTGGCATCATCAAAGATTTAGGCAAGAAAGCGAGGGTGTCCTGAAGCTTAACAATAGCACCGCCACGCTCACATTTATGAATAACGCCATTAACGATGGAGCCTTCTTTGTCTTTGAACTCATTGTAAACAGCCAGAGATTCAACGGTACGAATTTTTTGCGCAATAACTTGTTTTGCGCGTAAAATTTCTATACGACCAATTTTTCCGTCGAACGGCACTTTGATATATTCATTAACTTGAATATTTGGATTGATTGCGCGAGCCTTTTTTGAAGATATTTCGAACTCTTCGTCTTCGGGCTGGCCTTCAACAACCAACTTGTCTACCAAAACCTTAATTTCATCGGTTTTTTTATCATGGTCAATGGAAATAGTTAAAGATGGGTAGCGTTTTTCATAAGCAGCAATAATGCCTTCGCAAACGATCGAGCTTAAAACCGACCTATCAAGGCCGCGTTCTTCTACCAATTCTTCAATAACATCAGAAAGTTTCACTGGGATGTGTCCTCTAAATATAGTTTTTGGCCCCTATAAATCTCTACTTAGCATGGGGTATAGAAAGCATGCATTTCGGGGAGTATGTGTTTATTGTAATATAAACGACCCTTTCCCGCAAGAGACTTTTCTTTGTCGCCCTTTTTTCTTGTAGAAAAAGATCTT
>JAKAUA010000058.1 GCA_021827875.1 bacterium | reverse complement strand
TCTTTTAATTTTCAAACTGATAATATTAAATATGATATTATTTAAAAAGTGACTAAATTTATATTATGGGGAGTAATGTAATGAATATCCAAAAACTTATCTATAGCCTGAGCTTGCTTGCAGGGTTGTTTATGATGTCTGCGGGCGCCTCTGAGCCAGAATATATAATGGAACGAGATGAAGATGGTACGGTCTCTTTCGTTAAAAATCCAAATTATAAGAAAAAAGGCGCAGCTTCTTCTGATGAAGACATAGATATACAGGAATCAAAAAAATCTACATCAACGCCTAAGAGTAATACAGGAGGATGGTTTAGTGGATGGCTTGGTAGTACACCCAAGAGCAGTAAAAAAGAAACTATAGGAAGCGAATGGCAAAATGTACTATCTGATGAAGAAAAAGAAGAAAGAGAGAATGAAAAAATAGCTAAGTTGCCAAAGGCAGAACAAGAAAAAGCAATAGAAGCACGAAACAAAGCAAGAGAAAAAGAAGCAGAAGCATTGCAAAGAATAGAAAACACACAAAATCCAACTTTGGGTAGAAAAGCCTTAGAAACGGGTAAATCTGCATTGAATGCTATAGGCGAGAATGAAATTGTAAAGGAAGTTAAACAAGAGTTTGTTAATGAAGCAAAATCGCAGGGGTCCACTATTGCCAAAGCAGCAGCGGGTGCCGCCGGTGTTCTTACTGCAGGTGCTTTAGCTGCGCTTGCCGCTAAAGCAAATGATCTGATTGATTGGTTTAAAGGATCTAAAAATGAAGAAAATGAGCAAAAACAAGCAGCCAGCACACAGCCTGCAAACGGAGTAGCTCAGTTAATAAACATCACAAGCGCAGAGATTAAAGCTGTTATAAGACAATTGAATGCAACTAGCCTTGATGACATTAAGGTAAAAAATGACGCTGCTGTTACTAGTTTTAATAGTGCGATTACCGCCGGTAATTGGAGTAATGCGCAAAGAGCAATTGATGTTTTAAAAAGAAGTGTTACTTCGATAAACAATACGGTAAACACAGTGCTTGAGTTAAATAGCGATATTAAATCAGTTAAAAAAGTGGCACCGGATAACGTTGCGTTTAATACACTTGTTGCTGAGTTGAATGATACTATAAAAGATATGTTTAATCCGAGCGAAGCTCAAGAATTGTTAAACAAAACTAAAGCTGATATCACCAATTTTGAAAATAAATTAAATCAAGCTAAACAACAACCAATTGCACCAAAAACTTCTGCGGTAAAACCAGTAATTAATAATACTGAAGACATAGAAAGAATAGGTGAAGAAGTTGATAATACAGAGGCTGCATAAGCAATAATGATTAAAAATTAGGAGAAAAATATCATGGAAAACAGAATATTTCGTTATGGGCTTGCCTTAATAATGGGCTTAGCTCTTGTATCATTAACTATGCAGGCTGCTCCGGAAGCTACGCAGGGTGTTGCAATAACGTCAGATGTGAACAAAACATTCGGCGATATCTTGGAGAAAATAAAAGCTGCTGTCGGTGAAAAAGCTGAAAAGGCAGTTGAAGGCGCTATTCAGGGTCTTACGCCTATTGTAGAAAATGCGGTAAATAAGATTTCTGAACAGACTACTCAAGCAGCAACAGGACAAGCACAGGCATTTGTTGATTTAGCCTCAACAAAAGTTTTTGATACGATAGATAACGTATTTGGTAAAGGTACATTTAACATTACCGATACCATGATTAAATCTGCAACCGGCGCATTTACCGATCTTAAATCAACAGTAGGGACAATAGATTCTGGCGCTATAGCAAAAGCATTAACGGGCCTTGCTCAGATAGGTACCGCGGCACCAAAAGATCCGGTAAAGCTCTCTAATGTTCTTATAGAATTGAGCGAATCTGCTAATGCATTAGAAAAAATAGAACAAGTTAAAAGAGCGCTTGAGGCTTTTGCTAAACTGTTAAAAGATGCGGTTGAACAAGGAGTTACTTTATTTGATAGAGGTTTTGACAAAGCATTATACGCAGGAGCAACTCAACAAGCTATTATTGAATTACGTAATAAGCTCGGTGAACAACTTTCATCATTACCTAAATAAATAGGTCAGAATAATAATTTTAAGATAGAGGATAGGTGATATCGTAAAAGATATCGCCTATCTTTTTTTGCGATCTTTTGTTATAAAAAATAGTAGTTTTTCAGGGGGAAAATAAAAGAATGCGAAATCTGTTATTATTACTAGCGTTGTGTGGATGCACTTCATTACATGCCGGTCGTATTGCCTGGGATGTCATCACCGTAAATCATTTCTGGACCATATTTGATACTATCAAGCCCGGTGACATTGTATCTGCAGAATTAATTGGGGCTCAAGAAGGTGAATATCAATTTAAAAATAAATATTTTACCGGCATAGAAGGGTGCGATTATTTCTTTTTTATTCCGCATCCTGGCCCCGGGTATCCGATACGCGTGACAACAAGAACCACTCTCTACGGTAAGCGGCTTGTATCACAAGATTGGGGTGACAGCAAAGAGTTAACAGAATATAGAGCAGGTTCTGTATACGATAATTTGAATATGGGTAACTCTATTGCAATTGATGGCACGCGCTACATAGTTGCCGGACAGTATCCTAGAATTGATACAATGAGAATATTCACTCTTATGAGTAATGATAACAAACAGAAAAACTTAATTTTAAAGAACAGAGAAGATGTGGGAAATGTATTCCTTGCATGTGAAGATATATCAGAAGAAAAAGTAATCTCTTATGAAGGACAAGATGAAGAATTTGATAGCTGTTGCAAAGTAGCTGCTATGTGTGTCGTTGTTTTTTTGAAAAAAATAGTTGCGAAAAATAATCATGATAAACTGTCGTAGGTCCCTATAAAAACAATAACGAAATATAAGAAAGAAAAAAAGACATCGGCGGCGATTGTCATCCTGAACTTGTTTCAGGATCCAGTCTTTTCAATAATTATGAAAATCTATAGCATCCTTTATTAAGCTGCGCACATTACATTGATTTTTTTAGAGGCCGCATGGTTCGATACGATTTCTCCGAAATCACTCACTGATTGTGATCAAAGTCAATAAAAAATTAACCAAATTCCTAAAAATGGAAG
>JAKAUA010000063.1 GCA_021827875.1 bacterium | reverse complement strand
ATGATTCCAGTATGCTTTTTTCATCGTCTCTTCGCAAATGCCTTTCAGGCTTTGCTCACATCCAGACTAGCGGATGGCCATTCATCCCCGGCTTTGAAAAGCCAGGGTTTTCTGGCCATTGGAATAACCCCTTGCATATTTTTTTTCGTCCCCTCCGCAGGGACATGCGCCAGAATGGGGTTTTGTGACCCCTTCTGGACTACGCACACTTAAGGCCGGCTGCCTTAAGAATCCGCTCTCTCGTCGCGAAGTAATTGTGTTAAAGTCAATACTAAAAATCAAATTTCTAGGCTTTACATGGTTCACCATTTTTCAATATGACATTGGCAAGAATAATGAGCTTGCGCATCACAGAAACAATAGCGACCTTAAAGCATTTTTTGTTGGCAATTAAACGATCATAAAAGGCTTTAAGGGGAGGGAAGAGCCTAATGGTAGTCAATGCGCACATATATAATGCATTTCTAGGAATAACTCTTCCACCCCTAATAAAGCGTTTTCCTATATAATTACCGCTTTCTCTGCTGTAAGGACATACCCCAACAAGAGCGGCTATTTCATTATTAGACAATGTACCAAGTTCAGGGACAAATGACAGCAACAACGTAGCTGACGTTTGACCAACTCCAGGAATTGATTCTAAAAGCCCTGCTTTCCTTTGCAATTCTGTATCTTTTGCTATTAGTGTGGAAAGTTGCTTATCCGCAGTCTTGATCTCTTTATTTAAAAAGAGAATCATCCGTTCTATGCTTGCAACACTAAGTTCATGAGTAGAGTGCTTAAGACGTGTTTTTTCCTCTGCTAAAGTTTTGGTCAAATCCTGTCTCCGACTGACTAATGCACGCAACATTTCATCGTGAGAAGTCCTACAAATTGGTTCATAATCGGGAGAATTTTTTGATGCAAACTCAGCAATTTTTTGTGCATCTATTTTATCAGTTTTATTTTTACATCCACTGGCAGTTATAAAACCTTTTATTCTTCTTGGATCGACAATCCAACAACTATAAGAATGTTGCTTGAGTAATTTGACAAGCAGTTTTTCGTAACCACCCGTTGCTTCACATGCAACTTGCTTAACATCATACTGAGACAATCGCTTCACAAATTTTGTTATTTCTAACTTAGTATTTGCTATCTTTAGCCACTCTCCCGAAGGATAAAGAGCAATATCTAAACTACTTTTTGAAATATCGACACCGATAGATACTTCTGATACGTTATTCATAAATACCTCATACTTGTAAACATGCGAGGTCATTGATACGCCTCTAGTAATTGTTCGAGGTAATTTTGTATAAGCTGATAGGCTCAAACTTCGCGACAATCTTTATGATTGAGTCGACCAACGAGCTCTATCAGCTTGTCTTTTTTAACTGAACAATTCATTGTGAAACAAATGCTATCTTAAATCAAATTAGTACATAGCTTTATGAAATTTGAATCACTTTTAACATACAAGTCGGCCACACGCAATTTCTAACGAAATTTCTTCGGGCCTCGCCGCGACTATCAGATTTTTAGCTTATTATTATTTAATTTGTTAGACGATATATTTATTTCTTATTCATGAAATGAAAATTCCGGTAGTTTCTGCGAGCCGTAGCAATTTTTTAAAATTGCGTGTGTGAGCGTTTGAAACGAAAGAAGGAATTTTTAAGACCTTGGTCTTAAACGCCCGTAGTCCAGAAGGGTGGGCGAGCACTCTTTTGGCGCATGTCCCCGCGGAGGGGACTATACAATATCAGCGTTGCCGCAACTCTTTCTCATTATGAGACATATTCATGATAAGACCAATCATAATTAAGTTGCCAATAAGCGCACTGTTACCATAACTAATAAAAGGAAGGCCGATTCCTTTTGTCGGTGCCAATGCGGTGGCTACGGCAATGTTTATCGCTGTTTCAAGGCCAATTAAGCAGATAAAGCCGGTAGTTGCTAAAAATGAGAATTGTGTATTAAAGCGCGTTGCCAATCGTAATCCAAAATAAATCAGCGCAATAAAAAGCATAATAAAAATGAATGCGCCAAAAAAACCGGTCTCTTCTGCTATGATGGAAAAAATAAAGTCTGTATGTTGCATGGGCAGATAAAAGAATTTCTGCTTCGATTGCCCGATGCCAAGGCCAAATAATCCGCCTGATCCGATAGCAATTAACGATTGTATAATCTGAAAGCCACTCCCTTGTGGGTCGCTCCAGGGATTTAAAAAAGATAAGATGCGATTGACACGGTAGGGGCGCATTACCACCAGAGTAATTAATACCGGTATTAGTGCCGCAATGGTGCTCGCAAGATAGAGCAGGGGGATATGCGCAACAAAAAGCATAATGCCGCCGGTAATTAATAAGGTGACGGTAAGGCCAAAATCGGGCTGTTTTAATAACGCAAGGCTGGTGATGCCTATGACGAACAGTAATGGTAGATAACAGTGCAAAAATGATTTTTTTTGAAACTCTTTTTTAGTTAAAAATGCAGCAATATAAAGAATGAGACCTATTTTTAACAGCTCACTTGGTTGAAAAGAAAATCCGCCGATTGCGAGCCAACGACTGGAGCCATGAATATGATGGGCGAAACCGGGGATGAGCGTCAGTATGGTGAGTAGTAAGCTGGCAATAAAGGCTATCGGCGCGATCTTAACAAGTAGTTTAAAAGGAAAATAGCGTGCAGTTATTAAAGCAACGGTGCCCAACCCCAGTCCAAAGAGTTGTTTTATTAAAAAATAAGATGAGCTGCCATGTTTTTCAAAAGCGAGTACAGAGCTTGCCGAATAAATAAAAAGTAATCCTATAATGATAAGTAGCGTGGCAATTAACAAAAAAATGTGCAGATCATAAGCAATTTTCTTGGCGTTGATCATGTTTTTCATTTATATTATTGTATTGTCATTTTTATCATACTAAAATGTCTATTTTTATTTTGTCAATTAATAATCTTTTAAATTTAATATCATGAGCCTATAGATCATTCTCATCTTACATAGTAATCATAATCTGATGACTCTGGATATATCCGCCAACCATTCTCGTCATATAATATATTATTATCTTGATTATAATGTCCCTGATCTTGTTGCGCTTCTATCGATTTCTCAGGATTATTACCGTTTATCACATCACCC
>JAKAUA010000008.1 GCA_021827875.1 bacterium | reverse complement strand
CATAATATACCCTAAGAAATAGAAGCACATGCCGAGCATTACAAAACCAAAAATTCTTTTGACTTCTACCATCCACATACCTGCACGGGGCAATAGTGTCAATGAGCTTGAAAATGATCCGACAATAACTAATGGCACGCTTAATCCTACCCCAAAGGTAAACAACAATACAAAGCCCATGATTATACTTTTTAGCCCGGCCACAACCGTTAAAAGGCAGGCTAGTCCTGGCGATAGGCAGGGTGAAGCAAAGGTTCCACTTGCTACACCAAAAAGAAAGGCAGAGATCAAAGAGCCACCCTTAACCGTTTGTGCTTTTGGTTGCATAAAACGTGGAATATACATCTCGTACAGGCCAATCATAGAAAGTGCCAAATAGACGAGTAATGCGATGATGGGAATAACAACAATGGGATGGGTAAGTAATGAACCAAAGAGATGGCCCGTATATGCAGCCAATAGGCCCAAGCAAGCAAAAGTTGTTGCAATACCGGTAGTATACGCAAAAGAAAGCAGTACATTATAAACAAATGATTTACTTGCTTGTGACTGAATAACGCCGGCAGTTATAGGAATCATGGGATAAATGCAGGGAGTAAGGCTCATTAAAATACCAAGTAAAAAAACGAGAATAATACGGAGCCATGTCGAATTGGTACGCTCCATAATGTCTGTGACCCATTGTGAAAATGATCGTTTAGTGTCATTTTGTGGCCTCTCGCAAGACGAAGCATAGATCTGTTTTTCCGGTGCGGAGTTTTCTACAATATCAGCCGGTTCAACGGCTGCCTCAATCGCAGCAGGCAACACAATTTCTTGATGCTCTTTGAGTGCAATTACTTCTTCAACATGGCGTCCTTTTGATTTTAAATAGTAAGACACCGTTATGTTGCAATCATCAAGTGCATTCATATCTTTTGCATGGGCTTGCATCTGTATTGTCGCATCGGTATTAAATACCTGTTTTGTTTCTTTGAATAGAGGGTCAAAACATTCAATGGTGTTATTTTTTGCTTTCCATGAAGATAAATTAATATCAGGCGAATCAACAGAGCAGGAGATATAATCGGTATATAATGCGTCGCCACTAGCCACTGGTATGGTGAGAGTAATGTCGATAGTGTTACCATCAATTGTTGTAGTTTTTAACGTGATGGCATCAACTGAATTTAGAATGCCGGCTGCAAGAAAAAAAAGGAAAAAAGATCTCTTCATTTGTGATACCTATCTGTAGTAATAAATTGCGTAAAAATTGTTTTTTTAGATGATAGTGATATAGTAATACAAAATCAATTCTTTTAGTAGAACAATCTACTTTGTCTTTATAAATTCTAAGAACAAAAGATAATAAGTTTTTTGGGGCTGTAGCTCAATTGGTAGAGCGCATGGATGGCATTCATGAGGTCACCGGTTCGATTCCGGTCAGCTCCAATTATGTTTCTTCTGAATCATTCCTTTTTGTACAATTACCATATACTTCAGACTATCAAAAAGGAATGTATATGAATAAATTAGTAGCCTATCTTGTATTATTTGGCATCATAAGCGCATTACATGGCATGCGTAGTGATCTTATTATTACGCAACTATATCCACCATTTAGCAAACGTCACAAAGAAAAAATAGATAACATTAAGGCTGGCGCTATCGCGTTACTATCAAGTGGTGCCGCTTTCGCGGGTAAAAAGTATTTAGGGCTCCCTATTTCTACCGGGCTTCATATAGCTATACCACTGATGTCATTTGGTGCGGCTGTTTTGTGGCAGAAGCATCAAAAGCAAAAGAATCCTAAGCAATTGGTTGATTTGCTATTAACCAATCCGCAAAAAGTGCTTGATTATATGGAGTTTGTGGCACCTGAATTTCAGAGTGGCTCAGAAGGAGCCACTACTGACAAGCTTGCTCGAGAATATGAACAATCTAAAGAAGATTATGAGAAACGATGTCCTATTTTTTTATTGCGTGAATGTCAGGGGAATTATTGTCCTTTATCGCGGAATAATACGTCATGCAGAAAAACTTTTGAAACAAAGATGACAGATGTTTTGTTAGAGAAATTGAACAGCAGAACTGATCAAAATCAGGTAGAACACGTGAGTTTTGCTTCCGGCAGATTATTTCAAGATTTAGTCATATTGACCAAAGTATTGGCAAAAAAGCCTGATGCAACAATGAGCGTACATTTTATAGATCTTCAATATGAAGTTCCTCACATAATAAATGTCTTTATGAAAAGATCTCCGGAAATATCTACTGCTGATAGTGACAATTCGTTACCGGAGAAGACTGAAGAATTAATGCGTATCATTGATAAACATTTTCCTGCTAGTGAAAACAAGGATTCTGATGAAAATATATATAATAGATTGTGCGGGGCATATACCATTTGGCAAGGTATGGGGTGCAACTTGCACGATGGACAAAGAAGACATTTCCAAATTCGAATTTACGTTTCTATCTTCATTCGGATAAAGATAGGTATTTGAATTATGCAAGAGAAAATGGGATGAGCCCTGATGTTCTTGCCGCAATCGATATGGCAGAAAAAAGTGCATGTGATACGTATGAATCGTTATATAAAGATGCCTTGTCAATGAATAAAAATCTTACGGTTATTACTTGCTAAGATTACCAAACGTTGCATTAAGTCTCATGAGACAGGTCGATTGTAGTAAATAAGTAATAATAATGTCTGTTATTGTATTTTCTATTAGCGGAGTTTATTCGTGTGCTTCATTTCAATTTTTACATTATTGTTATTGTGCCAGTTGCCATGTCTATATGGCATGTCGGACAAAGTAGCTTCAACATCATCGGTACCATTTTCTAAGGATCTTATTCTTTCAGAATCAGCTAAGGCATTAAAAGCGATTGATGTAATTAGAAAACGCTGGAGTGCTGAATGGGATTCATTGGCTTCACAAGTGTCTTTGTCAGAACGCTCAATGCGTTTTATGCAATTGACAGACAAATATGAAAAGCAGATGCCTCTTTTGCATTTGGATGAATGTGATACTGATGATTGTCCTTTAAATCGCGAATATTACCCTCTTTATCGTCAACGTTATGAAGATGAGGTAGTTGCTGCGTTAATAAAAAAATCAGAAGATGGTGAAAAAGTGACGTATGCTGATTTTGGATCACGTCTTATGTTCCAAACAATGGTCATTAGATCGG
>JAKAUA010000030.1 GCA_021827875.1 bacterium | reverse complement strand
TCCGATCTGTTGATGAAAATATAGGTCTTATAATGTTTTTCACTGTTGAAACATTATCTTTTATAGAAGAACAAGACAATCACCTTGATAAAGCTTTAGAATATTGGGATATGGATGTGTTACCAGACGACGCAAGAATACCATACCAATTTCAATTGTTGCTTAAACACAAAACAGATAATGAACAACGTAAAGTACAATTCGAGCAAAAACTTTATGAATTAAGACAGATGACACAATCACTTGATAATGATGGAAGATTGTCTAATGCTAAACGTATTTATGGCATGTATTTAATTGCAGACGGCAAAATCAAAGAAGGAATAAGGCAATTAGAACAAATATTTCCTGGAAATCGCAGTGATTTAACTAATTTACAATTATACATAGCCTATACATTTGGTTATGATAATATACCTGCCGATGACGAAAAATCAATACTCTATGGTGGAGCATTACAAAAACGACTTAAATTCCTTGCGACTAAAAAAGCCACTGAAAAATCATACTATTTTATTAAAGGTTATGCCAAACTTTTTGGTCTATTCGGAGAAAAGAAAAATATATCAGAAGGATTAAAGCTCATAGATGAATCGGAAAATTATGTTGATGATATTTATATTCCAACCAATGAATTATTTCCACAACTAGAACAAATCAGAAAAGAATATGCTGAAGAGTCTGCTGCAAAAACAAAATCCCAACAAGCGGCACTCGCCGATATAGATCTATGGTTGGCTGAAGAAGAATCAAAAAAACCAACAAAAAAAACTGGTAAAACAAAACAACCATCTAAACCAACTACCTCAAAAAAATTACCTGTTGCATCATCAAGCTCATCGATCGATGTAGAACCAACAGCAACGCAAAAAACAAATATTCCACTCACTGTTGCAAATTGGAACGCCTACATTGCGCCATTCATGGAACAAGCCGGTACTGACGACCAAAGTCGTGTTACAAAAATCGACCTCATCAACAAAACAGTGACCATCGACGACCCTGCACATAATGAAGATTTGATTGTATCCTTAAATCATATTCCCACAACATCGTTCCAACATCTTGGCCGCTTGGACATGGACCCCCGCACTCTCGAGCGCCAAAATACCGGCGATAAAAAGACTGACCACGACCACACTTTTGCTCATATGCTCGATTATGTGATTCAATATTTCGGTGATCTGGTGCCTTACCTACAAATGGGTCACGATCCCAAGACAACGCTCATTATCAAAGTCATTCGTCATAACCTCAAGACGGGGCAAAAAATACCGTGCATTGCTGAATATACTTTTGGCAAAGATTTTAATGCGCAACATAAAAGAAGCTTTGATGTGGTGTATCATCGCTTATTGCGTCCTGATCAAGTACAAAAGGGTATAGCAAGCACAACTGCAAGCAGTAGTAGTAGCAAAGCAAAGAGCAGTAATCAACCGTAATAGTAATTCTCACAAAATAGATGGCACTTAATCAAAACAGTGTCATCTATTCTCTTCTATTTCTTATCAATTACAATTGCTTGTATACTACATAAAAAATATCTGTTTTCTGTTGTAAGAAAGAAAAATAAAGGAGAAGTCATGAATAAGCATACCGTAAACAAAGAACATCGTACTGCATGCAAGCATTGCATAGAATTGTGTGAAAGTACCATTAATGAATTTCAACAATTAATTGCAAAATGTGTTACCAATAATGAAGTATCATGTGCTGAAGAAATTGGAAAAACGGTAAATAGTTCTATTGAATGCATACAGGCATGTACGCGTTGTATAGATGAATGTCGTAAGCATATTGCCTCATGCTCAGATTCGACCTGCTCAGATCGATGCAAAAAATGCATAGCTGCTTGCGAGAAATGCATTCAAGTATGTCACAACACGGTACGCGAATGTAAATCGGGCGATAGCCACTGTGTTCCTTCTGCACAAAACAATATCAAAACATTGTCTAATTGCGCAGAAGCATGCAAAGACTGTCTTGAAAGTCTTACATAATCCATAATAAATCTGTTGCCCTTTATCTGATTAACGCTAGAATAAAAAACGACTTTTAATGCCCAAGAGACTAAAATATCTTGGGCACATTTTTTCATCCATTCTTTCAATTACGACCAAGAAAAGATAAAGAGGATTCTGACATGTTTGTCGCAAAACGCTTTTTTCGCTATTTTGACTGGATCAGTTTTTTTCTTATTCTTTGTATATCGCTTATTGGTCTTTTATTTGTATTCAGTGCGACCTATCGCCCGGAACAACCTTATTCCATCTTTTTTAAAAAACAGGCGCTGGGTATCGGTGGTGGCATTATTATTTATTTTATTTGCTCACTCATTGATTATCGCATGCTGCTGCAATGGGGCTTGCTCATTTATAGCGCCGTACTTGGCCTTCTTTTGTTTACTCTTTTTAAGGGTAGTATTGGCATGGGCGGCCAGCGCTGGATTAACATGGGATTTTTTAAAGCACAGCCTTCTGAATTGGCAAAGATGCTCTTCCCCTTATTTGCAGTCTGTTATCTTTATGCGCGCAAAGAAAGTTTTACCTTTACCGTGCAAGAATTTATACCATTACTGGGCACGTTACTCATAAGCGTACTGCTCATCCTCAAACAGCCCGATCTTGGCACTGCGTTATTAGTGCTTATCTCAGGCGCACTTCTATTATGGCTTGCATCACTCTCAAAAGAATTTTTTCTGTATAGTATGCTGCTCATACTTATTACCGCACCATTATCGTGGCACTTGCTTAAATCATATCAACAAAAGCGAGTCTTAGTTTTTCTTGGGCAAGGAGAATCTAATAAAGAGCGGTATCAAATTGAACAGTCAAAAATAGCCATAGGATCGGGCGGTTTGCTGGGCAAAGGTTTTTTAAAAGGGACACAAAATAAATTACAATTTTTGCCCGAAAGTCGTACTGATTTTATTTTCTCGGTGATTAGTGAAGAAATCGGCTTTATTGGTGCATTTGCTCTTATTATTCTTTTTCTGATTCTATTTGGCAGATTATTGTTGATCACACTTTCTATAAATCAGCCGCTGGTACAGCTTTTGGCATTTGGCTTTATTATTCATATTATTGTGGCGTTTTTAATTAATAGTGCGATGGTGCTTGGGCTATTGCCGATTGTGGGGATTCCATTGCCCTTTATAAGCTATGGATTGAGTAATTTATGGATTACGTATGCAAGTCTTGGGTGGTTTAATAATATTACTATGCAACATTTGCATTTATCATCATAGAATAAGCAGAGCGGTTTTACCGCCCTGCTCTGTTATAACTTGAGTATCATCAAAAAATTCATCCACAAGATACGCATATGAGAGATCTAAAGCAGCACTATTTTCACGAGAAAGTTGAGTTGATTGAGTTGTCTGAGGTACACTAATGAGACTATCATCATTGTCAGATAAGGTAACATTGATAAATAAAACTACTTTTTGCATAAACCCTCCCAAACGGTTATATGATATAGCTTCTATTACCAGCGTGCCATATCTACTCTGTGGGAAAAAAGAAATTAATGAAAATAATAAAAAAACATAAGAGAACATCGTGAAACAAAATCTAGAAGAAGGCGTCGATATCTTTAGTTTGCAAGATCAGGATCGATTTGAAGAATCATCACATGATTTTGTACCCAAAAGTTTTGATGACTATTTAGGACAAAAAGAGCTTAAAGACAAACTGAGTCTCTACACACAAGCAGCAAAAATGCGCAAAGAGCCTCTCGATCATATGTTACTCTCTGGCCCTCCCGGTCTGGGGAAAACAACATTATCACAGATCATGGCACAAGTTATGGGCGTTGGCATAAAGATATGCAGCGGCCCCATGATGGAGCGTACCGGTGATTTGGTTGCCATTCTATCTTCTCTTGAGCCACGTGATATTTTATTTATTGATGAAATACATCGCATGCCTACTCAGGTAGAAGAAGTATTGTATACCGCAATGGAACAGTTCCGTATCGATGTTATTATTGGACAAGGAGCCGGTGCAAAATCAATTAATTTGCCACTTGCACCCTTTACTCTTATTGGTGCAACAACAAAGAGCGGCATGATTTCTGCGCCACTGCACAGCCGCTTTGGCATTAATGAGCGGCTCGATTTTTATACTGATGAAGAATTATGCGAAATAGTGATGCAAAGTGCTGATTTTTTAGAATTAGCTATTGATACTGATTCCGCTTTGTTAATCGCTTCATCGGCACGAGGCACGCCACGTATTGCAAAAAAAATGTTACGTCGTGTACGCGACTTTGCACAAGTAAAAAATCATAATAAGGCTACTTTAGAGCTTACCAAGCAAGCACTCGCATTTTTGGGAATTAATGAAGATGGCCTGACAAAAATGGACTTGTTATTGCTCAAAAAGATTGTTGAGCTTTTTAATGGCGGGCCGGTGGGACTAGAGACCTTGGCATCATTATTTGGTGAGGACAAAGACACCATCGAAGCCGTCTACGAGCCATTTTTGATGCGCAAAGGATATCTAGAGAAAACAGCACGCGGCCGCCAAATCCCGCATAAACGACTGCCATATTTAAAACAAAAGTTTTTAGGTCAGATGGTTATATAAAATAGGAGGGGATACATAAGTATTCCCCTTATTTTTATTCATTATTCATTTTACTCTTTTTGCTCTCGTTTCATCTTACAACGTTCTTTAAGATATTCTTGATAATGTTTGCCATCTTTGGTCTTGGCCCAGATAGTATCCCATTTCTTTTTTTTGAGAAATTTCAAATAACTGATGAAATCATTTCTATCTTTACCCGTTTTGGTTTCGAGGACCATAATACGTGTTTGTAGTGCGCCTACATCTTTTAGATTAGCCTCATTCGCATGGTCTCTGAGAGTTTTAAGCATTTCTGCTTCTTTAGCTCGTACTGCAGCAAGTTCTTTTGCAACTATTTTTTTACCTTTGTCTTTTTCTTTTTGAGTAAGCTCACACTTAACGATTTTCTTTTCTTGAGGGCGTGACGTGGCATACGGCTTTGGGTTCCATTTTCTTAATTTAGTTGATGTATCAGGAGAAAGAGAAACAGAATTCGCTTCTGAAAAAGGATCTGTATCGCGCGTTTTTACCCTTTCGTACGGCAGCATATTTTCGGTAGAAAGAGATATTACAACCATTTTACCGTTTCTATTTCGCGGTTCCTCTGCACCCTGCAACTGAATGGTAATAGTAATAATGAATAATAAGAGCTTCTTCATGTTATCCTGTAATTGTTATTTAATTTAGGCGAACTTTGCGTATGCTTTTGCTAATTCTGAACGTTCATAAGCATTGGTTGTTTTCTTAAGCGCCCTAAAACATGCATTTTTTGTCTGTTGAATTTCTTTTGGCGTATAATCTTTCTTATTTTTTTTACTTTGAACAATTGCTTCTACCTTAGCTATGATAGATGCGACATCAGCCGATACGGCTTCTTGAGAAACAATTTTTGTAATTATTTCTGAAGCCTGCGCAATAGGCGCATTCTCTGGCTTTTTCGCTATAAACGGTACTACAGTTTTGCCGTGACTTGTATAAATTCTACGTATGCTAAACTCCACCGGCTTTTTTACCGGATCGTTCGGCTCTGTAGCATGTTGTTGTGCTGTAATAACTATACTTAACAATAATAGTCTCTTCACGTAAATCCCATTACTTATTTATGATTGTTGTTATGAATCTGGTGACGATTTGAGCAATGAATATCCTAATATAAATTCATTGCTCGCGTTGTCCAATATATTTTATCTGTGACGCAGCGCTTTAGCAACATGAAAGCAACCTTTCATGCGCATATTCTGCATCTATTAAAAAAAGAAGGGACGGATAGTATTATATTCTATCCATCCCTTTGTCAAAATAGTTATTAATGTATTTAGTTATTATTGTTGTTGTGAATCTGATGATTGGCTTAACAATGAATAGCCTAACATAACCTCATTACCCTGACGTTGTTCAAGATAATCGTAGGTATGTTTTAAGCGATCTAAATAAGGATTAATAATAGTCCGTTGTGCGTGTTCGTCACTTATACTATATAATGCTTTAGCAATGCGATACATATCCTTGATGCCATGTTGCTTGGCATTGGCACAATAATCTTGCGCTTCTTTGTCAGCAACCTTCAGATCTTTCAACAACTTTGCAAACTCCTTAAGCTCTATCGCCGGTACACGCTCTTTACGATACCCTTCTTGGTCATCGGACCCAAACAAACTTGGTAACCCTTTACGTCCTTGAGCATATAACCACTCACCTGTATGACCGGCAAAGTCGTTAACAGTAGCCATACCATGATTTTCAAGCTTAATAAAATCTTTGCCGAACAAGATGTGTGTCTTATTTTCCGGTAACCAATCTTGGCAAACATTGTCATTAGCATTCCAACGAATATCTATACCGAATTGCTCAGGCTCTGAATAGATATAGTGGCTTGATATTCTTGAATATCCAAATGGGTTCCCTGCAAGCCATGGTATAGAGGCGGAAATTCCTGATGTCTTTTCATCTTTTACTAATTCAACATAACCATGTAAGTAATCAGTAATTTTCCTGCCTTCTTCGGTCGCTAAGCCAAAAGTACCCTCTGTAAAATCTTGACCTTTTTCTATCGCATGCGCATGTAAACGCCATGAAAGATAAATAATATTCAGCAGATATTGTGTTCTATCCGTCGCATTAGGAGTTTCTCCTTGGCGCAGCTTACATAATACTTCATCACCCTTATTTATAAAGGTAGCAAATTTTTTTCTACATTCTTCAGAAATTGTTGGTTTATTCAAATATGCAGCTACTGCGGGGCTAGCAGCAACATTTCTTGACTGATACATAGAAACTGACGGTGCTGCGGCTGGCTCTTGTACTTCGGATACATTTATGGTCGCACTTGATGATGTAGCACAATTACTCATCATCGCAAGCTCTTTGCTGGTTAGACGCATTCTAAAGCTTGGATTTTTTACATATGATACTGATGATTCAAGGCTTGTCGATGCATCAGTTTGAATAATCGGTGCATTCAATGCATCTTTTACTCTATTAGTCTGCAAAGGGTGCTCTGCGCCTAGAGCCGCCTCTGCCTGTTCTAATTCTAATCTTTTCGCTTCTTCTTTTGTAACAAAAGAATCAATGGCTTCTTTTTCGATGCTTTGTTCCATACCAAAAATCTCGGTATAGCAATTCGCTAACTTCTCTCTTTCTTTAGGATCTTTCTGTTGACTAATCGCACGTCGACATGCATTTTTAATTGCACGGAGATCGCGCAAAACAAAACGACGTTCTTTGTGCTGAAAAGCAACATCAATTGCATTCTGGACATCTTTTGCTGAACTAAATTCAAGCTTTGCAGGCGCATATATTTTTCTTGCATAATGCCCATTTGATGCAGCACGAACTGGTGATGGGCTACTTGATCCAGAACTTGAACTTGAGCTGCTATCTGTTGATGTTGATGCTGTATTTTCACTTTCATCGAAACGTTCTTCGTCACTACTGGCAACTTCTTTCAGTCCATCATAAAATGACGGTGGTGTTTGAATTGGTAAGAATTCTGATAATACCGAACTTGCTCCAAATGGCGGCATTATTACACCAATTTTTTCACGCATTTTCTTAACATTAATAGGTTTTTTACATTTTTGATAATGATCCCAAAGCCAATTACCATACATGGCTCCCATCTTTCTATCACCTTTAAAATCACGTGTTTTAGACGACACCGCCAGAAGTGATTGCAACGATTCAGTATCAATAGTATTAACTGCATCTGCTTCCGCAAGCTTTTGCTTCAGATAGTTATCTGAATTTTTACGACTTCCTGTCATATTTAAATGCCCAATGGTTTCCCAAGAAAAAAAACCACCTAAATAAGAGGTATATTCTTTTTTGAACCATGTATTATGAAATTCTACTGTTTCTTTACCGGCTTCAGTTATAGCCAAGTTGTTCCACCAACGGTTGAGACATATACCTGATGGTTTGCTCTGCACTAGCTCAACCGCGAGTGTCGGGACCATTATAAAAAGGGATAGGGTCAATAATAAATTCTTCATTTTTTAATCCTAAAAACAATAAGAACATATCTTTGTATAGATCCTATCAAATAATTGACAAATTGTCCAAACAGATAGGTTTAGAAGGCAAAGCCACAAAACCCTATTATGAACATATTTTTTTAGGTAAAGGGTCTCTATTTTTTACTTCGCCTCTCGGGTTTAATTCAGCTTTATCATTTTTTGTATTATCGAGGGCTATCTGCATCAACCGCTGCAAGATCTACGTTGACTTCTGCTAATTTTTTGATGAGATTCTCTTTCTCTTGTCCCTTTTCTTTCAATTCTTTCTCATAGCCAAAATAAAGACCTGTGGCTTGCTTTATTTGGTCAACAGATAGTCGCCTATCTAGTCTATTTAGAGCTTGCATATCTCTCTTGGTTTCTAAGTCTTTAATCTCTGCATCTATTTTTTCAATACTCGCCTCAAAATCGGCAACATCGCACATCAATAAATTATGACGCTGCGTCCATGCGCCCATAGCAGAATTACTTGAATATTCTGCACGCGGAGATATTTCCGGTACATTTTGTTTTGGTGAAGGTACTAGCTGATCAGCTCTGTCTTGTGCATCATATGCTGCTGCCATCCTTATATTATAACTCAATGAGTCTTCTCTTTTACGTGGCGAACCCCTTGGCGAGCTCTTTTCGGATGTTTTCGGTGATTTTTTGCTTCCCAGGGACAGGGCAATAAATCGTGCCGAAAGTGACCGACTTCTATATTCATCAGATACCATTTCTTCTTCTCCCAAAGATAATTTAGGAACACTCATAGAATAAGATCGGGGCGGTAATGCATCTTCACTATCACTTGCATCAGAGCGAGAGTCCGGGCTCTCTGCGGCATATGCAGAACAGAAAATCATTCCACAAAAAAATATTTTTCGTATTATATTATTCATTGTATTTCCCCCTTGTGTCATGTTTTTTATACCTACCATTCTTCGAGCTTATTCAGTTGCTCTTCTTGCTCTTTTTTTGTCTTCTTGATATCCGCAATGTTTTTTAGCGCTCTATTTCTCTTTTTATTAAAATTAATCAATGAATTATCTAACGTCACTAATTCATTCTCAGCATTGTCCCTATCTGCCCTACTTGCTTCTCTATTCAATGCTATGGCAGTAGCTTTACGTAGTGCGTTGGTAGTTTGAGAGATATTACCGTCAAGCTGTTTTATAATTTTTTCAAATTCTTTTTGTGACACAAGCAATGTTTCTAATTTTTGACGTAATTCTGCAATGGCTTGATTGGTTTTTTCTGATTCTTCATCGGGCTCATCAGATTCATTTTGCTCAGAAGACTTGGCTTGTTCTTCAAACTCATACCGTACTTCTTGCCTATACGCTTTTTCAGCAATATTTATCAACAAAGGAGTTTCCTGCTTTGGATGTGATTTTTGCCATTTTTGCTTTGGGCTCATCGTAAGCGAACTTGCTCTTGTGCTTCCTATAGGACTTTCAATGGGAGTATGCGCACGCGCTGATAAAGATAATGATTGATTGCGCGCTTGTTGAGCCGACGCAAGAGACAATAATGGGACTCGTCTGCGTCCAGGACTCACCGATCTATGACAATTCTCGGTATCGGATAAATAGCCATTATCTTCTGCCGCATAGCTGTTATACGCCAAAAGATTAAAAAATATGAAAATGATTATTATGACCTGCATGGATAACCCCAAACTTATATGCTTAGAAAGTTTTTGTTAATAATTATTAAATAGGAATCAATTACTACTTATTGATTTTTAACCCGCTTTCATATGATTCTTTTTTTAACGAAGCGCATTTAATTTATTATTAATTTTATTACTTTCTTTGGATAGCGCTTCATTATTATTTTGCAGGTGCTTTCGATTATCTTCGTATCGTTGCTTATTTGCTTTAAATTCATCCGATTCGCTTGTAATTTTTCGTTGCATTTCTGGATTTTCAGAATATTCGTCAAACTCTCTCTCTAATGAGATGATCTCATATTTTGCTTCTTTAATATCAATATCAAGAGCATTAATAGCTTGCTCATTCTCTTTCTTCAATCTTTGTATTTCCTGTAATCTTTGCTCCATTGCTTTTTTTTCTTTTTGTTTTCTTGCGATGACACTATCTTTTTGCATCTTGCTTATCTTAATAAATTCGGGAGCGCTACTAGCGAATGATGTGATTATCAGAATCAAAGAAAGCGACGAAAAGAAATTATTTAGATTCATACTATCTCCATTGTTTTAAGAAACAGCTACTAGAAATATCACTTTTAAATGATACTACAATGATTCAACGAGCAGCAAGAGTGCTTATTTAAACAAAAATGTAGTGCAATTCACCTGTTTTCCCCCATTTATTGTGCAAACAGATAATGATATGAGCATTAATTAAGGCGTTATCTTTTTTTAATTTTATTCATATTTTTCTTTTTCATCTTTTACGACTGATAATGCGTCGCGAAGCTTGTCCCTTTTTTTGTTTAACTTCCTCAACTGCTCCCTAAATGTTTTTCCTGATGCAATAGCATTATCCTTAGCTTCTTGTGCGGAATCTGAATCTGACAATATCTTAATGTTTTTATATGCTTTATCAGTAATAGTATCAATTTCAATCGAGATCTCATCGATCTCTTCTTCTAATGATTCTTGTGTGGTTATCAGCTCTTCTAACGTATAATTACTCAGACTATTCTTTTTCTTTTCTTCCATTTCTGTAGGCGCGCTTGGTGATGCCTGTATATCAGTGCAATCCTCTTGTTCTTCTTCAAAAGCTTTTTTGGCTGCATTGTCGACAACGGCGAACAACAATGAAGGTTCTATCCCGAACGAATGCTCTTGCACCCATTTTTTTCTTGGACTTACCGTAATCGGACTTAGTTTTATAAGTTTAGGTGATGACAAAGGTATTGAATTACTTCGCGTTCTTTGAGCTAATGCAATATTTAATGGTGGAATTGGCGTTGATTGCGCACTAGCCGTTGATGAATAGTCTTCTGCTGCATAGGATGACAATGAAACTATACAATAATAGAAAATCATCTTATTTTTCATGAGTTTACCTCTTTGAATACTTGTGTATCATTATTGTAAAATAACTATGCTGCTTCTTCTACATTATCCCCATTTTGATCTAGCAGTACTTGTATTTGCTCTAATTCATGCTCACGTCTTTGAATATTGTGCAAAACCAGCTTGAGTTCACAAGAAAACATCTGTTTTCTCCATAATTCATCCCGTGCCAAGGCCTCAATTTTTTGCAAGATTTTTTGCATTTTATGTTTTTGTTCTTTAGTTACATGCTGAGAATTGCAAATCGGCAAACATTCTCTTCTGCCGCATTCTCCTAACTCCTCTAATTCTCTTGTCGTATCATCTATAACCCATTCACAATGCTCTTGTTTCTTCTTAAGCTCGTTCAATTTAATAAGTATAGTTTCTCGATGATCCAACAAAGTTGCCTTATCCTCATGTGCTATTAAATCAACAAAACTTTTTGTTCTCGAGAAACTGTGCCGTTGACGTGGTGATATCGATTCTTTACCACACGCTCTCGTTTCTTTTTCATGTTTTGGTAAATGTGAGCTCGACTCTTTCTTGCGCGGACTTATTACGATGTGTACAGGAGTTGTAGTTGTAGGGTCAGACTTGCTCCTCTGGCGTTGATGCGCTCCTAATACCAATCGAGGTACTTTTCCTGGTTGGGATGATGGGTGTTCGGTAGCAAAAGCACTGCACAAAGACATACACAATAAGAATATAATGTATTTTATATTTTTCATGGAAAACCTCTTTGTTATTACTTTACAGAAATAACTCACAAAAATGCAAAGATACTATTGTATGGGTTAGACGATATTTTGAACCTGTTCACGTGCTTTTTCGAGTTCCACTTTAACATTAATCGCACGCGTACTAATCTGTGAATCAGAACATTTGGCACTGATAGTATTAATCTCACGCGCCAATTCTTGCAAGGTAAAATCAAGGCGCTTACCAATCTCTATCATCGTTGCGTGTAATAATGAGTTAAAGTTAGTCAAATGATTTTTAAAGCGTACGACTTCTTCGTGAGTATCTATTTTATCAAGCATGGCATACAGAGAATTTTTTTGTATTTCTGCCAATTTACTCTCGTCTTGTGCGATTTCTTGTAATGCATGCTGCACTTTCTTTTTCTGCGCATCAAGAAGCTCTGCTGATTCTGTTTCGATCGCGCTAATCTCAGATTGCATAATCGCTGCACGATTTTCAAGATCTTTGCGCAGAATAGCGCCTTCAGCATCTTGTCCCTTAATCAGCGCCTCAATCGCCTGACCAACGCTCTGCAAAATAGCCTGACGTGATGCATCATCAACATCTTGTTCTTCAACAATAAAAACGTTTGGCAATGTTATTAATGCGTCTAATGATACCGCGCCAGAAACATCACTTGTTTTTTTAATCTGCTCAAGAGCCTTAATATAGCCATTGATAGTGCCCATTGCCGGCTCAATGGTCCCTTTGAAAAGCGCCGGATTACTCATATGAATGGAGACCGTCACATGGCCACGCACCAGCTCTTGCTTTAATAATTTGGTAATTTCATGCTCAAGAGAAGAAAGAATATAAGGCATTTTATAAGAGACTTCAAAATAGCGTGAATTTAATGATTTGATTGAAATATTCACATTTGAACGCTCAAGGCCACGTATTAATTGTAAAGATTGGGTCGCAAAACCCGTCATACTACGTATCATGAAGTTATCCTTTATGCCATGTTGGTGTAAATATTTTGAACATCATCATGATCTTCGATGGCGCTCAAAAATTCATATGCTTCTGCCTGCTTGCTTTCAGAAACCGGAACATCATCTTTGGCAACCCATTCAATTTCTGCACTTTCAACGGTAAGTCCCGCTTTGATAAGTACCTGTTTGATGGCTTCCAACGACTTAATATCGGTCTGAATAATGAAAAGATTCTCATCTTGGCTTATATCTTTAATGTCATAATCTATCAACAACTCAAGGAGCGCATCTTCATTAGTTTTACCGGTTACGCGTATTACGCCCAGACGTTCAAACATCCAACCAACCGCACCGGTATCTGCTAACGTGCCGCCATTTTCGGTAAAGAGGCGTCGCAATTCTGCTACGGTTCTATTTTTGTTATCAGTGAGAGTATCAACCATAACTGCGATACCACCGGGACCGTAGCCTTCATAGGTGATTTCTTCATACTGTTGACCGGGAAGCTCACCGGTACCTTTTTTGATAGCGCGTTGGGTATTCTCAAGAGGCATGTTAATGCTCTTTGCTTTTTCAATAAGAAGGCGCAAGTGCGGATTGCCGGCAGGATCACCGCCGCCAACACGGGCAGCAACGGTAATTTCTTTAACTAATTTGGTAAATACTTTGCCTCGTTTAGCATCTTCTTTTGCTTTTTTATGTTTAATCGTAGCCCAATGGGAATGACCGGCCATTATGCGCGCTCCTTATGAAAATCATGCATTTTATAGTGTATTTCTAGATTACCGATTTCTTGAGGGTATGTCGACAACCTAACCTATGACATGCAACAAAAATTAACGCGACCTTTTTGATTGCTATCGATCTCAATGTGTTGCTATATTTAAAGAAACTATTACTGAAGGAAAAAACAAATGAAAAAACTGATAGTGATATCGTTCATGTTCAGTTGCATATCATGCATCTTGCCAATGGCGCCAAAAAAGATTAACAAAAAGATTATTTTCTTAAATCATACAAAAGAAAATTTATTCATCAAACTGAGTGATGGTAAAGAATTGTTATTTTCGCTTGCGCCTGACAAGATAACGCCGATTGAGTTAGAAGGAAAACATCCTATTATAAAAAAGCTCCAAATTAATGACCACGTAGATGATGAAACAAATCCCGCGGTAAAAGAAATGAATGATCTAATCGCCCAAGATAACGGTCAAACGCCTGTCATTAAGATAACCAAACAATTATTAGATATTTTTGCACATAAAGATACAAAAAGAGGTACTTTTATTAATGAAACAAGCGTACCGTTACAGATTACTATTAATAATGACTACACAACATTTGATCTGGAGCCTAAAGCTTTACTAACGCCCCGCAGAAGACATGGCTTGACTATTTCCAAAGAAACAGACATAACCCCAGAGTCGTCCAGCGTATACCAAAAAGTTATCGGTCTTCCCAATCTTGGGGAAAATATATATATACAAACGTTAACTATTAATGGCGTGGACTATCCAGCCACTAATCCAGTTATTAAAATGTTTAACGCAAATCTCCAAAGAAAACAGGAAAACATAGAACCCATTGCCATTTCTGAGAAAACATTAAATGCGTTAGAAGCCAATTCACATAAGTAAAAATAGCAGTAACATAGATGCATGACCACGTTGCGTACTGTAAAATAATCTTTTCTCTCAACTTTTTTTAAATAATACGTACACTACTTATCATTGGTTTAAACAATATTTTACTCAAATTAACCCCCAACTTTTATGTCGCAACATTTTACTCATCTGCACTTACATACCGATTTTTCGCTGCTGGACGGCGCAATCACTGTTGATAAACTGATTGCTTTTGGTAAAGCAAATAAGGTAAAAGCATTGGGTATTAGCGACCACGGTAATATTTTTGGTGCGGTAAAATTTTTTCAACAATGTAAAAAGGCGGGCATAAAACCAATCTTGGGGATGGAAGCATATCTTACCGAAGATACTAAGCTCAAAGACCCGAATAAAAAATATTATCACTTGCTCATTATTGTGCAGAATACCATTGGTTATAAAAATCTGTGCAAGTTGATTTCGCATTCCTATCAAGAAGGGTTTTATTTTAAACCGCGTATCGATTATGAGATTCTCAAAAAATATTCTGAAGGTTTGATTGTAACTTCCGCCTGCTTAGGTGGCCATATTCCACAACTTCTTATGAATGGGCAAGATGAAGAAGCAGAAAAACGTATTGATTGGTTTTTAGAAGTCTTTGGCCGTGATCGATTTTATCTGGAAGTGCAGCCGGAAGATCAAAAAGATCAGGCAATTTTAAACCAAAAAATATATGAATGGGCAGCAAAGAAAGAGGTAAAACTCGTTGCTACCGGTGATTGTCACTATCCATCTCTTGATGATCACGAAGCACATGAAATCATGCTTTCTATTCAAACGCATGACAAAATGGACAATCCCAATCGCTATACCTTTGGTGATTGTCGCGTCTATATGCGCACTCAAGAAGAGATGCTTGAGATTTTTAAAGATCACCCGGAGGCAGTATGGAACAGTGGTGTCATCGCTGATTCTTGTAGTTTTAATTTTGAAATGGGCAAACTCTTCTTCCCTACCTTTGCCATTCCTGAGCCCCATACCAATGAAACCTATTTTGAATTCTTGTGTAAACGAGGCTTTGAAAAATTAAAAGAAGAAAACCGCTTTCCTCTTGATCAAGAAGCTGCCTATATGGCACGTCTTGAACTGGAAATTGCCTTGATTATAAAAATGGGCTTTGTCGGCTACTTTTTAGTGGTGTCTGATTTTATTCAATGGGCACGGCGCAATGGTATTCCGGTAGGGCCGGGACGTGGTTCGGCGGCCGGATCATTAGTTGCGTGGGCGTTGGAAATCACCAACATTGACCCAATTAGATATAATCTTCTGTTCGAGCGATTCTTAAATCCGGAACGTATCTCGATGCCCGATATTGATATCGACTTTTGCATCAACGGGCGCGAAAAAGTTATTCAATATGTACGCGATAGATATGGCCATAATAAAGTGTGCCAGATTATAACCTTTGGTACTATGATGGCCAAGGGTGTAATCAAAGACGTAGCACGCGCCTTGGGCTTTGCATTTGAAGATTCTAACAGCATTACCAACCTCATTCCCGAACAGCTAAAAATCACTCTTAAAGAAGCTCTTGAGCAAGAACCGCGACTTACTGAGTTGCTTAATAATAATCCACGTGCAAAAAAATTATTTGATATCGCATTCAGGCTCGAAGGTATTACACGTCACGCATCAAAGCACGCAGCCGGCATTGTGATCTCCCCTGAGCCGATCGAAGATGTGCTACCAGTCTACGTACCACCAAAAACCAATGAGTTGGTAACGCAATATGCCATGACAGAGCTCGAAGCACTCGGTTTTTTAAAGATGGATTTGCTCGGGCTAAAAAACCTTACCCTTATTGATCAGGCAGTGCTGGTAATTGAGCGTAATCATGGCGTAAAAATAAATATTGACGCCTTGCCATTGGATGATGAGAAAGCTTTTGTGTTACTGCGTGATGGCAAAACATCAGGGGTGTTCCAGCTTGAATCCAGCGGTCTAAAAGATGTATTACGTAAACTGCAGCCAGAAAAATTTGAAGATATTATTGCGGTAAACGCACTCTACCGCCCGGGACCACTAGGCTCAGGAATGGTTGATGACTTTATCGAACGCCGACATGGCAGACAAAAAATCAGCTATCTATTTCCTGAATTGCAGCCAATTCTGGAGGAAACCTATGGGGTAATTGTGTATCAAGAGCAGGTGATGAAAATTGCTTCTGCTATTGGTGGCTACTCATTGGGAGAAGCAGATATCTTGCGACGTGCAATGGGGAAGAAAAAAGTTGAAGTAATGATTGAGCAGCGCCAAATATTCTTGGAGCGCGCTCAAAAAAATAACTTTGATGCAAAAAAAGCGGGCGAACTGTTTGATTTAATGGAATATTTTGCAGGCTATGGTTTTAACAAGTCACACTCTGCTGCATACGCACTTATCGCCTATCAAACTGCTTATTTAAAAGCACATTATCCGGCAGAATTTTTATCATGTCTTATCACGCTTGAAGCAACCAATGCGGAGAACATGGTCTTCTACTTGCAAGAAGCCAAAGATACCGGTCTTGCTATTATGCCGCCCGATATTAATACATCTAAAATCGAATTTAGTGTCGTAGATGGTAAAATTTTGTTCGGTTTGCAAGGTATAAAAAATGTAGGACTCACCGCACTTGAAAATATACTAGCCGAACGAGATAAAAATGGTGCATTTATTGATTTACTCGATTTCTGCAAACG
>JAKAUA010000018.1 GCA_021827875.1 bacterium | reverse complement strand
CTTGGACCATATATCTATCTGCGGTAATAAAGACGGAAGTAAATCCTTCTTTTTTACTTTCTTGTGCCAATGAATACATAATGTCATCAGCTTCTATGCCAATCTGTGCAGCTTGACACATCCCAATGAGATTAGCGAATTCTATAACATGTTCTTTTTGCATAAATAAGTCGCTAGGTGGTGCCTGACGCGTTGCTTTGTATTCAGGATACATTTCATGACGCGTGGTCTTACCCTTACTATCCCAGACGAGCGCAATGTAATGTGGCTTAAAGGTATCTATTATTTTTTTTATCATGCGACAAAAAGCATAGACCGCCTGTACCGGCTCGCCCTGCAAAGTATGCAATGGGCGCAGGCCATAATAAGCACGATATAAAAATGATGAACCATCAATCAAAAATACTGTTTTTTGGGGGTCAAATTGCACGATATGCCTTTCTACAATGCGCTGTGCCGGTTGCCGGCCATACCGCGCGAAATTCTTCCACCTTCGCCAAGGCTTCGGCGGACAGGTCGAAGCACATTAAATACAGTGGAAAGTGAAATAGAACGATTACTTTTATAGTACCATAAATCTTAATTTTCTGCTATCCTGGCACCATGTTTATACAAGTCAAACTCCTCAATGGATTCCCCGAACCTTTACTCTATCACGTGCCTGAAAATTTAAGGCAGCCAAGCCTTAAAGGTGCCTTGGTAACCGTACCTTTAAAACAGCAAAAACAGGCTGCATGGGTTGTACAAGAATATCAAGAAAAACCGTCTTCTATTACCTTTGCCATAAAAGACATTCTCGCCATTGAGCAGTTTCCAGAGGATAAACAATATCTACCCTTTATCAAACAATTGGCGGCCTATTATTGTATTGATCCGCTCCATTTTATAAAACGTATACGCCATTTTGTAGAACAAAAAGCTATTGATACTAATGAGCTTTTTACCTCTAAAGCCGAAGGTGCTCGTCAAGTGCCCATGCTTACCAATGAACAATTAGCAGTATTTGATTTTCTTGCGCCACGCATTAGCTCTCCAGTCTATACACCAACATTGCTGCAAGGAGTTACCGGCTCAGGAAAAACAGAAATTTATAAGCAGCTTATTATCGAGGCAATTAAGCAGCAAAAAACAGCTTTGCTTCTTTTGCCTGAAGTTACCCTTGCCATCCAATTTGAAAAATTACTACGCGCACAGCTACCGGCTGATATTGTTATATGCAGCTTCCACTCTGCCACTAGCCCCAAAGAAAAACGCATTTTATGGCAACTGCTTATGGAGCAAAAACCATTATTAATTATTGGCGTACATTTGCCTGTGCTGCTACCTATACCAAACCTGGGCATTATTATCATTGATGAAGAGCACGAGACTGGATATCAGGAAAAAAAGCATCCTAAGGTAAATACCAAAGAAGCTGCCATTTTACGTGCCCATATAAGCGGCATTCCCCTACTTTTGGGCTCTGCTACCCCATCAGTTGCTTCTTTGTACCAGGTAAAGAACAAGGGATGGTACCTTTTTGAATTAAAAAAGAGATTTGCCGGTGCATTTCCTCAAGTAAAAACGGTATTGCTGACTGATAAAAAAGAACGGCGCAACTTTTGGATCAGCAGAGAATTGGAACAAGCAATAAAAGATCGCTTGAATAAAAAAGAACAAACGATTATTTATATTAATCGGCGTGGTTATAGCTTTTTTGTACAATGCAAAAATTGTAGCTTTATTTTTGGCTGCCCGTCATGCTCGGTCAGTTTAACACTGCATGCCAATGGTATGCTGCATTGCCATTATTGCGCTTATCATATGCGACTACCAACTATCTGTACCTCATGCAAGCAAGATGCCGATCAATTTATAAAAAAAGGTATTGGCACCCAACAAGCAGTAACTATTCTAGAAAAACTTTTTCCGCAAGCGAGCATTGCGCGTGCCGACATGGATACATCACTCAAAAAGAAAGAGTGGCAACAGACGGTGCAAGATTTTCAGAATGGTAAGATTCATATATTAGTGGGCACACAAACTATTACTAAGGGATACCATTTCCCCAACGTAACACTAGTAGGAGTCTTGTGGGCCGATTTGAGCATGAATATTCCTCTGTACAACGCGGGAGAAACCACACTACAAAAATTGATTCAAGTTGCCGGACGCGCCGGCAGACAAAGGCAAGAAAGCTTGGTTATTGTACAAGCAATGGCAGATTATCCCCTCTTTGCTTATTTGCATGAGCAAAATTATATCTCGTTCTATGAGAAAGAAATCGCTTTGCGCGAAGAAGTATTGTATCCACCATGCATTCGTCTCGTAGAGATAGAGGTTAAATCAAAAGACATGCAACGACTTGAGAAAGAAGCAGATGCGATATTCAATTATTTGATGGATATCATTGAACAAAAAAAATTATCCGTTACGCTGCTTGGCCCCTCAAAGCCACCCGTACATATGATAAAAGATATTCATATACGCAAAATTTATTTAAAAGGACAGCGCATGCAAGAAATAGCCTGGCTTTTTAATTGCTTAGAAACAGAACAGTTTAATTCCCAAATCTGTTTTACCCCTAATCCATTATGTTAAAATTTGTATAAAGCACGATTTACGTTACAATAATTGACATTTATTTATATGTCCTAACATGAGGAGAAGCTTATGCACAGAGTAATAGTTGTATCTATTGTTTTAGGACTTATGATGTCATGTAGCGGCATGGATATTACCTGTTGTGCCACCAAAGAAAATATTATTAATTTTTATGGTATACAAACTTTAAACAATACGAAAAAAAGAAAATCAAAAGAATATGTTTTTAGCGCCGCAAAAGGTAAAACACATTATCAATTATTAGATGCTGTATTAAGCTACCCTCAAACATCAAGAACCCTCTCTCGTTTTAAAAGTTATCTTGATCAATACAACCTTCCTATAGACTGCCCTGTACAAGGCACTACGAGCCTATTAGATATGTATATCACACACGGCATTGCAACCGGTGAATTATCACCATTACTTCAATACTTGCGCCTTGGTGCCGATCCTGAGTATTCGCTTACCAACGTTACTCCCGTGGATCTTGCAGACGCGCTACAATCAATACATGAAAAACGAGCATGTTTTATTAAGTGCTTGTTGCTGATTTATATTGGAAGAAAGTATCAAACAAAAAAGTAAGTACGATAATGCTTAAGTTCTTCTATTGATTCTCTGATATCTTCTAATGCACGATGATTGTTTGATTTGGTGAACACGGTTTTTTCATTATTTGGATACCAGCGCGTAATGGCACTTCGGACAGAACTCACATCAAGTATGCGATAATGGAGATAATTGGTGATAGTTGGCATATAACGTAACATAAAAAATTTGTCTTGCCATACCGAATTACCTGCTAAAATAGCCTTTTTTTCTATGCAATATGAAGAGATAAAATTGAATGTTTCAGTCTCTGCCTGTTCCAACGATATTTGTGATGCACGAACTTGATCAAGTAATCCGGACTTACTGTGTATTTCTCTAACCCAATCATTCATCTGATCCAAATTTTCTTCCGGGCAAGAAATGGCAATCACGGGCCCTTGGGCCACCTCATTTAACTGTCCATCGGTGATAATAGTCGCAATTTCTAAAATTCTATCTTTTTGTGGATCAAGACCGGTCATTTCAAGATCTATCCATACTAAATTATTTGCTTCATTCTGCATTTTGTAATCCTTCAAGGTCGGGAAAACTTACGTGTTTATCTTTATTTTTGCTTGATCTTAATTCTCTAATAATATTTGCATGGTCTAAAATTTGTGATAATAGCGAGGGGCTACATCTAATTGCCAATTGTCGTGCATGTCCTTTTTCGCGTGCTTTATTTATTTGATCTTTTAATGCAGCAAGTTCTATTTTATTTATGGTTTTATCATCTTTAATTTTATCGGCAAGTTCAGCTACATGACGTTGTACAGAGACATGCCACTCCTTATCCACCCACTCGTTTTTGTTTAACTCATCCAGCATAATAGTAAGATCGTCTGGTGTTAGACCCTCAGCACTATAGATATGGCATGTCAGCAACAACGCTATACTTAAAAAGAGATATATTTTCATACGACAAACCCCATCATATAAAAAAACCGACAGAATATAATTTAAAAATTTTTATACAGTGATTAAAATGCAAACACATGCTGATTTTGTTAGAATAGTTTTGCAAGAATAATTTCGTACGGCATTATTAGTGTAGCATATATTTTAATTATATCTTCTTAACGCAGAATATAGCTAGGTTAGAGGCATTTTATTTATGAAAAAAATTCGTATTGGCGTATTAATGGGGGGAAAATCAATTGAAAGAGAAGTCTCTTTCAATTCCGGTCGCACAGTGTGTGATCATCTTGATACCCATTATTATGACATTATTCCTCTATTTCAAAGTGTACGCGGCTCTTTGTATATACTTCCTTGGCAGTTTCTTCATCGCGGCAAGATAAGCGACTTCGAGCATCGTCTTGTTAATGAAGCAACATCTCTCATATGGGATGATTTAAAACAGTGCGTTGATTTTATATTTATTGCTATGCATGGCCAATTTGCCGAAGATGGTAGACTGCAAGGAATGCTTGAACTTTTACAGATTCCTTATTTAGGATCAGGTATACTTGCCAGCGCACTGGGTATGAATAAAAGCATACAAAAAGAGCTATTATCCTCACATAGCATACGCATGGCACGCGGCATTACCGTAACAGTAGAACAGATTAACAACTGGTCACATCATGAAGCGGCCATTCTCGCACTCTTAGAAAAAAAAGAAATTTCATTTCCTTACATAGTAAAACCGTGTCATGAAGGTTCAAGCCTAGGAGTGCGTATTGTTACCAATAATCAAGACCTACAAGAGGCCGTTATGTATGCCAGCACTATAGCAGAAAAAGCTCAAAATGTGCTCATAGAAGAGCACATCAAAGGAATGGAATTCTCGTGCGTTAGTTTATATGACTATAAAAATAAAAAATTCAGTGCGCTCACCCCTACAGAAGTAGCTTATAAAAGCGGCAAACTCATTTTTGATTACGAACAAAAATATATGCCCGGACAAGCAATTGAGTTTACGCCGGCACGCTGTAGCACAGAAAATTTAGAAAAAATTCAACAAACGTGCGTCAGAGTAACAGAACTACTTGGTATGCGTACCATCTCTCGCATTGATGGATTTTTAACCAAAGATAATCAAGTAATTATCATAGATCCCAATAGTTTTTCTGGTCTTGCACCCTCAAGTTTTGTATTTCGTGAGGCTGCCGAGCAAGGCATGTCGCACCCGGAATTAATTAATCATATAATTCGTGCAAGCCTAGATTATTATGGTATACAACCTGAAGTAGAAAAATATAATGAAGAGACTACTTTTATGCCAGAAAACAAAATACGTGTCGCTGTTCTTATGGGTGGCGCATCTCATGAAAGAGAAACGTCGCTGGATTCCGGACGTAATGTTGTCTATAAATTAGCAACGGAAAAATATATTTCCGTTCCTCTCTTTGTGACTAAGAACTTAGAGCTATATCAAATCAATCAACGTTTGTTAGTAAGAAATTCTACTGCAGAAATAGAACAGTTGTTGGATGATTCTTGTAAAGTTGCCTGGTCACAATTACCTGAAATTGCTGATTTTGTATTTATTGCTCTTCATGGTGGCGTGGGAGAAAATGGCGCTGTGCAAGGAGCGCTAGAAATGTTGGGCATGCCTTATAATGGCTCCGGCGTTCTTACGAGTGCTTTATGCATGGATAAATTTAAAACAAATGAATTTTTGAAAAACAAAGGATTTGATATCCCTACTCATTTATTGGTTGCAAAAAGCGAATGGCTATTAGATCAAACTACTGCATTAGAAAAAATAATGCGCGACATGCCATTCCCATTAATTGTAAAACCCCATGATGACGGCTGCAGCGTTATGGTGCAAAAAGTTATTGATGAGGCACATCTTATTCAATCTCTTTCACTCATCTTTGATGATAAAAAAGAATACGCTCTTGTTGAAGAATATATCAGTGGCATGGAGCTTACTGTCGGCGTTGTAGGCAACACGCGAATACAAGCATTACCACCAAGTCAAGCGGTCACAACTCATGATATACTATCCATACAAGAAAAATTTTTGCCCGGGGCAGGAGAAAATCAAACACCTGCGCCATTGCCGCAGGTTACGCTTGCTTTTATACAAAGCATGGTAGAACAAGTCTACCACGCCGTCGGCTGTATTGGTTATGCACGTATTGATTGTTTTTATCAAACAGCACAGCAAAGCAAAACAGGCAAAGAACGAGTAATAATACTCGAAATTAATACGTTACCCGCTACAACCCCCGCAACATGCCTATTCCATCAAGCCGCAGAGGTTGGTATTTCACCGCGTGGACTTATCGATACCATTATACAACTCGGCCAAGAAGCACACGGGAAAAAGAATAATGCCGATCTATCTTTTAATTCTTTACCGGTTAACTTATCAAAAGATAGACAAATTGAGCAGCCATAACATTGCTCAAAAATGCTATTGCAATCATATGCCATAGCGCAACGGTATAATGTTTGCTTATCAAATAGAAAAATAATGATTGTAGCAAGGCATATACTACTGCTAAAAAGAGTGATGCTACAAAACTACTATAGTCCCCATTATAGGCACTTTCAGATGGAAGATAATTGAGTCCCAGCACAAATACAATAATGCTGCCAACTAAAATAGTAAATGCAATAAGACTAAAAAGATTAGCTAATAAACTGAGTAAAAATGTTGCACTTGTACTGTAATGCACCGTGAGTTTTGTTAATAGAAACATAATAAAAATATTTACCGGGATATGCCACAAACCTCGTGTAATACTCCACAACCATTCTGATAAAAAAAAATCAGCAACCATAGAAAGCATAACTTTTTTTCTCCTTTTTTTAGGATGAATCTAATTACCATTAAAAAACTACTTCAAAATAAATAGTAATGTGTAGAGAAAATATAGCAGTGCACCATCGGTTTTGCTATGTTAAAGAAAAAAGTGAAATTATCAAGGAGTAAATATGCGTTCTCTTGTTTCTCATATTGCCGTAGGATTGCTCACGGCGGTTGTCATGCTTTTTTTCTTTAATATTATTCAAAAAAGAGAACCAAAATCAGTTGATGCTTCGGTAGCAGAACTATCAGCTCTCCATATTCCATTGCATCAAACTGCTGTTCTAGCTCCTGCTGCAACGGCGACATCAACGCACTCATATACCCCACGAATCTTTGATTTTAGTTCTATTCATGGTCTTACTAAATCACAATTGGAACAGCACGAAAAACTGTACCAAGGATATGTTAAAAAAAGAAATGAAATAGCAAAGGCTTTAGAAGCGGTAAACAAAGATGAAGTTGCATCAAGTTATGCACCGCTTCGCTCATTAAAAGTTGCCGAGACATTTTCGCTCAATGGCGCTCTATTACATGAATTATATTTTGACAATCTTGGGGGGAATAGTGCCGAAATTGGCCCTAAAACAAAAACTCTTTTAATTAAAAATTTTGGATCAATAGAAGCGTTTAAAAAAGATTTACTCGCCGTCGCCAGCTGTGCGCGTGGCTGGGTAATGACCGGTTTTTGCATTCTTGATGGCAGCGTAGCAAATTATCTGCTTGATGCGCATAACGAGACAGTACCAGTCCTAATGATCCCGCTGCTTATGGTAGACACCTATGAGCATGCCTATATGATTGATTTTGGCATTAATCGTGCCGCATATCTGAAAGTAATATGGGATAACATTAACTGGCAGTCCGTTGAAGATCGTATAGATAAATGGGCAAGTAAGTTCTAAAGATGCCTATTTTGCGTACTATAAGCTCTACTAAATGCGTTCTTTTTTATATTCGATACAATGACAGCAACATCATGTTCGGTTATGAGCTTTTGATCGCTAATAATAGTATCACACTCCGTACAAAAAATACCATTTGGCATTGAATGCATAGCATAATAGGATGGCACTAGTTTATTATTCTTCAGCGCTGTACCCCATATTACTATTTTTCTTTCTTCAGTTTACTTGTCCATCGCCACAGTGGACATTATTGTTAGTAGCAGAATATAAAAGATCTTATTCATGTACTTCTCCATCTGCTCGATTAGAAACTTGCTTTGCAGCTACTTTAATCAATGGCGCATCTGCTAATTGCGTATCATTTGCCTCCTTCAGAACTATCTTAGAACAATGTTCTCTACTGCTGCTATTAAAACGCTTTCCATCAACACCACGCACCTGAATATTACAAGTTTCGCAATGAAATAGTGTGCTGTCGTAGCAATGCTTATTTTTAGCCTTCGCAGTTTCAAAATACCGTTTACAAGGTTTACAATAATTCATAGCTTCCACATTAACAATGAGCAATAAAAATATAATGATTTTTTTTCATCTCTTTCCCGACCTTTATATGAATTTTATTTATGTTACAATAGTAATTGAAATATATTTTTTCGCAATCATAGGAAACAATTTTCAATGAAACATTACACGCAGGTCATGGCTTTGCATCTAGCTGCCCTACTGATAACCACTAGCTTTGCATCAGCTAACCAAGACACTCCACATACCACTGATCAAGAAAATACACAGCAATCACTTTTCAATGATGCCGACTTTGAACGATTTATGGCTGAAATACAGGAACCTACAGCCACTGAGTCAACTCCCTTTGATTCGCGAGATACCTATCTTGATGATACTCTTGTTGCACACTTAGTTGAATCGGCACATCCACGCATAAAAATCATTATTGATCGATTGCTCCTGGCAAAGTCAGCGACAAAATCAGTTCGCTCTCTGCTCACTATTGATAAACTACTCCTTGTTGGCCCTCCCGGCGTTGGCAAATCAGACATTGCGAAAGCCATTGCACAGATAGTGGGAAGACCATTTATTTTTCTTAAATCATCATTAATGGCCACCGAGTATCAAAATTCGGGCGCTCAAAATTTAAAGCGCATTATTGATGCGGTAAAAGCTTATGCTAAGCCGTGTGTTGTTATATTGGATGAAATATATTCATTGATTGATAAGAAAAAGAATGATCAAAAATCAGATCAAGATACTGCCGTTGCTCTATGGCAATTGATAGATGAATGCTCCCAAGATAAAAATATTCTCTTTATCGGCACGACCAACAGTCTGAAAGATATCCCTGAAGCGCTTAAAAGCCGATTCAGTAATCACATTGTAGAAATTGAATTACCCGATGCAGCCATGCGTAAACACATTATTAGTTTTTATGCGCAAGAATGCACGAGCAAGGAATTATTAGAAACAATTATAAGAAAAACGAACGGTTTTTCTGCCCGTGAACTAAAAGAATTAATTAACGAAATGCGTGCGTGTGCCGCAATGCGTAATGAAGAATCACCGATTGGACAAGATTTATATGCAGCTTTGCAAGAAATAGCGCGTTGCAAAAAGCTATTTGAAACACCATTCAAAGATAAAGCCTTAGAACTATTAAAAAGTCATGGCTTATCCATTGCAAGTTTGAGCGTAAGCATTTTAAGCGTATGCCTGCAATGTAAAAATTTTCTTGGTTCAAAAACATAGTTGCAGCACAATCTGTCAATCATCTAAATTAAAAAGCCCGGTATAAATCCGGGCTTTTATGTTTTATTGTTGTCTTTCTCTTAGTTGCGTACCAGATGACACCAAGCGGCGTACCGGTATTGCCACATCAATGCCTGCTTCACGTAACATACGAATCATAGAGAATCGTACTTCGCTGGCAATATCCCATTGATCAAGAGTATAATTAGAATTCAAATAACCACGTACCATAAATGTATAGCCATTTTCGCTAAAATCATCCAACCGTACTATTGGTTTTGGATTTTTTAAGATATAAGGATTCTCGCTAAGCACTGTAAGGAAAATACGTTGTACCAAGGTAACATCTGCGCCATAGGGTATGGTCACATGAATATCTTCAAAGGCAATAAAATCGCGCGTGTAATTCCAGTTCGTGATATTTTTATTAATAACCACAGAGTTCGGAATAATAACCGTGGTACTATTGCGACGTCGTATCAATATTGATCGTGGCGTAATACGACGAACTACGCCAGGAATAGCTTCATCCTCAAGACGAATTAAATCACCTACTTTAATCGGACGTTGTACTAAAATAATAAAGTAAGAAACAAAGTCACTTACCGGGTCTTTAATAATCCAACCGATACCCACAACTAATGCAAGTATCCAATACAATAACGAGGTAAGCCCTGCCGCATTAAACCCTATAATTACTGATAAAACAAAGCAGAGATAATAGGTAATGCTCGAAATCGTATTTTGAACACCAGATTCGATAAGCAACATATCAAAAATTTTGCCCATCACAAATTTGTTAAAGGCAAATGATATGCCGAGTCCACCGAGCACAAAGAAAATAAGACGTAAAAGTGTCCATACAGAAATAGGCTGCTGATCAACATTAGTAAATGGATGTTGTAACCATGTTACCACATCTTTCACTTGAGACACTTTTGCCAGCTGCTCCGGCCATCCCCAAATTTTTGCCAAGATGATTATGCCAAGTCCGGTGAAAAAACAAACAAGCATAATAACTGATATGCCATACAAACTTTTTGCATAGGTAAAGCGTGCATGAGGGACATCTTCATCTTCAACAAAGAAGAAGTAGGCACAAAAGCGTTTAATCAATCTATAGAGCCACATCAAACCAATTGCTAAAATTGCCGTATATAGAATGCGCCAAATGACATAAGAGACAAGACGCCCAAATCCTACATACGGGTTGCTCATTACAATAATAGTGATGATGCCCAATAAAATTAGATAATAGTAACGATCTACCTGATCACGTATCCACCCCCAGAAGTCATGTGTTGGAATTAAATTGATGATGTGATCTTTGGGAATAAGCGCAATAAGCATTACTTGAATAAAGATAAAGTTAAATGCTACTAATACACTCGGCAATTCAGAACGGCGATAATCGCCAAGCATAAATGCTGCTTTGAACAAGAAGAGTATAATTGTTACATACATCAACGCAGAAACAATCAGCGTAAAGCGGAACTCAAAATCTTTGCTCAAAAATAGATAACCATGTTCTTGGTTAAATTCTGCTATGTATGAAATAAGTTGGTGTGCTAAATAGAGCACATACGGTATTGAAACTAGATAGAATATGCTGTGCAAATAAGGATTATCAATCACTTGGAACTTAAAAATACCATAGCCAATAAACCACAACGCAATCCCGTTAAAATAAAGTAAGAAAAATCTGCCTACGGCAACCAAAAGCATTGACAATGTATAGAAATAAGAACGAGTTTGCCCCGCGATCTGGATATGATGCAACATCCATGGCATAGCAAAACGAATAAGAAACATTCCCACTACCATAGCAAGAACAATGAGAAGCGATAAGAATAACGACATAGGATTTTTAAGAGCTGCCTGAAATGCCGGTATCAATGCCAATGGCCTTATTTGGCCAATGTAACCAGTCAAATCACGCGCAAAACGCTCTACGTCCGGAATAATGTGCGTAAAGCCTTCCCATGATACTGCATATTGCGGACGATACCAAATAGTAGTTGAATTTAACTCCAATACGATAAAATCAACTTGCTTACTTGTCGCATTCAATAGAGAGATAATATTGGTATAATTTCCGATCGCCAGGTTAGTATTTACTATTTGCTTATCAATGCTCGCTTTTGCTTTATTTATTAAAGCAAGGCAATGTAAATAATCACTGTTATGATCTCTAAATAAAGTATCCCGCAATTCATTAGTAATAGTATTTCTAAGCTGATCAAGCTTTTCAAGTGACCGTTTTTGGGTTTCAAGTAATTCGGTCAATGTATTCTTACGCTCATTATACAAAGACGTATGCGCGCGAATACCGGCTTTGATCATGTCATAATTTTTTAACTCTTGATCAAGCTCCTTTGGTCCAAATTTTGCAAAGCGGATCTTGTGGAATGTTTCTTTAATCTTAAGTTGCGTCTCTTCTTGTCTTATTTTTTCATTCTCTTGACTAACAAGACTTTTGAAATGATCTTTGCGACGTTGTAAATAAAGTATTTCATCATTTTCGGCACCAACTTCACATATGCCAACATATGAACTTACCAATTGTTTAGGTTCTTTGCTCCACTTATCTACATCAGCATCAAGCACAATATTGTAGCGCTTGGCAAGCGTATCCAGCTCTTGCTTTTGCATTTTAATAGTATTGTTTACTCTGTCGATTTCATTATCAAAGCCACGGATATTGGTATAAAATTTTTGCTTTTTCTTTTCCAAATCTTCTTTGACACTGGCAACATCTTCTGCACTCACTTGCACTGCAGACGTCATATCACGGAATAGATCTTTTAAAGTATCTTTGTGCGAACGCGCAACAAACATTTTTAAACGAATAAGCTCAAGCCTTAATTTAATTTCTGCAAACTTAAGCGTATCTACTCGTTTCTTATCTTCAAATAACTTCTCTTTCAGCTGCCATAATTCTTCATCTTCTGCCAGAGACATACCTTCAACAGGAATATTTGGATGCGATGCTCGCTTTTCTTTTTGTTCTTGGTGCAATGTTTCATCTGCAATAGAAGCGCGCTTGCGATTCTCTACTTCTGACATCGCATTTTTTTCTTGGTCAGTAAGACTCTCAAGCGATTTATCTTCTTCTATAACTTTTTGATATACGACTTGCAGCTCTTCAAAGGTCTTCTTTTTATCATGAAACTGCTCAATCAATTTTTTATTTTCAGGATCACTCAAATACGTGGTAAGCAATTTAATAATTTGATCAACCAAATGGCGCTGTTGTTCAGAAGTTTGCTGATACTCTCTCAAAGAGTAATAATCTTCATTCAATAATGTCTTTTTTCTTTTTAAAAATTCATTATCAGGATCTTTTTTCAACATATCACCAACAACGCTCATCTTGCTTAATGTCTCATCAAGATCAGTCGCTATTGTTCTGGCATTGGTTCTATTTTCTTCTTCCAAGCGATTCTTTTCTGCCTGATAAGAAGCGAGCATTGCTTGTTTACTCTCAACATTACTAATAAATATTTTCTTTTGATCTTGTGAAGAAAGAGCGGCTGTTGGCAATAAATGTCTGCCTATTTTTTCTATTTCCGAAATTGGATCCGCAACAATCAGACCACCGCTCATCAGGGCAAGGCTGAGCATGCCTTTTATTATTTGTTTCATATTTCCCCGCCACCATGTAAAAAATAAGTCGTTTTAAATCTATCTGCGATTGGATGAGATGCTACGCACTCTTGTAGCCACTCATCGAGCGCTTTTTCATCATACTGTTTTACTTCCTCATCAAGCATTTGTTCAAAGGTGACTTGCACCAAACGATGAAAGGAAGGAGATTTGAATTTTTGCTCTTCCGGATACAGACCAAGAAGAATAAAAAGTCGCAATAAAAAAAATTTTTTAACCGCCATTACCTGTAACCAATTGTCGCTGGTATACAAAATTTGCAGTAAAGAAAACACTGCCTTATTCTGGCTTCCTGATGGTATAAAGTAATAACACATTTCCAGCACATGATGCAAAAATAAAATATCTTGTTTGGCCAAAGTAAATGGCATATTATGCACATCAACTCCATGCAAGAATGAGCAAGGAGCCTGTTTGACCAGAGAATATTCTATCAGCGAGCCTGCCGGAATAGATCGATCTGCGGGCGGTACTCCCGCTATTTTGCCCATTTTATTGTCAAGCAATGCGAGTTTACATTTTTTTGGAAAATAACTTTTAAGAACTATCCCTATGTGCTTTTCTTGTATCACTGCTTATCTCACCATATCCATGCTCAGCAATCTTTTCTTCGCATTTAAGCTTAACTACTCTTTTCTGATGATGCTAGTAAAAAATGATTATTTATTAAAAGAGTCTTTTACAAAAAAATTCCCCCCTGTTTTTAAGGGGGGAAACATATTAATTTTCTAGTGGATTAGCATGCTTCTTATTTCAAGCCCAAATCAGTTAAAAATGCCTCTTGATTTGGCTTTCTTCCTAAGAAATTCTGCAACAGGTCATTAGGATCTACGCTACCGCCTTGTCCAATAACCTCAGCTACGTATTTCTCACCGATCGCTGGATTGAGCAAGCCTGCTTTTTTGATTTGTGCAAAAAGATCTAAGGCAAATACTTTTGACCAGAGATAGCCATAATATTTTGCACCATAACCGGTCAAATGACCAAATGATGCATAAAAATGGTTTTCAGGATCAAAAATCATATGAGGACGTAATGTGGTATAAAGCTTTTTCATAATTTCATACACATCTTTATCTGCACCCGGCGCATGAATATTGAGCGAAATTAATGCGTAGTAGGCCTGCGTCTGTACAAATGAGCCTGCATCAAACTGCTTTAATGCAATAATTTTTTTAATGAGTTCATCGGGCAGTGGCTCACCTGTTTTATAATGTGAGCTTACCATGGCAAGAATCTCTTTTTCCTCAAGCCATTCTTCTAGCATCTGAGAAGGTAATTCAACAAAATCTGTCTTTACCGAAGTCCCTGATTGTGTGCTTAGCTGTGTTCTGCCTAACAACGCATGAAGAGCATGGCCAAACTCATGAAAGAAAGTGCTCACATGATCACGTTCAAGCAATGCAGGCTTATCGCCAACAGCACGCGGAAAGTTAGCGATCACAATAGATAATGCCGGCTTAATTTCACCATTGGTCCCATATACTGAAGGAATAAGAGTACTGTGACATGCATGAGTATATTTAAATGGTCGTGGAAAAAGATCGAGCAATAAGTAGCCCAAGAAGCTATCATCAAGAGTTGAGTACACTTCCAATACGTTTACATCCTTATGCCACAAGCCACTTATCTCTTTTTGTTCAAAACGTAACGAGAAAAATTTCTCATAAATTGAGAGCAATCCTTTTACTGTTTTATCCATTGGAAAATATTCAGCAATTTTTTGCTCATCAATCTGCAGATGCTTCTTTTTATATTCATTGGCAACATATGCCCCATCCCACGGAAACATCTTACCGTCTTGTAAGGTAACCGATTCTGGCAAGTCGCTTGTTAATATGGCAAACTCTTGCTCTACTTTTGCTTTAACTTTTGCGAGCAAATCATTCAAAAAGGTATAGGCCTGTTCAGGAGTTTTAACCATTTGATCTGCGAGATCAAGCTCTGCATAACTGCTCTTGCCCAATTTTTTTGCTAATACATCACGCTTAGCAATAATTTCTTTGAGCAATGCATCATTTTTAGGATACGCACGATTATTGTAAGCACGCGACATTCTTTTACGTGTTTCTGCAACTGAGCAGTTTTGTGATACCTTCATCATGGTCGGAGGATTAACGGTAACTTTACAATTACCCTGCTCATCTTTTTCAAATGAATCTATAAGATCTTGTGGCAAACCGGCCAAGTCAGCGGGCGCTATGATAAGTTGCGGCTGATCTGCAGCAATAGTAGTATCAAAATCCAGAACAAGCGCTGCTAGTTCTTTTTTAATTGCTTTAACTTCTTCAAGTTGTTCGGCTGGCAAATCGAGCCCTGCACGCTTAAAACTATCTAATGTTTCGGTCAAAAAATAACGTTGTTTATCAGTCAATTGTTCTTCATGCGATTTTTGCTCAACATATGCCTTAAATGCTTTGAATATTTCAACATTGTTAGACAACTCTCCTACCATGAAATCTTGCAGTTTTATTATTGCTTCATGGGCCGCATTGCGTATTGCTTCATCGGGGCTCACCATCTCCAAAATAGAAATCAGGCCACACAAAATAGCAAGATTGGACATGCCATAAATAGCATCAAGTTTTTGTGCAGTATTTTCAAACGTACGCTCTTTATCTTCTATCGCAAGAAATGCGGCGATCTCTTCTCGCGCGTGCGCTATAACCTTGTCCACTTCACGCGCAATGGCTGATGCTGACTGAGGAAAAATACGTTGTATATCAGAAAGAGATTTTATATCTGCGTACATATAAGGGTGCCCTTGTTTAGTGTAAAGATAAAAGAAAGACGTGATACCAATACAGATCACTACTATGAATAGTATACATTTCTTCATTACTTGACCTCATAAAAATAGATTTTCTTTTATGGTCAGTATAGAGGAAAAATAAGGATGTTGACTATTCTTTTTTTTACGCCACAATTAAGTACAAATTTTTCATAAAACTTTTCATAGATACGGATGATGAGCATTTTAATTCTGCGCGACCTTTTTTGAGCAACAGATTGATACTCAAAGGCAGCGCATTATTGTGCTTATCATTAGCTGGTATGTACGTCTTTTACAAAATGCCACAATGGACTGACACCTATATTTTGAAAAAAGAAAAAAAACGAACAAAAAGACAAAATCTTTGGGTGTTTTTAAATAGAGGTCTTCTTCCCTGGCCGGTAGGAACACTAACGGGCGAATATTTTACGCACTGAATGCAGTCTTGTTAAATATAAAGGTATCTTATGCGTTATTCTTTAATTTTCTCACTATTAATTGCTCTGAGCACATCATCAGTACACGCCATGACGATGACTGGAGAAGGCATTGACACCGACCATGGTTCTATTAAATGGGAACAATTGATTAATCTTCCAAAGGAAGTACAATCATTGACTTTGCAAATTAAAGTTTTGCAAGTGGGTTTAGTGCTTTCTGTATCGGCGCTTCTCTATATAAAGTTATTTAATAGTCCTAAAGATAAAAAAGCCGACGTTCAATCATAGCTCATTAAAAAACCCCGATCTTTGCAAGCCGGGGTTTTACTATTTTCTATTCTGTAGCTTCAGACTGTTTTTTAAGTTGCATCCACTCTTCACGCAGTGCAATTGCTTTTTCAAAGTCGAAATCTTCAGCGGCTTGTTGCATTAAGCCCTCAAGCTCTACCATACGCGCATGGATTTGCTCTGGACTGAGTTGTGCAGCTTTTTTCTTGCTGCGTTTACGCTCAGATGCTTGTGCAATAGCCAACTGAATATTGGTGATAGATTTGCTCACTTCACGCTTTACGGTGACCGGAACAATACCATGTTTTGCGTTATGCTCTTCTTGCATTGCACGACGACGCTTGGTCTCACTCATTGCGCCTGCCATAGACTTGGAGATACTATCCGCATACAATAATACGCGTGAATCGGTATTACGCGCTCCACGACCAATGATCTGTATTAATGATCGCTTATCACGAAGATAACTTTCTATATCGGCATCCATAATGGCCACCAAGGCAACTTCAGGCAAATCCAGACCCTCACGCAACAAATTTACCCCGACCAAGCAATCAAAGATGCCTAAACGTAATTTTTGAATTAATTCAGTACGTTGTGGCGTCTTTAATTCACTATGTAAATAACATACTTTTATACCGCGTTCTTCTAGATAATGTGCCAGCTCTTCTGCTAACTTTTTAGTCAATACCGTAACTAATGTTCTAAAGCCTTTTTCATTGGTGCTTTTTATCTGCTCAATTAAATGATCAAGCTGACCGGCTCGCGGATGAACCTCAATAATAGGATCCAACAACCCCGTTGGGCGAATAATCTGTTCTACTGCTTGA
>JAKAUA010000069.1 GCA_021827875.1 bacterium | reverse complement strand
TTATTTGAATTAGATGCATTGTAGTAAATCTTTCGAATTTGACATTTGGACTATTTATTACTAACATTAAATCAATAGAAGCAGTAAATAACTGCTTTTTTATCTTCAATTAGGCTTCATTACTACTCTCCTTTTTTCCATCGCATTGATTTCGGTCAATGCGGTGGATTTTTTTACCTATTCATTACCCATTTTCCCGATGCCATCCACAAAAAAAGTTTCTATGCTAAGACATTATTGTGAAGTAAAATAAGGTACGCAGCGTTATGATTTAATTTTTGTGAAAGGGATTCGAATGAATAGATATATGTACGCGATTTTAGCGTTGATTCTTGCTTCAAATGTTTACTCATCGGAAGATTCTTATGGTATGCCTCGCGAGATTAATTACTTGTCGAAAGAAAAACTGAAAGGAATGAGCGTTGAAGATTTAAAGACAGAACTTAAAAAAATCTATAAACGCGGTGTATTAAGAGGGAAATATTATTCAAGCACCGAAAAGAATTGGATACCGCTTACAGGGCATCAATGGACTCTTTGTAAAGATGAAGCGTTGAGAATAAGCAGAAGGTTATATTATAAATCGGAAGGTGAATTAGTAATAGACTATTTTGATGGTGAACCAGTTAATGAAATATATAGAGAGAAATATGTACAAGAGTTTTTAAAAAATAATTAGATTATTTAAAGCAAGCTTGCAAGAATGCATCCTTCTCTTTTTTGTTATCATGCGACATCTGCATGTCAAACAGAATAACTATTTCATATCTACCTATTTTTTTCCTAAGATAATAAAAAATAGTTGAGTATGATTTTTTGGGGTGCGTATGAAACGGACTTGGGCACTCTTGATGCTGTCATTTTTTTGTAAAGCTACTGATAATAATCCATGGACGGGCTTATATTTTTATCCCTGTTTTTGGGTTGGTGAGATGCAGCATCCTATTGTCTATTGTATTCATCAAACAAAAGAGTATCATTTAGAACTGTGGGGATTGGATTATGAAAATAAGGTACCTTTTAAAGCGCTGCCCGCACAGTTTATGCCCATGCAAGTCGCATTGCTTCCTGAAAATCGTGGCATTAGCTTTTTAGATAAGGGAAGAATCCGGGTAAAATTATTTACTAAGCGATCTATCATGAATATTGATATTGATGCGCCCTTATATGATATTTTTTCTTATTTTTGGGTAGATCAAAATGCATTATGCGTCTGTGCAAAACAATATAAAAATTATACGATATCTCATCTTTCTATTACCGGCGATCTTGAGACTATTGTAGAAGATCCAGCGCATCATCTTATATGTCCGCAAAAAATAGATGAATCATTGTTTTATATTAAACATCATAAAGATGGCACCAGTTATTTTATGGAAACAGAATATCCGGCTACAAAAATGATGAAAGATGATGCTCAAGATTTTGATGAATGCATAAAACAGTTCTTGGTAAAAAAAGATAAAAAAGAAGAAAAAAAACACGAACAAATTCAGCTCTTAGAGCTCGAGAATATTCATTCGCCAATATTCTTATCAATGATTAAAAAAGATCGCGGATTTTTAGTTGATTATTCCGATTATGAGAAATCACAGCTAAATTGTTACTATTTAGAACAAAATAATGGAGAATGGGTTTGTAGTAAAATATTTGAATATATCATTCCCCATAGATTTATTACTACAAAATCTCCGGAACGTCTGGTTGAGTCGCTATTTCCGTTAATGCCAAAATATAACAACGGTAAGATTTACTTTGTTGATTATTATAACAATAAGTTAGCTATTTTTTCGTACGATGTGAATAAAGATGAAATTATTTTGGAATTTGCCGATGATAAGATGCATGTTTTTTGTCCTATATTTATGGGTGACAGTCTCTTTAGCGGCAATAATATTTTTTAACATAATAGCTCTTATCGGCGATTGATGTATCAAGTAAAAAAACTGATCTTCTATGATATATCTTCTAAGAGATAAATAATGGGTATATTGGTATCGATACCTAAATCAATGATCTTCTGTTGAAATATAGGAAGCCAATTACACTTAATCATAGCATCATCTATTTCTATAAAAAGAAAGTCACAGTAAAAAGCATCAACTAAAAAACGTTCGATACCATCACTCCCCTGCTCTAGATATCCTTCTTCTACTAATTGATGATATATGTTATGGATATTATGTGGTAAAGAATTTTTGTGCAACGTGAGACAGCCGATGGTATTAAAATAATTTAATGACATAAGAAAGACATCTATAATGGTACGGCCGGAACTTCTTGTCGCTGCCTTCAGGCTATGAAATCCCGGTGTCAGTAATAGATCTTGTAGCGCAATGATCTCTTCATGAGAACTTACTCTCTGATCTTGAATACAAAAAACATTGTTATTTTTTATAAGATCTTGATAGGCAAAGCTCAATGATTTCATGAGCAAATCCCCTAGTAAGAATAGAGGAACCCATCATTATAATGATAGACCCTCTATTTGAAATGTCCCTTCCCCACGACCCTTCTTGCTTACAAGATACATGATGTGAGCTGTGCAAAACAACATATTTAATTTTTATTACAGAAAAATGATTACATTCATATCTTTCTTTTCTTCTTAGTCAAAGTATTTGCACGCTTTTTTCATCAAGAACATTGCGCACAATTCTCGATAACTTGAGCGACAAACAAGGCAAAAAAAGACACGAACATTCGTTGAAGCACAGAGAAATTGAATGAAATACACGTGCAGTAATTAATTAAAAATCTTTGAAAAGATTGAAGTTGACAAAGAATTCATTAGCTCGCAATTTACCAGTCCATGGGGAAGTTGTTTGTGGTGGAAGCACCGCTAAAGCCCAGTTATTACTCTTTATTTTTCCCCCATCAAAATAACGGTATCCAATATCAAGAGAGCAGAATGATGTTCTAGCTACCTCAAGGCCTGCAAATGCTTGCCAGCTAAAAGTACGATGTTTAGTGCTTACCATAGCAGACCCAACAGTATATGAAATTGCGTTTGCTAGCGTAGTAGTTACTGAATGAAAGTTATAAATTTTATTGTATGATAAACCAATGCCTGCTCCGATAAACGGTTGGATATGGAAGTCGCAGCCAATGTTGAGATCAAGTCCTGGAGTAATACCTGCACCGTCAATATATGCGTTAAACATTAAGCTTGCATTCGATAGGTTGAAATAACGCGTTTTGTTACCTAGAAAGTTAGCCTCACCTTCGTTAATACCTGTTTGGAATTTGCAATAGCTAAGAGATGGTCTAAAGCTCGCCTCAAAAGTAGTTCTGAGTGCAGCATGTGCTTGGTATCCAAGTCCTATAGTATACAGTTCGCTTTTGCCTAGCTGCGCATTATATCCCTCTACTGCAGCATCCCAAAAATTAAGATCGACGCAGATATCAGCGCATCGAGTGAATGATCCACCAACACCTGCGATAAGATAAAGATTGTCATAGTTTGCTAATGTTTTTATGCATGCACTGCTTAAAAATAAATAGAATAACGATGTTAATTTTTTCATGCACTTTCCCCTAATTTTTACCTATATTTTTTTTACTATATTATTTCATCGTCATAATCATAGCAAAATATTATTTCAGACGAGCAAGAAGTGAATTATTAGTTTTCCATAATCCACATAAGGTAACTGCGATAGCATCGGTCACATCGGTTTTATCAGGAGCTTGTAATTGAGGAAAAAGACGTAAGATAACACGCGCTACTTGTTCTTTGCTGGCTTGACCAAATCCGGTTAATGATGATTTTACTTGTGTTGGGGAAAACTCGTGCAATGGTAGTTGATGTTGATCGGCAAGCAAATAGAGAATACCGCGCAAATAACCTAGTTTGAGAAAATTTTGTGCATTCTTTCCTAAAAATGGTGTTTCCAGCGCGATGTCAGTAATACACATATCTACAATTTTATTTTTAAAAAAATCATAAAAAATACCAGTGCGGCATGATAATGTTTTGCTTGAGCTCATCTTGAGATAACCGCAATCTATAAGGTATGATTTTGGTCCCTCTTTTTTTACAATACCATAACCGGTTACTTGAAATCCTGGATCGATTCCTAGAATAATCACTACTCTCCTAGGCGCGCCTCTCGGATACGCGCAATAAAAATGATTAATTGTACAAGGGGGAAAAGTATTATACACTTCTTTCTCCCTGCATTTTAATTTTTTATCCTATTTTAAGATGATGCACATACAATGGTGTAATATTGCGATATACCGTAGCAGTTTCTAACAAATAGGTATCTTTGAAGTTATTAATAACGTTACGTTTTTCTATGAATAACTCTTTTTCTGAGCCACGTAATATTTTTTCTCGCAATGCCGGAAGGCCGATATGTTCAACATACGAAAGAATACCGCCTTTGGCAATCATACGTTCATATCCTTTTAGAATGCCGGAAACAACCTCGGTATCCATCACATTGTATGGCAAGGTAGTAATAATATAATCATATTTTGCCGCTGCTTTAAATTGTGTTGCATCAATACAATGAATGGTAACATTAGGATTGTTGGCAAAGCGTTTTTGCAATAAGGCTGCATATTCATGATCTATTTCGATAACATCAAGAGCATAAGAGCCGCCGCGTTGTTGCAACACTTTTTCTAATTTTGTGGTCAACACACCGGAGCCTGCACCAACTTCTAATACACGCAGCGCCCCACTCTTCTTATCTGCTGCAACATATTTGGTTATTTCTTTGGCAACAAATACTGAGCATGGTGAATAAGCACCCACTTGTAAAGGATTGCGGATGATGCCTTTGAAGAACGTAATATAATGTTCACCCCACATAACACGCGCGCCTTGGTGTATCATTAAGACTGATAAGAGTGCGCCCAAAGCTATTGTGGTAATAATGCGTTGTGCTTTAGAAGAAAATGGAAAAAATATGGATTTCGTTGCCATAACAAGCCTACTTATTATAAATGTTTTTGTTTAGATTTTTGAAAATACCATTGCTTGCATTACTCTTCTGCGTCTTCAAATTTAGTTAATTCACGAATAAAGTTGAGAAAGACTGTTCCGGTTGGGCCATTACGTTGTTTACCAATGATTAATTCTGCCAAAGCAGGATTTTCTGTTTCTTGATTATAGACAACATCACGATATAAAAACATAATCAAGTCAGCATCTTGCTCGATCGCCCCTGATTCACGCAAGTCTGAAAGCATAGGACGTTTATCCATACGAGAATCTACCGCACGTGATAGCTGTGACAATGCGATTATTGGTATATCTAATTCTTTTGCCAATGCTTTGAGTGAGCGAGAAATTTCAGATACTTCTTGGTGACGATTTTCATGTTTGCTGGTGCTATGTAAGAGCTGTAAATAATCAACGATTAAAAACTGCAACTTATGCTCCATTTTGAGTTTACGTGCTTTGGTGCGCAAATCAGTAACACTCAACATAGCAGTATCATCAATAAAGAGCTTCATTTGTGACATGCGCCCGGCAACGCTGGTAAGCTCTATCCATTCCTGCGAGCTGATAGTTGCATTACGAATATTATGATGCGCAATGCCCGACTCAGATGATAACATACGGAGTGTTAATTGTTCTGCAGACATTTCAAGCGAGAAGAATCCTATCGTGGTATCACTGTTGGCAGCTTGTGCCGCGAGACTGAGTGCCAGTGCAGTTTTCCCCATTGAAGGTCGTGCGGCAAGTACGATAAGGTCACCCTTTTGAAACCCGGAGGTCATCTCATCTAATTTTTTGTATCCGGAGGCAACCCCGGTAATTCCTTTACTGTTGCTTTTAATATCAGAGAGATGTTGAAAAGTCTTTTTTAACCAAATATTGATTTGAACAAAGTTTTGATTGGTCCGTTTGTTAGCGATTTGGAAAATTGTTTTTTCCGCATCATCCAATACCGCGTCAATATTGGCATTATTTTGATCATAGCAATTAGTAATAATAGACGCGGCCGATCCAATCAAATTACGCAATACTGCTTTTTCTTTAACAATATGCGCATGTTGCTCTATAAGACCAACAGCGGGTATATCTTCTTGTAAAGACAAAAGATATACTACGCCACCTATAGTCTCCAGCTGATTTTGCTTACTAAGCATGTCCTGCAAAGTAAGAATATCAATCCGCTTTGATTGAGCAGCTATATCCATAATAGCTTGAAAAATTAATTTATGAGGAGTGCTATAAAAATCTTCTGCCACAATGATCTCATTTACCAATGAGACATATTCATCATTGAGTAAAAGAGCGCCAAGAACAGCCTTTTCCGCATCACTATTTGATGGTAAGGCTTTTCCGACTACTCGTTCAGTATTGATTTTTTGCAAAGCACTCGTTTTACGTTCGTTATACATCTACGCTTTGCAGTATATTCAAAATAATTATTCTGGAACTACTTTAAGAGTGATTGCCGGTTGCAAGCGAGAAGAAAGTTTAATGGTAACCTCATAAGTACCTTTTTCTTTTATCGATTTTGGCATGCTCACTTGTGACTTGGAGATACTGACACCTTTTTCAGATAATAGATCTGCAATTTCGCCTTCAGATACCGCGCCATACAATTTACCGTCATTGTGCATTTTGCGTTTTAAGGTAACGGTGATAGCTTTAATTTTTTCTGCGAGCATAGAGGTTTGGGTCGCAATAACTTCTTTGCGGTGTTCAATGCTTTGCGCTTTTTGCTTAAAAGAGCCTTCGTTTTCAGAGGTGACCGCTACTCCCAATTTGTTAGGAATTAAATAGTTGGTTCCATAACCATCGCTTACTTTAATAATTTCTCCGGCCATACCAACACGTTCAATATTTTTTAGCAAGTATACTTTCATGGCATCCTCATGCAGTTAAGATCTTTTTATAGTGGCAAAAGTATACTCTAAAAAAAACTGATTTGGAATAAGAAAGTAAAGCTATAACCGCTCTTTTTAAGATAAAAGTTCACGACTCTCTCCTGCCTGGTTGATATAAGTAGCATAGGTATGTGCAACATAGAGTACCGGAATTTGGTTGATGATTGCAGTATAAACAGCGTAGAGATACATAAGATGGCGGAAATAAGAGTATGAAAACCAACTATCATTACATAAGAACAATATATATTCCGATTTCTTATCTATTTTTACTCGCGTGTTAAAAAAAAGATCGGAGCAAATCGCCGGTGTTATTATATAATTATTTTCATTAATGGGGAGAATCCTGATTTGTTCTTGGCTGGATCGAGGCATAATTTGTTCTTTTCCGTTTAAAAATAAATAAGGTAACCATCCTTTTTCTTCAAAATAGTTCCAGGGCCAATAGAGAATTTCGCTAAAGGGATGGTAAGTGGTTTTGTCATAGTGAAAGATTATGCGCTCTTTATTTACACATAGGATTGAGTTTTTGTTTTGATAATAACAACCGAATAATAGAAATGTTGTTTCATCAAGGTTATCTTGTATCATTTGTATTTGTCGCGGCGTTATATCAAAAGAAAAAGTTGATTCGGGCATAACAATAAGTGATGTGTCTCGCTGCCCTATTTTTACTTTTTGGATTGCAGTTATTGTCTCTTGTATTACGTCGCGTGGTTGCTCACCGAGTGATGGTTTAACATAAGTGATTGAATTATGCGACATATAATTTCTGTTTTTTTCTTGTGTCTTATAGAAAGTTATGCCAAATAATAATGTGCAAACTAATAGACTAAGATACACGGCTATCTTTTTTCTATTTAGGAAAAAAGCATAGGCAATTACACCATTGATACTGATAATAAATAATATAGTCCCTGTCATGCCCATTATCATTAATAACCAGCGGCCAAGCGATATGGTAAGGATCGGAAGAACTATATTACCCAGGCTGTAGCCGGTGTGTACACCAAAAATAAACAGAGAATGATAGTACAATACATGAAAATAAAGATAGCTTATTCCCACAAAAAAAAGTATCTGTAGCCGGATATTGTGAGTTATTTTTTTTATCAGCCCCAATAACCAAAACCAACAGAGGCTATACAGACTCATGTAACAAATAAGAAAAAAATAACAACAAAGTACTACACTCTTACTTACTTGCGCATGACGCACCAAGACCTCTGCCAATGCAATCCAATGTAACCCGAAATAGAGCATTCCCCATAATAAGCCGTGGGACATGGTTGGTTGCCAACCGGACATAAAGGAAAATAGTAATGGTACCAAAAATACAAATACAGCCCACCAAAAATACTGCGGCCAAAAAAAAGATGCCGCAAGCAACAATGCCGAACATATAATTGATACATAAGCTGATGCGATTTTTTTCATACGTGCGTTATGGTTAAATCTTTATGCATGATGGCGCTACGTGTGGTGCCTTTCTTGTTGTTTTGCACCAGCGTTGTTGTTATTTTCTGCTGATCAATGCCTAATTCAATAACAATATCTGCAGTTGTGTTAGCATCGGGTAACGGTACAGAAAATAGTTCTTGTTTTTGCCCTTTTTCAGCATCTTTTACCAATTGATGCCAATTTTCTCTACAAAAACTAATTGCATACATAAGTGCGCCATCAATAAGAATTTCATTTTTTTGCTGCTTAATTTCATCTTGCACAAAACGAGGGAACAATAATGCGGACTGATACATAATAAACGTCGCAAGCAGAAAAAAGGACAAACAAACAATCACCATTAATAGCGCTATTCCCGGCTTATTCATCTGATCACTCGTATTACTTGTTCAATGATAGAATTGTCATTTCCTTTTCCTGCTAATGATACAATATATCCTGCCTTATGTTCGGCTATTTTTAAAGAAGCGATATTAGGCGCCACCACGCTTGATCTTTTGCCACTTTTTCTCATTAATGTATCACCTTTTATAAACCAGGTAATGGTATCATTACCCTGCTTCCAGGTATAACTATTTTCTTTATCTTTAGATGCCCATGTCTTAATCTCAGGTGCGTGCTTTACATCATAAGATAACAGATCAAAAGCCGCATTATGCATCATACAAGAATTAGCATGTGTGCGCAGCTTGTCTAATGAATTATATGATTGTATACCAAATTGTGTTGCCAATAATGCAAGTAATGTAAGCAGACTAATAGATATAAGACATTCTATTAAGGTAAATCCATGAGCTTTCATACTGTCGCATCTTTCAAGCAAATAGCTGTTAACTGCGTGTGCACTTCATTTGTGCCACGACCAACAGATACTCGTTTTACTATCAGTTTGTCATGAAAGCGTGTGCTGTATCCCTTGGTCTGCAAATCTGTATTCGAAGCTATGAAAGGTTCTGACTCTATCCTCATAGAATGCGTAGCGGCATTATTGCCATTAATCGCTTGCTGAGCAAGCCGAAACAGATGCAATTGCTCCTTTGCTTTTCTATGGTGTGATCCCATGGCAGCTATATACATGCTGATAATGCCACTTATCGCAACCAGCAAAGCACATGCCGCAATTGTCTCAATAAGAAAAAAGCCTTTTTTATTGTGATATCTCATAAAAACTATTGTAAGCGAATATAATTATTTTATACTAGAGTACATTACATAGTGCATCATCTTTTCGCAAAGCAAAGGATTTACATGAAAATTTTTAGCTCTCTTCACATTTTGTTATTACTCATCCTAATCTACTCACCAAATATGTATGCTGCTCCCGCACCGCAACAGGGCCCTATGCCACAAATGGATTTATCCGGCCTTTCTCAGGAAGAACGTGAGATGATGGAGATGATAAATAGGATGTCTCCTGAAGAACAACAAGGATTTATGATGGAGATCATGGGTGAATTAGAAAAAGAAGTTTCTAAGCTACCTAAAGAAGAACAAGAAAAATTTCTTAACGAATTCTGGTCAGAAGTTGAAAAAGAAGCGCAACAATTAGAAGAAAAAATAAAACCGATTGTTAATGAAAATGTCCCACCAATCGAAATGGAACCAACTCCTGCGCCAACACCGGTCAAAGAAAATGTCCCTACTCCCAAACCGATCGCAAAAACTAAAGTTGATGAGGCCATAAATATCATTGATGGACTTTTGAAAAAATTGGAAAAAATACTCAATAAAACAGCTTTGATTCCTGATATCGATATTAAAGTAAGCGGTTGGCTCAAAGATGGCTCTATTACGCCATCGTTTGCAAACTGGCAGACCTTAAAGAATCAAATAGAACTCTTTATTCAGCAGCTTTCTAAGCTGAAAGATCGAGATCCAAAAACACGTGATTACAAATATATGGGTGAGCTCGTTAAAAATGAAGTGGTATTCAATAATCTTTCTCGCGTAGAAAGCATATTGCGTTCAACAGAACCTTCTATTGAGATCCCTGAATTTGGTGCTACTAAGCTTGCTGACAAATCAAGCACCGCGCTCAAAAAAGCACTCAGCAGTATTAGCGAGGCATTCTATCGTCTTGGATTACCCTCAGCACTTGATAGTATTATAGAAAAATATGAGCCAACTGCTAAAAAATACAGCGAAGAAAAAGCAAAATCGATGCAAGAAGCACAAAAGGCGGGTCAGCCTTATCGCACAACTCCGGTAATGTCTGCAGGCGCGAATCCAGCAGATCGCGCTTTATTTTCGGCACCAACATACCAACCGGGAGCTGCAAAACATCCTTCATACGGCAGTGGCGCTACGCCCCTTGATTCCTTTGATGCATTATTCTCAAATCCGTCATCAGGTGCCTATGGCAAGCCGTCAGAAGGTAGAAATGCCTCTTCATTCGGCGGTGGTGATAATGTGCCAAAAGCAGCTGCGCCAAAAGGCGGCGGCAACGCTCCTTCAGACAAGAGCAAGCTGCCAGAAATGCCAAAGACCCCTACTCCTGTGAAAAAAGAAGATGAAAAGAAAAAAGAGGAAGAGAAAAAGAAGAAGGTTGAAGAAGATAAGCGCATGGAAAAAGCGCTTGATAACCTTGGTTCTGCATTTGAGACTCTCAATCAGGTATTGGTAGACGGCGGCTTTAAAAATATTCAAACACAGGTACTTTCAAAAAATCCTTTGAATATTCAAGTTGCAAACGCACTACAACAAGCATTTAATCGCGCTCAAAGTGCCGTTTTCAAAGCAAATGATATTCGAACTCGCTTCAACAAGCTCGATAATGATCAGAAGAAATATTATAAAACTGATATTGATTCTCTCTTAGCACAATCGAGCACTATTGATTCAGTAATTAAACAAATCGACGCTATTAAAGCGCAAGCCAGTTCTATTATTCCGGATAAACAATGGGCATTCTTTGGCGGCGAACAGGAACCTGAAAACGCCGATCTCAAGAACCAAGTGACTACTCCTCCTTCACCATCAGCCACACTCGATACCTTACAATCGCAACTTATTGAATTGTTAAATGTATTGAGATCTATTAAGTAACAAATAATTAAAATAGATGTACATGAATAAAGCCTCGCTTTTTGGCGAGGCTTTATGTTTGAGAACATTCTCTGCAATTAATAACGATTATTATTATTGTTCTATTCCTGACAAATCCCATTCCTGATGGCTCAAGGCAAAGTCTGCCATGGCGGTAGCAGAGGAACCTTCTTTAAACCCAATAACGCTTGTTTTGTGCCCATAAAGAGCTTTATAATCATGCAACTGATATATTTTTCTTGTTGCTAGCGAATAAGCAACAAGTTCATTGTTTATTGGTATGGCAATTTCGCCATTCTCATGAGCGATCATAGCCCCCCATCCCTCTATTAACATAATTGTTTTTGTGGCATTTAATGCCAAATGGCGTGGTTGAAAAGGTAATGGTATTGCATCTCCACGATTATTAGTTACCCAATAACAAGTATCATTGTGATCATGAGCAGGCCCATAATGATATGGCTTCATATGCGCATAGTAGAAGACTCTTTCTCTGGCATCACCATAAGGAATATAGGGTAATGCTATTTCTCCGCGTGTGACCATATTGATGGGAACAACAGGAGACAATCTATTTTCAACATGTGATAAGGGCGAACGCCATCCATATGCAGATGATTCCACTGTGCGAGCAATAGGAAAATTACCATACTCAAGGATAAACTCCCCATCATTTTCCATAGCGGTGAGTGAAAAAATAAACAGCAGCAATATCAACATATTTTTGTTCATAAGCAAAACCTCTATTCTATTCCTGAAATATCCCACGCTTGATGAGTTAATCCGTATCTTGCAAACGCAGTTCCATTGTTAGAACCTATATCAGTTGTTTCGTAACCGTACGGTGCCGTATATTCTGTTAATTGATACATCTTTTTTTGCGCTAGCGCATATGCTACCAATGCATTATTTTTTGGCTTCAGTACCCCAAGACCTATTTTTATAACATCAGGTATTCCCTCTATCAACAGAATAGTCTTGCTCTCATTTAATGCTAAATGGCGAGGCAGAAAAGGTAATTCTATTTTTAATTCTCCTGTATCTGATACTACGTATCGCGTTTGTTTGTTATCATGAGCTATTTCAGAAAAATATCCACACTTACCTTCTCTATCAGGATAAGGAATAAGAATAGAGTCTGCCTCTTGATACATTACTCTTGGAGAAATAAAGGCACTCATCTTATTTGTGTCACGAAATAATGGCCATCGCCATCCAGTAGATGATGGATGTATAGTACCTTCGATAGCCACATCATCGTAATACACAATTTCCATAGGCTCATCATCCATGATGGGAAGTGGTCCAGGAAATACCTGTGAACTTTCCATGGCAATTGCAGAACCAAGCAATAAAAAACAAATACTATATTTTTTCAATACCATAGCTGTTCCCATTATTTTCTAACTAACTTCATACAACGCGCACACAAATGATCGACATCATTAGTCTGATCCCAATTCCAGCAGCGTGGACATTTATTACCGTGCGCAACCTCTATGCCAACATAAAAGCCGGCTAGATCAGTTGATTGCAATGTTGTATGATCTTGCCCAAACGTAACCTGTGATACGATAAAGAATTCTTTAAAGAAATTAACATCTGATTGTGCAGTATGGCGTAATGATGCAATAAATTCTTGCAATGCTGCAAACCATGGCGCACTGTTATCAAAATACAAGGTAACCCGCGCTTCTAGAGAATGTTTTACCGTGCCTTTTTCGCGCAGCTGCTCTATCGCTTTTAACACCACAGTACGTATCGCTTTTAAGGTATCCCATTGTAAATCAAAAGTGACCAATTGCTGTTGTAATGCGATAGTATCAAGCGCAAGGCGTGTCTTGCTACGCTCAACATCAGAGCCCTGCGGCTTTAATGTTAACTGAGACAACAAGCTCCCTTTTGCTAATAACTCAATAAGAGATGGAATGTAGGCAAATGATTGCAAATGGATCGATTCCTTCTTTTCTTTCTGATAGAAATCAGAAATCTGTTCTGCATTGAATGACAGAATTGGCGCCATCAACTTAGTCAATGTATCAAGAATATACCAGCATGTTGTCTGAGCCGATCTACGCAAGGTACCATTGCTCTGTTCCACATACAAACGGTCTTTAATAATATCAAGATAGAATGAGCTTAACGAACTTGCACAATACTCTGACAATCCATGGAATATCGCAGTGAAATCATATTTCTTATACAAATCACGTATTTTGTCATTAAAGCGATGCAATTCTTCCAGTGCCAATCTATCGATGAGTAACAAATCAGAATAGGCAAGTGCATCTTTTTCATGATGATAATCATACAAGTTAGATAACAAGAAGCGGCAGGTGTTGCGAATTTTTCTGAGCACTTCTTTTACATTTGCCAATAACACGCTTGAAACAACGGCATCATCGGCATAATCTATACTTGCGGCCCAGAGGCGTAAACCATCAGTGCCCAAATCTTTGATCATCTGATCAGGAGACACAACATTGCCCAATGATTTAGACATTTTTCTGCCTTGCTGATCAACCGTAAAGCCATGAGTTAAAATAGCTTTCATCGGTGCTTGTTGTTCTAGCACTAATCCGGTAAGCAGTGAACTTTGGAACCAACCACGATGCTGATCTTTGCCTTCTAAATAAAGATCTGCGGGGAACTGTAGATTTTCATTTTTGCTCAACACCGCAAAATGGCTTATGCCTGAATCAAACCAAACATCAAGAATATCTTTTTCTTTGACCCAACCATCTGCAGAGCAACGCGGACAGCGCAATTTGTCATTGCCAAAAAGATCTTCTAGCGTTGCACGATCCCAGTATTCAACGCCCTCTTTGCTTATTTGCTTGGCAACATGATTAATAAATTGTTGAGTGGTGTACGTATAATCACATGAGGTACACAATAATGCAGGAATTGGCACACCCCAGATGCGCTGACGGGACAAGCACCATTCCAAGCGGCCATCGACGGTTGCTTTAAGTCTGTTTTTAGATTTTTCAGGATAATTGGCAATACCATCGATCGCGTGCAATGTTTTGTGTTTTAAATCATGTTTTGATAAATCACAGAACCATTGTTTGGTTGCACGGAAGATAAGTCCATTATGACAGCGCCAACAATGCGGATATGAGTGTTTAATACTCGTTTTAAAAACCAATCGGCCATTGGCTGCCAATGTTCTGATAACCCAAATTTGCCCATCAGTCACTGACATACCTTTTAATTCTGCAGGCAGAATATCAGCAGTATATTTACCTTCAACAGAAATAGGTGAATATATTTCTAAATGATGCTTAACGCCTGTTTCATAATCTTCAGGACCACAGCCCGGAGCACAATGTACAAATGCGGTACCATCATCTTCTGACACTGAGTCAGAAGGAATAATGGGCACCATAAAATCGATAAAGGGATGATGTACTTTTGCTTTTTCTTTTATAAGTTGATTGGCAGAGAGCTCCGCAACAACCTTCTTTTCAATACCAAGTTGTGCACATAATTTGTCTGCTAATTGTGCACCCACAATTCCAAAGTTTGTGTCTGATAGCTCTAATACTACATAGCGTGCATTTGGTTTAATTAATACCGCACGATTTAATGGTAATGTCCATGGTGTAGTGGTCCAGACTATGATGTTTACTTGTCTACCTACCAATGCCGGCATTACTGCATCGACAACGCGCTGTTCAAGGGGAAATGATACATAAATAGAAGGATCTTTGCGTTCTTGATACTCGATTTCTGCTGTTGCAAGTACGGTCTTACAAGAGAAACACCAAGGTACTGTTTTATTTTTACGTTCAATGTAACCACCGGCAACAAATATGCCAAATGCTTCTACGATTGAAGCTTCATAACCATGATTCATGGTTAAATAAGGATGATCCCAATTCATGCAGACGCCTAATTTTTTAAATTCTGCGCGTTGCGTATCAATCCAGCCTTGGGCATATTCGCGGCATTTCTTTTTTAATTCAATAGGTGTTGCATCGGGATTGGCAGCAGAGACTTTAAGTTCTATGGGCAGACCGTGGCAGTCCCAGCCCGGTGTTACCGGTACTTGTTTGCCGCTCATACGTTCTGCTTTGCAGACGATATCTTTTAAAATTTTGTTGTATGCATGGCCGATATGAATGTTGCCATTCGCATAGGGTGGACCATCATGTAAAATAAATTTTTCTTGTCCTGCATTATGAGTAAACGTTTTTTCAAACAGCTTCTCTTTTTCCCAGCGCGCAATCATTGCCGGGTCATCAACTGCCGGCGTCGCTCTAATAGGAAAATCAGTATGAGGTAAATTGAGCGTATCTTTAAAACTTACTTTTGGTACTTGTTCTTCATGTGCCATTGTTCTAAACACCCTATAATTTTTTGTCTATTTTTTACATTTGGTTTTAAGTATACTCTATTCCATTAATAAATAAAAAACTGAGAGAACTTAAGAGCACTATGGATTTTACATCAAAAAAAATAGCCATTTGGGGCCTGGGAATAGTCGGCAAAGCTGCCGTGCGTTTTTTCCATAAACAAAACATTGCCGTAGATATTATGGAAAAAAGAGAGTTATCGAGCGAAGAGCAGAGATTTTTAATAGACCATAAAGCAACTTTTTCTAAGCAAACTGATGTACCGACATTTCTTGCTGCACACGATATGTGCCTTGCAAGCCCGGGGATTGATTTGCGTCCTTATAGCGCCTACCACGATCGCTTTGTTACTGAATTAGACATCTTCCAACAATTTTGGACAAAACCGATTATCGCCATCACCGGCTCAGTCGGTAAAACGACCACCACGTATCTGCTTTCGCAATTACTATCAAAATCTATGCGTATTGCCACTGGCGGCAACATTGGCATAGGTATGCTTGATTTACTGCTTGAGCAAAATAATTATGATTGTGCGTTGTTAGAATTATCAAGTTTTCAGCTTGAAGCAAACAGCTCATTTGCCCCTACTCTGGCACTCTGGACCAATTTTTATGCAAATCATTTAGATAGGCATATGAGCGCAGAAGAATATTTTAAAGCTAAAGCGCAAATTTTTCTTAAACAAGCCGGTTATGCTCATGCGATTGTCCCTTTAGCAGAACAAAAAAAGATACGTTCACTCGCCCCCGAACGCCCCTTTATATGGTGCAGCACTACCCCTCCCGCTGATGACCAAGTAGAACCATGTGATAGCGTCTATTATCTTGAAAACAATCATATTATGTGTAAAAAAGAGGCAGTTAAACGTATTATATGCTCAGTAGATCTCTTGCCAAAACTATCTTTTGTAGAAAACTGGCTATTCATAGTAGCCGCGCTTGATACGCTTAACATTCCTGTTGTTCCTCTTTTACATAAGCAATCTGAACTTCATGTTCCCGAGCATCGACTAGAAAAAGTTGCTGTTATTAATGGGGCAACCTTTTATAATGACTCAAAATCAACCATTCCTATGGCGACTATGGCAGCGCTCAATAATTTTGAGGGTAAGCCGATTGTTCTTTTTATCGGAGGCATAAGCAAAGGAGTTGATCGCTCCCCTTTTGTTACATTGCTCGCCGGAAAAGTTAAGATGCTGTATTGCTTTGGTAAAGAAGCCCGACAATTATGCGACATAGCGCGCTCAGTTGGAATTAATTCTTTTGTGCATGAAACGCTTGAGGATGCGGTGAAACATTGTATGAAACAGATAGAAAACGGTGATATTGTACTCTTTTCTCCTGCCGGCGCGAGCTATGATCTTTTTAAAAATTATGAGGAACGAGGTACGCGTTTTAAAGCATTGATCAAAGTGCATCTAAAATCATAATAATTATTTCTATTATTGATATTTTTATTTAAAATCTACTATATTTGTTCTACTATATTTGTATTGAATAATTACTTGATAGTGTTGTGTGAAAAGGGAAAATTGTGGAGATGAAACCATTATTTAAAAAAATCACTTTGTACCTTATTATTATAGGTTCAGTAACTATACAATACTCTAACGCTTCTTGGTATGATCCTTTTTCTTTTATCTCTAACACAACAAAAAAAGTAGGTAATGCTGCTGCAGTATTGTGGTCAAAACGAGACACTGTTACCGACACCTTGGCTGCATTGGGAGCAAACGCATCGGCTGCATCGGTTGATTGTATAGAGTCTGCGGAACAATTTGAAGTTATTATAAGTAAAAATTCAGGGGGCTTAAAAGCCCCCGCTTTATTATGAATTTCAATTTATTGATTTTGTATGTATTCGCGAATCCTATTTTCATTGATCTGACCGCAAGTTTCTGCGAAATATCCATCCGCCC